>JAHJEX010000057.1 GCA_018825385.1 Patescibacteria group bacterium
CCGTCAACTATCTTAGTTAGGCCAAGATCAACAATTGTTGAATGAGAATTGCCTATCAAATCGGAAGAAACCAATGGTTCATCAGTGACTCCTAAAATACCCTTATACTGATCGCTCTCCGATGCTTTTTTTAAAACATCATTAACCTCTTCCTCAGTTGTTTCTTTCTTTAGAAGAATTGTTAGATCAGATAGAGATACATCAACAGTTGGTACGCGAACAGCATAACCGTCAAAAATTCCTTTAAGGTCCGGAATGGTGTTGGCAGTTGCTTTTGCTGCTCCAGTAGTAGTAGGCACAATGTTTTGAGCAGCAGCTCGTGCCCTACGCAAATCTTTGTGCGGTCCGTCAATCAGATTTTGATCAGATGTATATGAATGAATGGTTGTAAGCATTGCTTTTTTAATCCCAAATTTTCGGTGCAACACGTCCATTACCGGCGCAACCGAATTTGTTGTGCAAGATGCGTTATCCATAACCTGATTACTTGTAACATCGTAGTCAGCATCGTTTACGCCAATCACACAGCTTTTTACACCGTCACCTTTCGCAGGAGCAGAGAGGATCACCTGCTTTGCACCAGCTTTGATGTGTAGCTCGGCATCTTCTTTCTTTCTAAATCTGCCTGTACATTCTAAGACGATATCCACCTCTAAATCCTTCCATGGAAGCTTATCTGGTTCCTTTTCTTCATATACTTTATAGCGCTTACCATCCACTTCAATTCCCTCTACATCCCCCTTAACTTCCTTATTATATTTTCGATACACAGTATCGTATTTCAATAGATGTGCCAAAGTTTCATTGTCAGTAAGATCATTAATAGCAACAATTTCAAGACCATCTTTTTCAAGTACTAATTTGAAGGCTGCTCGGCCAATACGGCCGAAACCATTAATTGCAATTTTTGTCATTACTTTTGCATTAGAAATTAACTAACATGCTTAGCTAAGTTATTAATCATTCCTATATAAACTTCCGGCTTAAGACTAGATCCTCCTACCAAAACACCATTGATTTCTTCGTTATCAACAAAATCAGTGATATTTTTGTCATCAATACTTCCACCATAAAGAAGTTTAATTTTGTCATCAATTGTTTTTTGTGGATATATATCTTTAAGAGTGTATCTAATCAATCCTATTGCCGAACAAGCTTCATTTGGTTCAATTGCTTCTCCTCTACCAATCACCCATACAGGCTCATATGCAATAATCAGCTGACTAAACTTATCGACCCCTTTTAATGCATTAGCCACCTCCTCCATAATCACCACGTCACGTTTTCCGTCCTGACGCTCTTCAAATTTTTCACCAACGCATAATATAGGAACCAATCCGTACTGCAAAGCTAACCTTATTTTTTTATTCACTTCGTAGTCAGTCTCGCGCAAATGAATACGACGTTCTGAATGACCAATAATCACATAATGACACCCCATATCTTTCAACATGCGAACAGACACTTCTCCTGTATAGGAACCATCCTCTTTCCAAAACATGTTCTGAGATCCTAGAGTTATACTGGTTTTGGCAATTACTCTTTGCACTCTTTCCATTGCAGGATAAGACGGGCATATTCCAATTTCGATTGGAAGCCCTTCGGGTGGAAGACCAGCAACAATTTTTTTGGCAACTGTTTCTGACTCATAGGGAGTCAGATTCATTTTCCAGTTACCAATTACGAAAGGAAAATTTACTCCGGCCATATATTGAAAGTTAAATAATAGATCTAGCTCCTAAGCTAATAAGTGTTACAACAACACCGGCTATTAGTACGCCCAGTGTTACTAATGGCAATGCTTTTCGAAAAGGAATGCCAAACAGGAATGCTGCGACTGAACCGGTCCAAGCTCCTGTTACTGGCAAGGGAATCGCCACAAAGAGCACTAAAGCCAACAGTCCCCATTTTTCATACTTTTCAGCAAATCTTTTTCGGGTTCTTTCAAATAACCAATCAAAGAATTTTTTGAAAAATTTAAAATGTTTTGATAACCATCTAGAAAACGGCTCGAGTAACCATAAAATAAAAACAACAGGAAAGAGGTTACCAGCGACACTAATAATATAAGATGTTAGTACAGGAAGATCGTATGCTCCTAATGCGACAAAAATAGATACGCGCAGTTCAGCGATAGGCAACATTGCGATTAAAAATGTCGCCCATTCTGGTGGAATACTCTTAAAAATTTCAGCGTAATCTATGTTTAGCATACTATATTGGGTACCTTTTGTAAATCAATATTACCATTGAAAATTAGCAAACGTCCAAGTAACTAATGCTTTCATCTCCTGGAAACGGGTATTGCTAGATTCACTATCAAGCACAACCGCTATCACTTCGTTTTTTTGTTCATTTTCTGCTTGGATTATCAAGCAGTATCTAGCATCATAGGTAAATCCGGTTTTTCCTCCCGTGATATTCAGATAACTATCCAGTAAATCATTTGTAGAAGTTTGCTTATGAAACTCATTGTTGCCGAGAGTAATAAATGTATGTTCCTTACGCGTAGTGGCATCTCTGATTTCTTTTTTTTCAAAAGCCACCTTTCCTAGTTTTGCCAAATCGTTTGCTGTAGATACATTGCCAGAATTCAAGCCCGTAGGCTCAATATAAAAAGTATTTTCCATACCGAGACTTTTAGCTTTTTTATTCATTTCCAGAATGAACTCTTCTCCAGTTAGTCCAGTCGAATGCACTAAAGCCTGAGTAGCATTATTAGCTGATCCTACCAAGCTTGCATAAAAAAGGTCTTCGATTGTCATCAGGTCATCACTTTTTACCTGTACTCTTGATCCCTCCAGGCTATTCTCCCCCACTCCAATTTGCCCAGTCTTATCAAAGCCCGGATTGTTTTCTAAAAATACAAACGCTGTCATAAGCTTGGTAATACTAGCAATAGAGAGTTGAGAATCTGGTTCTTTCTGAAACAAAATTTTTCCGGTTGCTTTATCAATAACTATTGCTGAACTGGCGGTTAGATGTACGCCTGAACTTTCAGAAGTTTTTATAGGGCCAGGATCAGAAATTGTTGTAGCCTCTTGTACATTCATTTCAATGTTCTCATGTCTGTCCAAAGAAGACACTAAGACACTATCCGCATCTCCAATGATAGGAGGAAACAGCTGGCCAAAAAAAACTATTCCAATTATAAGATAGTAAATCATACTTTATGATGACTTTTCTTCCTCATTACTTTTATTATCCTCATTCAGTAACTCTTCCAGGTTATTATCACTATTCAGTTTTTCGTAATCCGGTAGTTCTTTAACATCATTAATCCCTAAGAATCTCATGAAGTCAAAGGTAATCCGGTAATACGTTAATTTGTCTTTGCTATTTTCCTCACCTTCAACTAACCCCTTAATAAGTAAATTACGTAAGATAAGACTGCAGTTAACACCGCGAATCATTTCCAATTCCCCTTTTGTCACAGGACCCCTGTAAGCAACAATAGTCAATGTCTCAAGAGATGGTTTTGTTAATTCACCAGTTTGCTCGTCTTTCAAATATTCTCTAACAACTTTAGCATTGACGGGGCTTGAAACTAACTCAAACTTACTACCATGACGCATTAGTGCAATCCCCTGTTTCCCTCCGTTATATTTATCCATTAGTTCTTGCAATGCTTCCTCAACATCTTTTTTATCTGTTTTTCCAATTTCTGCTAGTTTTTTAGCAGTGAGGGGTTTGCTTGCAATGAATAATAGACTTTCAATTTCCGAAGATAGTGACATTCATTTATTTTTTAATACTTAAAGCTCCTCTATATTATTTTGTTCTATATATATTTCTTCAAACACACTCTCCTGTATAACATGGACAGAACGTTGTTTTACTAATTCGAGTAACGCTAAAAACGTTACGATTACTTCAGTTTTATTTTTTGACTGCGTTAGAAGTGTTTTGAAATTCAATCTTGCTTCAGTTGAAATAGCATTTTTAATTTCTGATATTTTCTCCTGGATAGAAACAGTTTTCTTTATCATCTCCTGAGGAAGCTTGACCACAGGTTCTATTCTATCCAGAACTTCTCGGAAATAATTTCTTAAATCTTTGGTAGTGATACTCTCAGGAGGGCTAAAAATTGGCTCTAACGTACGAACTCTGGATGATTCCCTAAAGTATGAAAACTTCTTTTTGCCAATCATTTTGTGAATATGTTTTGAAGCATCGTAATATATTCTATAAATCTTCAATTGCTTCTCCAAATCTTCTGTTTCCTCGTCGTCAAACTGCAGGGTAGGTAATAATAGTTTTGATTTGATAAGTAGCAGTTTAGCCGCAACAACTAAAAAATCTGCAAGGTCTCCTGTGGGGAGATCTTGAGCTCGCTCAATATATGCTAGGTATTGTTCTGCAATATTAGCTAGAGAAACCTCTGTTATATCAAGCTCCTCCTTTTCTATCAACTGCAATAAAAGAGGCAGTGGCCCCTGAAACTGTTCTAATTCTATTTTATACATATATATATGCTTGGCTAAATAAAAACACACTATGTGTGACACTATTCACAAAGATTATTTCTTTTTTTTGGTTTTTCTTTTTGTAGGATATTTTTTTACAGCTTTCTTTTTCTTAACTCCTTTTTTCTTATTTTGCAGTTTAGGTTTAGCTATTACATCAGAGGTAAACCTTTTACCAAAAACTCCTTCGATTGGCTCTTCAAGTTTAGTAAAATCTTTTATCTTCATAGCAACAGATTCACTAAAGGAACCGGAACCCATTAATACTCTAGGAGACTTAAGCAACGATCTATCTATCACAACTTGTGTTTTGTGAATTGAACCAAATGGAGTAATAGCACCAGGTTTTACATTGAACACTTTTTGCATCACATTTTCATTGGCAATTGATATTTTCTTTACGTTTAGTACTTTTTTCAATTTTGTAAGCTCCAGCCTATAATGTGCAGGTAGAACTACTAAATAATATTCTTTGTCAGCTTTAATAACCAAAGTTTTCGCAATTTCACTCAATTTCAATTTGAGCGTACTTGCCAAATCAAAAGCGGTATAAACAGTTCTATGCTCCAAGATTTCGTACTTGATTTTGTTCTGCTCAAGATATGTTATAAGTTTTTTTGGAATTGGCATATATTTTGGTCGTTATTTTTTCTCTTGACCTTCCACTAAATCAATGTCTATTTCAATCCCCTTCTGATAATCAGCAATCCAGTTATAGACAAAAGCAAATACAAATCCCGACACTAGCCCGATCACATAAGCCAGTGCAATATATCCAAGAACTCCCGCAATCATCCATACGCTGAAATCAAAATATTCAAAGCCACCGGAAAACAGTAACATTAGCGCAAGATAAGGTATACTGATGACTACAGTAATTGCGACAGTAACCAGACTGGTTACTCTAGCAAGTGGCCAAGGCTGAATTTTAGTTATTTCATATTTCATATTGCTTGGATTTAGGAATTATTTCTGTGAACTACCTTTTTCTGCATAAATACAGTTAGAGAAGTGAAAATCACAGCTAGAATACCAAGAATGATGTAAATGGCGCTATTTGGGAATTGATAGTTTATTACAACCATTATCTCTATCAAGAGATGAAACAGCATCCAAAAAGCAAACACTAAGTACCCATACATCGCAACAAACCAGTTTGGTTGTCTTTTTTTGACATTAAACATGTAGTACAAGAGGAAAGTAAGAAGAAAGATGGGGATAATGAAAGCAGAATGGATCAACAGTTTATACATTAAGTAATCCGCCCTTTGACTAGTAGGATAATAGATTCGCGAATTAGAAAGGCCCGATCTCTCAGAAGATAACTCTGATGCAAATTTATATGAAGAACCATCTGTTGAAGAAACTATCGGATTAGCAACCTTGTTCAGATCGAAGATTACCCGCTCACCAAGTAGGATAATCACAATCGCAAGAATAATGGTAAAAATAATACCTAAAGCAGAAACTTTCTTTTGTTTCCTCTGCTTTCCCTTCACCGCCTTAGGTTGGGCGGTTTCTTTTAGAATATCTTTTGGGGTCATAGTATTGCCTCCTAATTATTAGTTACTTTTTAAATTTTGATTGATTGTTTATAACAGCCAACATTACCAATGTGCCAACAACACCAATTGCAATAATAACATAAAATATTACTTTCCTATCACTATCCTCAGTACCAGGTGCATTAATTGGTGTGTTATCTTCTGCATCTCTAAAAAATAGATCTTCAGTCATATCAGTGTATGCCATTGTCCTGCTAAGCTTCGTGAGGAAATATTTATCCTTAGAAGGTTGCACCCACGGATAACCTTGATCATTTAATGCTAGATCTTCAATTTCACTTTTTTTAATCCAGCCTGCATAATCAGTAGTGAAGTACGGCAGTTCTTTTTTATTTATGTCAAAAACGTAGAGAACAATAGACGCCGTGTCACTATAATATGTATCTATTGTTGGATCAATTTTTTTGACATAGTTCAAATCATTTCCCGATACCTCTTCTAGCAATTCAGAATTGTAATGGGTAAGGAATGTTGTATCATCATCTGCTACTAATGCCTCTCCATTTACGCCTTTAGTATATTCTGCTGTAATTTCTTCTGCTGTTTTTACTGCTGAAAAAACTGCCATCTCATCAACAACTGCTTGTAAACTAGAATTATACATGCCCGTGCCAATATATGTTTTGGCATCAACCGGTTCAACCATGCTGAAATCACCTCTATAAGAAGCGGACGAACCAGCAGCTAACTCAACAATAGCACCATTAAGGTAAAATTTTGGCTTTTCGTTCTCTTTCCATGTAACAGCTAGATGATTCCATTGACCATGATTTATATCAAACTTTACAGACTGCCATGTATCATGACCAAAAGGAAGATAACTTCGAAGACGATACTCATATTGTTTATTAGAATAATCGCGATACATTTGAAATTCAAACGATATTAATGATGTATTTTCATTTGCAACGCTTAGTAGATCGAAAATACCATTTTTACTTTCTAGCCATTCTGGCTTAATCCACATTTCTAGTGTCCCCTCGTCGGAAGAAATGATAGAATCATTATCTAATGTGAATTGATCAGCACTATCCATCTCGAGACCTTTATCAATTATTCCATCTTTGAAAGTCGCATCCACATCTGTATTTTGCCCAGGTTTGCTAGTTACTGACGATATTTTAAGCGGATAAACTATATTTTCTGTTTCAAAAGAGATTGCAACCGGAACAGCATGACCTGTTTTTAGCTGTTGTGATACATTGTTCCACTCTAAACTCTCCGTATTGATTTTCATCGCCACAAAAAACCATCCATTTTCTATATAACTATTTAATATGTAGCTAGCGGACGAAGGATATGAATATCCATTGTCATTCAACCATTCTGTTAATGCATCCTTATCAGTTGCAGAAAGCGTAGTAACTTCGTAATACTCTATCTGTTTTGTTTCTATTACTGTTACAGATTCTTGTTTTAAACCTCCACTCAAAGGGGCAATTGAGTCATTTCTATCATCAAGAGAATAATACATACCTGTCAGCTCATCTAAAGAAGTAAATAACTCATCTGATCCTTTGGTAATGGTTGGTTTAGACGGAGCGGGTATTACCCAGCCAAATTTTTCTGCATCTCCCTGAAAGGTTATAGAAACTACCATTGTTTCCACTCCACCGTCATAAAAAATAACTGCTTTTTGGGCCGTTTCCTGTATCCAATAATCTGGCGGTGGCATCAACATTCCATCCGCCATTGCCAATTGAGGTAGAATTAAAGAGAATAGGACTAAAATATAGAGAGTTTTTCTTAATGACATGTTTTTTTGTAAATTATTTTTTATTCTTAAATGGTAATAGTTGTTGTTCTCCCAAAAGCTTTCTCGTTTCTTTCCTGCCCTTCCTAGTCAGCTGGACCTCTTCGATAAACCATTTTTTAG
>JAHJEX010000058.1 GCA_018825385.1 Patescibacteria group bacterium
CATTCAGAACATTAAAAGAATTGAAGAAGAAAATTAGAATCTGGAACGAAGAATACAACAATCTTGAACACTGTGGTCTAAATGGAAAAACACCCAATGAAATGCTAGAATTAAAAGTGCCAAATGTGGTTAGTTAAAACAATAGAATGAAAGTTAAAAAAATGCCCCTGCTCAGTGTCATACTGGCGGGGCGGCGAGAATACTAGGATTCTCTATAAAAAAATGGGGTTTGCGCTCAGTGAAGAGCGCTATCGACAAATGAACTTGCGTTCACCAACCTGCAGCTGGGTGTCTTTGGGGACCAAGGCATTTTCGCCCGGCGGTACGGCTCGGCGGCGCTGGGCAACAGTGATCGGTAATTCGCTGCGGTTGGTGATTCTGAACTGACCACCTTCCCTCTCCGCGCTGAATCCGATCACTTTCGGCACATCGGTGCACAGGATGGTACGCCCATCACGGCATTCGAGAATTCTCGCAGAACTATTCTTCTTCGACTTCTTCGGCATTTTCGCCCCTTCACTTCAAGTGACAACGGTGGTTTGGATTCAAGCATGAACCCTGGGCGGCTTGGCGCCGGAAGGAGTACGCTTTGTAGCGCCGAAGAATTGGCAACCCAGACAATTATCGCGGTGGGTCGCTTGGAATTTGCGGCACTTTCTGCCGCCCTTCTTGCTACCGCATGGGCACTCTGCAAGCCTGCGCGCAGCAGACTCTAACCGGTACTGATACTTGGCCATGGTGGCTCCTCCGTGTTTCCGTGTTGAATAGATCGATCACACACGAATCAAGCCACGTCAGAGCGGAGTGTATAGAAGCATGTCACCCCCTAACAGCTGAATTAAAAGAACAGAGAAATGTATGTATACCCAACATACCAAAACGTTGTTTTTAAGTCAATAAAAACCTACTTTTCAATAATTACTTTTGAATATGAAGGTTGTTGACATGGTGCTAATTGTACATTATCATTCACTAGAGTTGACTTGATCCATTCTTAAGGAGAAACGGAATGTCAGATATGCAGAGGAAAAAAGCTGGCAATCAGGTCAAGCCGAAAAAGAAACGGAAGCACAAGTTACCAGGCATGCCAGACTGCCCTCATTGCCCACCAGACAGTGTTGTCTGTCGAGGTGTCGCTGATGGCACCTACCACTGTTGCACCTGCCACCACGAATTCGAATAACAGCACACAAGGCTGTTTCAATATGAAACATAACGATCCGCCTACATAAGTGGTCGTTTTTATTTTGCTGATACTCACGCCTATTGACAAGAGTTCCAATCCATGATAGTATTGCACGTTCCTTAACAATTAGATCACAAGTGCTCTTGAAAGGCAGCAGCTGAAATGATTTTTTTCAACTGCAACCTTTCGAGAACATTGACAACCCGCTAGAAAATTCATCTGGTGGGTTTTTTGCTAAATAGACGGCTCGTTGATAACTCAGAAGCATAGTGGCAGCTGGGTGCTTTTGTAAAACTCACACAGAGGAGAAATCTATGCGCGCACTCGTTTCCATGATCATCATGACAATACTGTGGAACAGAAGAACAGTAACTATATTCCAGAGGGGAAAGATAGTTGCGATCGGCAAGGTAGTCCACATTTCTGACCACTGGGTCAACATCACAAATGTTATGATGGCCGACAAACACGGGGACATCATTAGACGGCCAAAACTGGCTGTCAGCCGAAGCAGGGTAGATCTGTTTCGGACCTACAAAGAGGGAGAAGAAGAACTACTACAACCGCTCTGCAACAACCCTGCCAAAATTAGCCACGATAGTGACACTGACGAAGATTAAAACAGAGTATTCAATGCTCTTTATGCAAAAGCAAAAGGCGAGATCTGCGATCCCGCCTTTTTTTATTTAGCTATTTTTTCTTTTTACTCACTTTCTTTTTTTTGGCTTCCCTTTTGAAGTGGATTTTTTTGCTTGTCCCCGACTTGATCGGGGATCAGTCTTCTTCTTTTTCTTTTTTAGTCTCGCTTCTAATTTCTGAATATCCACCGTCATTTTCATAACCGTATCAGGATTTAAACTTATAGCATCAATTCCTTCTTCAACCAGGAAGTGGGCAAAGTCAGGAAAATCGGATGGAGCCTGGCCACAAATGCCAATTTTCATCTTTTTCTCTTTGGCAATTTTTATAATCTGAGAAACCAGTTTTTTTACTGCTAGATTGTTTTCGTTACCAACATGATCGACAATAGATGAATCGCGATCCAGGCCAAGGGTTAGTTGAGTTAAATCATTTGATCCGATACTGAACCCATCAAATATTTCGGCAAACTGTTCACCTAATAATACATTGGCAGGAATTTCAGTCATCACAAATATTTCTAATCCGTCTTTCCCCTGAACTAATCCGTTTTCTTTCATTACCTGAATCACTTTTTTGCCTTCTTCTATTGTTCTGCAAAAAGGAACCATTACCTTGATATTCTTTAATCCCATTTCTTCTATTACTTTTTTGATAGCCACACATTCTAAATCAAATGCCTCTCTGTATTTAGGATCATAGTAGCGAGAAGCACCGCGCCAACCAAGCATTGGATTTTCTTCTTTCGGCTCATAGTCTCTACCACCAACTAAGTTTGCATATTCATTTGATTTGAAGTCAGACAAACGGACAATCACTTCTTTCGGATAAAACGCCGCGCCAATCATACCAATGCCAGAGGCCAATCTTTCAACAAAATACTCTTTCTTGCTTTTATACCCATTTGTCAACTCAGCAATTTTCTTTTTAGCTACTTGGTCTTTCAGTCTGCCATAATTCAATAGTGCCAATGGGTGAATCTTGATATAAGAGGTAAAAATGAATTCTTCACGTGCTAGTCCAACACCATCGTTTGGGATTTGAGAAGCAGAAAATGCTTCTTCGGGAGTACCAAAGATCATTTGAATCTTGGTCTTTGGTCGCTTCTTCTTACTAATCTTTGTTGTTTTTACCTTGAACGGGATATTGCCTGCATATACCTTTCCCTCTGACCCTTCTGCACAACTAACAGTTACCGGTTTGCCCATTTTTATTTTCCTTGTGGCATTGTTAGTACCAACAATTGCCGGTACGCCTAATTCACGGGAGACAATTGCAGCATGGGATGTGCGACCACCCAGTTCAGTAACAATTGCTGATGCAATCTTCATTATTGGCTCCCAGTCTGGATCAGTCATTTTGGTTACCAGTATTTCACCTTTCTTGAACCGGCTCATCTGTTTTACATTATGAATCACATTAGCTTTCCCGGCACCGATTTTTGCTCCCACGGCTTGGCCAGTAGTCAGAACCTTACCAGAGTGAGAGATTTGATAGTCTTCTATAACAGTCAGATCTTTCTGAGACATTACTGTCTCTGGTCGCGCCTGAACTATAAACAGTTCACCAGTGGTGCCATCTTTCGCCCATTCCATATCCATCGGCTTGAAATATTTGGCTTCCTTAGAATAGTGGTCTTCGATTATTACAGCCCATTTTGCCAGTTTTAGAATTTCTTTATCTTTCAATACATATGTACTCTGTTCAGTTTCAGTTGCAGGAGTATTTTTAATACCACCGCCTTTTTTATTAGCATAAATCATTTTCTTCTTTTTTGTTCCCATTCTTCGGGAAATGATTGCGTTATATCCTTCCGCCAACTTTGGTTTAAAAACATAAAACGAATCAGGATTAACTGCGCCTTGAACAACATTTTCACCAAGTCCCCATGCACCTTCAATTAAAATAGCATCTTTGAATCCGCTTTCAGTATCTATTGAGAACATAACTCCCGAACAGGCTTTATCAGAACGAACCATTTTCTGGACAGAAACTGATAGTCCTACTTTAAAATGCCCAAACCCCTTATCTTCACGATATGAGATTGCCCGATCAGTAAACAAAGATGCAAAACATTTACGAGTTGCTTCTAACAGTGCGGACTCACCACGAATATTTAGAAAAGTTTCTTGTTGACCGGCAAATGAAGCATCGGGAAGATCTTCAGCAGTTGCTGAAGAACGAACTGCAACATCAACATTCTTACCATACTCTTTTTCCATCAGTCGGTAGTTTTCTCTAATTTTCATTTCCAAATCCAAAGGCATCTCACCGGCAAGTAGTGCGTAGCGTACTTTTTTCCCTCTAGTCCTCAAGTTTTCTAAACTGTGGGTATTTAAATCCTTAAGAATTTCCCGAATTTGCTTCATTATCTTTCCTTCTCTCACAAAATGGAAATAGGCTGGTGCAGTAATTGCAAAACCATTGGGAACTTTTACCCCCTTGTCTGTCAGCTTTCTATACATCTCACCTAGTGATGCATTTTTTCCACCCACCAGTGGGACATCTTTAATCCCTAGCTTATTAAACCAAATTATATATGGTTTTGTTTTTTTCTTCGGCATGATTGACAAAATAATTACTAATAAGGGTAAATAGCCTTCTGGTTTAGAGATTCCAAAACAAGCGGAACTTACTTCAAATATTTTGAAGACTATTTAGCTCTATAAATAAATATTATAGATTCAGTTTTTTGGCAAACCCTCCAATAACAGGCATTTCCCAATACTCTCCGGAGAGAGCCTTGATGAATCCGATAATTGCAAATACCAGAAGCAATACCATGAAGAACCAGCCAACCAATGGGATCCAGTAAACCAGCCAACCAATAATTTCAACAATAAATAGCACTAATCCCTGCTTACCGTGAAACTGTGCATATTTACTATCTCGTTTTAGCAACAATGGCACTAGACAAAGAATCCAAATATAACCGATTGCTGCAATTAGCTTATTCTCATCAACATCTTTTGAATCACTATGTTCCTTTTTATTCTCTTCCACCTAATCACCTCCCTTCTTAGAAGAAGATATTTCTTTTTTGTTTTTTTTGAATAGATTTAAAGATATGTATGCAACCGCAAGTCCCACAAATCCTCCCACAAAAAATGTTAAGAATGGTTCGCTTATAAGATTGAAAAATAGATAGAACTTTTGAAAGTATATAAATTTAAAGAGGGCAATAAACAGACCCATAAATAGTCCGGCAATCCCGCAGGCAATAAACACCTCCTTTTGCTTTCCTTGTTTCTTTTTTATCACCATAGTTGCAATATAAATGAAAGCCAGGATGTCAAAAATCCACATTATCTCAAACGAACCTCGAATAAAAAAATAAACTATATTGATTACAATCGCCAGAATAATCGGGGATTTAATAACGTCAAAGTAGAACTCTAATTTCTTGTCACCAAAAGAGACCTTCCCCAGAGATATTTCTTCTCCTTCATTGCCGTCATACTTTTGTTTTTGTTTATTGAATGTTGGTTTGTCAGACATAATATTGTCTTCTATTCTTCCATATTATACCTGATTTTTAGTTGTTTTGCAAAACCAAAAAAGGCAAGGAAAACCTTGCCTTTTTATTAATTGGGATTTTCTAAAACTACATTCCCATTCCAGGCATGCCCATTCCTCCGCCCGGCATACCACCAGGACCATCTTCATTTTCTTTTGGAATATCAGTAACTACCGCTTCTGTAGTAAGTATCAATGATGCGATAGACGCAGCATTCTGCAGAGCTGTTCTGGTAACTTTGGTTGGGTCAATAATTCCTGCTTTAACCAAATCCTCATATTTATTCGTTAAAGCATTATAACCTTCATTCTGATTCAGTTTTTTGATCTCCTCAACAACTACCGAACCTTCTTTACCAGCATTTTCTGCAATCTGTCTTGCTGGTGCTTCTAAAGACCGCCTAAGAATATCGATGCCCACCTTCTCGTCGCCTTCAGCTTCAATATTGTCTAAGGCAACACTGGCCCGAAGCAGTGCAACACCGCCGCCCATTACTATTCCTTCCTCAATTGCTGCACGAGTAGCAGCTAATGCATCTTCAATACGATGTTTCTTTTCCTGCATTTCTGTCTCCGTTGCCGCACCAACTTTTACAACCGCAACTCCTCCAGAAAGCTTAGCTAATCTTTCTTGTAGTTTTTCTTTGTCAAAGTCAGAATCAGTATCTTTGATTTCTTTTTTAATTCTGGCCACGCGGTCCTGAATTTCTTTGTCTTCACCTTTTCCTTCTACAATTGTGGTGTTTTCTTTGACAGAGATAACTTTTCTGGCCTGACCCAGACTTTCTATTTCGGTACTCTCAATTTTTAGGCCAATATCTTCTGAGATAACTCTTCCACCGGTTATTACGGCTATATCTTCTAGCATCTCTTTGCGTCGATCACCAAAGCCGGGTGCTTTAATAGCAAGCGCGTTGAAAGTGCCTCGAATTTTGTTCACAACTAAAGTTGCTAATGCTTCACCCTCAATCTCTTCAGCAATAATGACCAGTTCCTTCTTGCCAGCCTGAGCAAGTTTTTCTAATAAGGGAACTATATCATTTATAGCTGAAATTTTCTGGTCCGTGATTAGGATATATGGATCTTCATATACGGCTTCCAGTCTGTCAGGATTGGTAATCATATAAGGAGAAACATAGCCTTTATCAAACTGCATTCCTTCTACAACCTCTTTGGTAATACCAAAAGACTGAGATTCCTCTACTGTAATCACACCTTCATTGCCGACCATCTCCATAGCTTCAGCAATTACTTTTCCAATTTCTTTGTCGTTTGCTGATATTGCAGCGACTTGTTCTTTTTCTTCTTTGTTTGAAGTATCCTTAGAAAGTTTTTTTAGCTCTTCAATAACTGCATTAACGCCCCGGTCGATTCCCTTTTTAACAATCATAGGGTTGGCACCTGCTGCAACGTTTCTAATCCCTTCATTAACCATGCTCTGTGCCAGAATAGTTGCAGTGGTTGTACCATCGCCAGCTACGTCGTTGGTTTTAGTAGCAACTTCCTTTACCAGTTCTGCGCCAAGATTTTCGAACTTGTCTTCAAGTTCAATATCCTTAGCAACTGTCACTCCGTCTTTAGTAATAGCAGGGGAACCAAATCCTCTGTCTAACACAACATTGCGTCCTTTTGGACCCAGAGTAACTTTCACCGCATCGGCAAGTTTATTAACTCCGTCGCGCAGTGCCTCTCGTGCTTGTTCGTCAAAATATACTTGTTTTGCCATAAGTTTTTCTAACTAATTAATAATTATTCAGTAAACTCCGCGCAATCTCCCTTTTTAAGAGATGGATTGTTTTTTAATATAGATTTACTGGGTAAAGATCGCAAATACGTCGCTTTTATCCTCCTCTTTGGCAACAGATAGAATTTTGTACTCTTCATCACCTTCTTTGAACTCTTCACCAGCATATTTTCCAAAGATGACTTTGTCCCCCTCTTTTAAGCCCAGTTCTTTAATTCTCTCTCCTTCTCCCAATGCAATTATTACTCCTTCAGACTTTTGCTCTTTTTCAGCAGTGTCCGGGAGAATAATGCCAGAAGCAGTAACCTCCTCCTCTTTTATCGGCTTAACGATAATTCGGTCACCCAGTGGCTTTAACTTCATATTTGTTCCTAATTAATGGTTATTTTTAGACTTTTTAGCACTCTTTATGGAAGAGTGCTAATTACTCGTATATATAACTTTATAAAAATCATCAATAGTTGTCAAGTATGGGGGTTTGAAGGGTAGATTTGGTAATAGTATGCTCAAGAAAAGGTAACTATATCACGTTACCCATCTTATCTATTAACAAATCCTGCAACTTATGAGTATCAGCATGCTTTAATACACCTAAATACGAGGGCAGATTTTTGTGATTAGCCAAGCGTAATACTCTCTTCTTTGTTTTGGTCCTCAGTATTCTGTATTTAGGAAAATGAATATAGCCTAAATAATCAACACCGCTGGCCAGCGTGCTTAGAGATATTTTCTTAAGATGGATTTCTAGAGTAAGTTTTTTGCCGAGATAATCTCTGACTGATATAGTAATATTTAGTAGCTCTTGTCTGTTGTTAGACATAAAAACAAAATCATCCGCATACCTAATATAATATTTTTGTCTTAATTTATGCTTTACGAACTGGTCAAATTCATTCATATAGACATTAACAAAAAGTTGAGAGGTTAGATTGCCTAAAGGCAAGCCTTTATTTTTACTGACCTCAAAACTATCAATTACTTGATTGAGCAACCACAGTATATCTTTGTCTGGTATATATTTAGAAAATATGTTTTTTAATACTGTGTGATCAACACTGGCAAAAAACTTCTTGATATCACACTTTAATACCCAACAAGTTTTAGAGTTATTTCTACTTACTTGATAACCCATGCTCCTAAATCTATTTATGGCTTTATGTATCCCCTTATTGTTTCTACATGAATATGAATCTGGAATGAAAGTTTTGTCAAAGAAAGGATACAATATTCTGTAAATAGCATGGTGTAATAATCTATCATGTACGCTGGCTTTGTGGATGTCCCTAGATTTAGGATCAGATATTTTAAAATGCTCATAGCCAGAATGCTGATATGTAAAATTGGCAAGGTCATGACGAAGTAGTATAATATTATCCATTAGCTGACGAGAAAAAACCTGAACATCGTGCTTGTTCTTCTTGTCACGAACAAATTCCTGCCAAGCAGACAATAAATTATTTAAGCAAATAATATCATTATAAGTATGAGTCAATTGAATCTTCCTCATAACTCTAATTCTATACCCCCCCCCGGCTTTTACCAGTATTGCAAAGAATAAAAGAGGCTTATTTGCTTTGGTATGGATATTGCCGAACTTTGCCAAAAGTACATAGATATACCTTGGGACAGAAAATAGATAATCTGTTGGTAGAAACAATAGAAGCAATAGCGACAGCTATCTTTTTGAATAAAGCTGAAAAACTGCCTCATGTAAAAAGAGCTATACAAAAAATGGACACTTCAAAAGTGTTTTTATTAATTCTTTGGGAAACCAAGTCTTTGGATACTAAAAAATATATTGCTTTGTCACTAAAGCTGGATGAGATAGGCAAAATGCTGGGCGGATGGGCTGGACAGCTTAAAAAACAAAACTCTCCTAACGAATTGTCGGGAGAGAAATGAAGAGAGTGGCGAGGCGACGAAAGCAAAGCCGTTGTCGCGATTCCACCTGTTGTCGGGATTGTCATAGTTGGCATTCAACCACCGACCATCACTATTGCGGTTCACACAGAGGAGGTTCGGGTCGCCATCGGAGTAACTGTACTATACAAAATGCCATCTATTCCACCACCCATTGAATACTCTTTGGGCTGTATTTTATTTGGCATATTTAATGCGCCAGCATTTTGCACCAAGTCTTTTCATTTTTTAAGCTCGCATACATCACGCTATTTTTATTCGCCAACTGACGGACAAAAATACTCTGGATTGTATGGACGCTGGGTTCGGCAGCAGAAAACCTTAATCTTCTGCAAATTAGCCTAGTTCCAAAATGATTATATCATTTTTTGTGAAAAAAAATTAGCCCCATTTCAACTTGAGTCGGAACAGGGCTAAGGGCTATGCCCAAAGAGCTAAAGGTTAGAAGAACCTAGCTCTGAGGACTGACTTGCGAGGCGACGAAAGCAAAGCCGTAGTCGCGATTCCACCCGTGGTCGGGATTGCCATAGAGGGCAGACAACCACCGACCATCACTAAAGCGGTTCACACAGAGGAGGCGCGGGTCGCCATCGGAGTCCTTGATGGACTCGTGCATGGTGATGATCCACACCAGACCCATGGCTTCGATCTCCTGGTCCGTGAACTTGTCGCGGATCAGGCAAGCGACTTCGGCGTTGGGAGTAGTCAGCTGGCGCTCTTTGGCGCTCTTAAGGATCTTCTTGGTGATGCGATTCCGGTCGTTGAAGAGCTTGCCCTGCAAGACCGCGATGTTGTAGGTAACACCGGAAGTCGGCTGGAAGTTGCTGGAGCAGAGAAGACTCTTGGCATAGTCGCTGACGCGATCTCCCTTGGCTTCCAGGTGAACAATCCACTCGGGACCGGTCTTGCCGTCAGAGGTGACACTGAAGTAGCTAACGCCGTCTTGTTCGCGCCAGACACAATCGGGGTAAGTGATCACCGCCTGACCGTTGAGGACATCTCGAATCCCTTGATGCTGCTCGGGCTTGGCCTGACCCAGCTTGGTAATGTCACCAGCAGGCCACTTATTGTCTTGCAAACTCTCCATGAGCTGATGGGTTTGACCCTCGGAATAAGAAGACATGTCTTCGCTCCCTTGTTTGGCACATGTGCCGTTATCTGCCAGCGGACCACCGGGATTGGTAAGTCATAGCCACAAACAATCCACTACAGTGTCATGCTGAATTCATTTCAGCATCTCCGTTTGCCTAGTAAGACCCTGAAACAAGTTCAGGGTGACAGCGTGTGGGTTGCTTGTGGCTATGACCACATTTTTTCCGCCAGAGGCGGACACAGCGCAAGTAAATATTAAAGTACTATAAAAGAACGAGTAAGGATATCAAATATTAAAAGCTTTGTCAACCCCGTTAGAAATCCCAATAAAATCTAGGAAAATCTTTCAGGAATCAATGTCACTCTGAACTTGGTTCAGAGTCTCTGCTTTTACAGGATAGAGATTTCTAGCGGGGTCAAGACCATGATTTTTACAGGATTTTCAGCTTTCCTCAATCGCTTTCTGCCACAAACCAAGCATCAGCCAAAACAACATTATCCCTACTGAAAGTGTCCAAAAATAATGGTCAAAAAAGAATATAATTAACATTGCCCCAAAAATAGCGGAATAAACCACGACCCAATGATTAACGGTATGCTTTTTCAGTTCCAACCAGCTATTTCTTGCAATCTGAACGATCAAAGCCAAAAATACAATTAGCCCGAATAATCCCAGTTCCACAAATGAAAGAACATAAACATTGTGTACCGGCTGATATTCCGGCCCAGGCAAAGTAGAATCTACAGTTTCTTTAACTGCAAATGTGTAGTTATTAATTCCCACCCCATGTAACCAGTTCTCATCTAACAATTCTTTTGACTGTTGGAAATAAGTAGCACGGTCACTAAACGACTTTTGTTCCAAACGTGAAGATGATGCAACTCTTGTCGAAACTGTTTCCGGATAAATTAATAAAAACGTAAGAAACACTACAACAATGATACTTGCTGCCTTTGCAATGGTTATTCTCCACCTTTTTGATTTACGAAATGCAACTATCAAAAAGAATATAACAGCAAGTAGTAGTGCTAACCAACCCGAACGTGAGTAAGCAACAAAAAGACCGGCTGATACTAAAGCAAACATTCCGGGCAAAAGATTTTTAATAGCGCCTTTTTTTTCTAAATATAACCCAAGTAATATTATAAACCCTATCACCAGAAAGCCCGCCAAAATATTTGGATGAGGAAGTGATCCATATGCGCGCAAAAACCGGTTAGTTGCAGTTTCTACGACACTTGTTCCTGAGACAGAAGATTCTTGCAGAGCCATGCCCAGCCATTTAGAGCTGATTGTTTTTTGGAATGTGAATTGCAAAATACCTATTACGCTTTGCAATACTGCAGATGCGCCAAAAGCAATTCCAGCTTTGGTCAGACTGAATCTGCTAGTTGATATCAGCCAGTATAAAAGTACTCCCTCGGCAACCTTTACTACCCCATATAAAGAAACATACGCATCCCGAGCCCAGTATATTGATAAAAATGAAAGAATCAAAATACCAAGTGCAAACGGTAAAATGTTTAGTTTATGGCCGTGAAATTTTTTTATATTGTCTTCGTTTCCCTTCGCAAAAAAACGAATAGCAATAAGAAGGATTAGTAAGACATCAACAACATATAAACTTACTGTTCCATATTCCCATGGCTTTCCATCCAACATACCTTCCTGAATAATCCAACGAGCTTGCCATGGAAGTAAAAAAATCCACAAATATATTCCCCATTCCAATAACTTTGTCATTCTTTGTTTCATCAATTTTGGATTAGCTCCTTCTTTAGTTTGTTGTTAAACTGTTCCGCATACTGCCCTCTTCTGTCATTTTCATGGAATTTTAAAATATCATCATCAATCATTACTGCCGTATTTTGTTCCCACTGTTTGCTTTTTTTATTCCGAATCATTTGCCTTTTTTGGACTGTCTTTAATCTTTTTTCTAAAAAACTACCCATTGCTCCTCCCAAAAAGATTTCCTGGATTTTTTTTACCCCTAACGACCACTTTGTGTCTTCAACCTTCCTACGCTGGACAGGTTTATTTATTACTAAATTTGGCAGATATTTGTAAATCCATTTATTTGCAGAAAGCAGTTTACTAAAATATCCCTGATTATCATAGATTGGCACCAACTGTCCAAACCAATAAATAAAATATGGGTCAACAGGAATAATCATCAATTGTTCTAAATCTAAATGGTTATCTGTAATGTAAAAACTTAGACAGATCCGGTCGCTAATGAAATCATTATGTCGTCTCATCTTCATTAAATGGGTAACCATTGATACAAAAAATCGTGTCTGCCACAGGCGACTGTGTGATACGATAATAAAAAAATCAATGTCGCTTAGCTTTCCGGCATTACTGTAAGCCAAGTTATTACAAACTGCAATCATTCTAACAAAGGGGATATACCGCAGGATATTTGCTACTCGAATGGCTTTTTTCATTTTTCCCTCGGCTGTCTGATATCTTTGCTTTCTGGTTTTTACAATAGCCTTTCTTCCTTTAAGAAAATAGAATCCTTCCTCTGATCCAATTTTTACTGAGATGGCTTGATTGTTTTCTAGTGTTTCTCTTATTTCTGATAGACTATGTTTTTTACTGTTGCTTTCATCAAAGAGCCATTTCCATATTTCCATTAATGTTAAGGGATAGTCAAAAACATCAAAATAACACAAAGTAGCGACTAATGACTTTTCCAAAGAAGAATAGCTATTATTCTGCATATATTGATTATAGCTGAGCAATTATTAAAACTCAATCCAAAAAGCCCACCTCTAAGGATACCTCCTCTTCAAAGAGATGAACTTTTTTTACAAATCAATGATTACTGAATGGCAGTATATTCAAACCAAACACCATATATTTCGACATTTGGTTCACCAGTTGCAGTATTGGTATCCGGCCAGATACTGAAATTCACCACTGCTCCTCCTGTTAGATCAGCCTGATCTGTTGGTGTAAATGTTATTACATCAGGAGTTCCAGCATTATCCGGTACATCCATTGGTGTTTCATTATCCATGTCTGTATCCCAAGCAGCAGAACTTATGGCTACCTTGAAATCAAGATTCCAGTCATTAACTATAGCGCCTGAGGTGTCCACCAGTGCTTTGATAACACCACCAGAAGTATAATCAGAAGGCACAATAAATTGCCCCCCAAAATCAGTCGTGTCATCTTCGGCATAAACTAATGCCAGACCCTGATTAGCTGTATAAGCAACTGCGGGAGTACTGACTGTAGTAATAGCTGCTGGTGTTCCGTCAGCATCGCTGTACATACCAGTAAGCGGAATATCCACTTGGCGTACAATGTCCGCAATTTCTGAAGCGGCCCACGGATAAGCAATATTTACCCAATCAGCAGTTAATGTCTCTGCAACATCAGTCGTTGCTAAATCCGTACCGCTGATGGTTACCCCGGAAAGATCCAGTGTTCCACCACTATCAATGGTGAGATCGCCGAAAACCCTAACATCATCATTTAACTTAACTGGATAATCGTCACCAGGACCCTCAGTTGCTCCACGAAAAATTGTTCCGTCTATTCGGACGTTGTCACCGAATGCCACTGGATTATCTACACCTGCAGTGGTGGTAGTCTGATTTACAATAGTTCCATTAAAAAAGGTAACCCCACCAGTACCTTGGTCTCCAACTTTCATTGACTGAACTGTTAATGTCCCATCTAAATCAAAATAGTCACCGGTTACTCCCCCCAGTGTCGAAGTGACATTAATACGAGAAGCCGCAAAAATCACCCCGGTTGTAACCAACAATCCTACAACCGTTATAATCCCCACTGAAAATAAATTTTTCTTCATTTTTTTCACCCCCTTCCTGCCCTTCGTAGTTCCGTGGAA
>JAHJEX010000059.1 GCA_018825385.1 Patescibacteria group bacterium
CATTGATTCTAGGCGCATCTGGTTATTTGGGTACTGAAGTCGTAAACACGGCTCCAGACGACTTTGAACTGTATTTAGGATGCAGAAGTAAAGTTAGTGGCAATTTTGTGAAAGTTGATCTGGCAGATAACAATTCAATTATAACTGCTTTCAAAAAAGTGAACCCGGATGTTGTAATTCATGTTGCTAGACTAGGGGGATATGATGCCGAGCCTGAAAGGGCAAAAGATATTACCAAAAGCATCTGTTTACTTGTTAAACAAACAAATGCAAAACTGATTTATATGTCTTCCGATGCAGTGTTTGATGGTAAGGAAGGTGATTACAAAGAAGATGATGAAACAAACCCCGCGAGTGACTATGGTAGAGCAAAGTTGGCAGCGGAAAAAGCTATAAAATCAAATTTAGTGAACTATGTAATTGTTAGAATTGGATATATATATGGAGAAAGCGATAAGCGGTTAAAGAAATTATTAGAGGAGATAGAACAAAACGGTTCCACAAAAATATTCAGTGATATGTTCAGGACACCAATTCATGTCACAAAGTTGGCTATGAGTATTTGGAAGCTAGCTCAACTTAATTTTACCGGGATAATTCATTTAGGAGAAGAAAAAAAAAGTGTTTTTGATTTTAGTAGAGGACTGGTTAAAGCTGTTGGACTGGATCCTGATTTGGTTAAGTCAAATCTAACTGAAGATAGAAAATTTGATATTGCAATTGATACATCGTTGAATACAAATCTGGCTCAAAAAATTCTGCAATAAAAAAAGGCCGGAGTCTATTAGACTGCGCGGCCGTAAACCCAGTCGGTCTCCGGGTCTTCACCGGTGACTTCTATGCAGGCCTCTCGAAAAGCCTGTTGGTGGATTTGGCGAAGCTGTTCTGCCACCGATCCGATTGCCAGCAGTTCCCGCCAGGTGGGCTGAGGAAGGGGCTTGCGTCGGTGCCGGTAGCGCACCAGCGTAGACAGCATGCCACCTTGAGGATTGTGGTACAGAATCTTGGCTAATGCCTTTTTTGTTCTGCGGCGATTCATAAGGTACCTCCTTTCGCAGAACAGTACAATGTATACCTAAACTCAGTTTTTGTCAATAGCGCGAAAGGGTCGTTGATAGCAAGTCTCCATGCAGGCATGAATACTTTACACCAGCTAAATACTGTGCTATTTTAATACTGGATTTACTGTTAATTGTTTATAAATAATCACTATGAAAAAAAGTAAACAAGAATTTGTCAGAGGGTCAATTGTGGAGGATGAACCAGTAATACGTGTAGAGGAAGATGAAAATCAGGCTCCAGAGTCTGTAGAGCTTGCCACCGAGCCAAGCGAAGCGGAATTAATACTAAAGTTAGAGAAAAATGGACTAAGCCAGAAAAAGCTTGAAGAACTGTTATCTGACACAGAGCGAGCGAATATGCAGGCACTTATGGAAGGTGAGATTCAACTTACGCCCGAAACAGAAAATGTCATAGAAAAAATCGGCGACAAGATAGAAAATCTTTTCCGCAGGGCGATGGATAATACCAGTCGCACAGAGAAAATTGCAATAGCCAGTATGCCTGCTTCTGTTCTTGGCGGGGCGTTTGGCGGTTTGCTTTTTGGTGCCCCGGCTGGTTTAGTCGGGGGTATGATTGTTGGTCAGGGGGCGGGTCAAACATTCTTCCGTGGCGTTTTACGTCTTACTAAGATAATCAAACAGAGCGATGAGCTCAGAAGGGAAAAAGCATGAGTCAAGAAAAAGTAAAAAAAATTCAAGAGCTGATCATTCGTTCGGACTTGAATCAGGCAAAAAAACAGGATTTGTTGGTTCGTCTTCAGGCCCTCGCGATGCTCAATGAGTCAAAGGACGACAAACTTGCCATGTTATTTGAAATGCTTTACCAAAGAGCCCAATCAGATATTTATGCAGTAGAAGAGTTTTTTTCCGGGTTGCAGGACTTTTTTACAAGCTATATAAAAGAAGGGCAAGCTGGGGCGCGTAAGCAGTTGGGAGCAATTGAGGGACAAATTCCAGGAGCATAAGTCTCGTCATAAGATCGCCTTAGTGGCGGTTTTTTGGTATACTTATAACAATGAAAAGAGAAACCAAAGTTATTGTTAAAGCTGCCGAAGCAGGAGGGGAAATATTAAGAAAATATTTTGGCCAGGATCTTAAGGTAGTCCAAAAGTCTTTTCCTTCAGATGTATATACCAAGGCGGATATTGAGTCGGAGACGGCCATTCTAAATATTCTGACTAGGGAATTAGCCGGGTTCAATATTTTTTCCGAAGAAACCGGCGAGATAAAGAAAAATTCTGATTTTGCATTGATCATTGATCCCTTAGATGGATCAAACAATTTTGTGTTGGGAATCCCTAATTTTTCATCAACAATTGGTTTGCTGTATAAGGATGAAATAATTGCCTCAGTTGTTTATGATCCAATTCAGAAAAAAACATATTATGCTGAAAAAGGCGAAGGTGCATATTGTAATAAGAAAAAAATTAAGGTCAATAAAATATCTAAATGGGAGGAATCAACGGTTGCCTATATAACTCACTACACAGTTAACAGAAAGCCGCACAGGACAATCATTGACAGAATTGAAAATAAAAAAGTTAAAAGAGTTTTGCGTAACTGGTCTCCTGCCCTAGATTTTTGCATGCTAGCTTCCGGAAAAGTGGAGGTTGTAATAAACAACTATAGTGAGATTTATGATCATATTGCCGGCAAGCTAATTGCTCAAGAGGCGGGGGCTAGGATTACAGATTTTGAAGGCAAGAACGAAAAAAACAACATGAATAGTATATTTATTGCCAGTAACGGCACGGGGCTTCACCAATCAGCGGTAAAATTATTCTAATTATCATTTTCTGCTAAAATATTTACAAATAGATTTAACGAAATATTATGAAATTAAAACGAATCGGTTCAGTGGCAGCGTTGGCGATAATGTTTGCCGCTTTTTTGTGGGCTTTTGATGGGGTTGTTTTAACACCTTGGGTCCTTGATTTGGGTCTAACTGATGTTCCTACATTTGTGTTTATGTTACATGCAGTGGCCTCTGTTTTTCTAGTCTATTTTTTTGTAAAAAGAAGGAGTGAACTAAAAAACCTAAATAGAAAGGATTGGGGCGCATTCTTTTTAACCGGTTTGTTTGGTGGTGCAATTGGTACTATGGCAATTATCGCAGCCATCATTATGGTATATTCGGAAAATTTAAATATCTCCGTTGTTTTGTTGCTACAAAAACTTCAACCAATATTTGCCATTCTTTTAGCATTTGCGATGCTTAAAGAGCGGCCAAAGAAAAAATTTTATGGTTGGGTAGTTATTGCTTTGATCGGAAGTTATTTTCTAACATTTGGATTAGAACAACCAAATTTGGATGCGGGCGGAATGCTTGTGCCAGCTATGTTGGCAATATTAGCAGCATTTTCTTTTGGGTCATCTACTGTGTTTTCAAAAAAAGCAATAACCAAAGTAAGTCATGGTTTAGGAACTGCGTTACGTTTTTTTATGACTACTGGAATAATGCTAATAGTTATTATTGTAATATCCATTTTAAATGGAGCTGATTTTGAAACTGGATATGATGGTTTTCAAGGGTTCAGTGTGATTAGTTGGAGTATTATTGGTGTATTTATAATAATCGCTTTGACGACTGGTGGAACAGCTATTTTTATTTATTATTGGGGATTGAAAAGAGTATTAGCATCCCGAGCGACAATTTTCGAAATGGTATTTCCTGTCAGCGCAGTATTGTTGGAATTTATAGTCCATGATCAGGTATTGTCAGCAGCGCAGTGGATGGGAGCCGTAATTGTGGTTGGAGCGATTTGGTCGATACTGCGGCTTAAGCGGGAAGAATTGCAAAGTAACTAATAAATGATATACTGAAATTCATATGACAGAAATTTGGATATATACAATTGGAAGTGTTTTTATAGTAAGCTTAGTTTCCTTGATCGGAATATTAGCCATATCAATGAATATGGAAAGGCTAAAAAAGGGCCTCTTGTTTTTAGTTAGTTTTGCTGCAGGATCATTGTTAGGAGGCGCTTTTATTCATTTAATACCTGAAATCTTTAAAGAATCAGAACACAGTGAGATACTTCCTTTTATTGTTTTGCTTGGGTTTTTATTATTCTTTGTTCTGGAAAAAATATTACATTGGAGACACTGTCACGTGCCAACCTCAAAGGATCATCCTCACCCGCTTGCTGTAAATAACCTAGTTGGAGATGGTTTCCATAATCTGATTGACGGTATGATTATTGCAGGGAGTTATTTGGTAAGTATTCCTTTAGGTATAGCAACGACAATTGCAGTACTGCTTCATGAAATTCCCCAAGAGATAGGGGATTTTGGAATTTTAGTACATGCAGGGTACAGCAAAAAAAAAGCATTAATATTTAATTTTCTATCAGCTTTGACTTCAATAGTCGGTGCTATTTTGACTTTGGTTATTGGATCGGTGCTTGCAAATACCCAAGAATTTTTAATTGCATTTACAGCTGGCGGTTTCATATATATTGCTGCAGCAGATTTAATTCCAGAAATGAAAAAAGAAACAGATTTCAAAAAGTCCTGGTTGCAGTTGTCGGCATTAGTATTTGGGATTGGAGTTATGGCATTATTATTACTGCTTGAATAAGCTATGCATATACCAGATGGATTTTTAGGACCTGGAACCTCTACAACACTAGTTGCTGCAGCTTTAGGTGCGGTTTCTTTTGCATTTAGTAAAATTAGAAAGGGTTTTTTTGCAAAACAAAGAAAGCCAGCTTTAGTTACTCC
>JAHJEX010000060.1 GCA_018825385.1 Patescibacteria group bacterium
CTGACTGGAAACCTGGTCCAAAACCAGAGCTCCTCCTGTTTTAGAGAGGTCGCCTTCTACATACGTATCATAGTTGTTCAGATCAATTTCTCCATCAGTAATCGTCAAGTTTCCATCAATCTGCATTGGCTGAGAAGTAAGATCCCAATGAGCGGTACCGCCACCATCGTTAATGACTACATTATAAAAATCGTCATCTGAGGGGCTATCAGCGTCAATTGTATGAGTTCCAGAACTAGCGTTAAAAGTCACCAAGCCATTCCCGTGAACATATGCGCCATCATTATCCCAAGAACCATTAACAGTAACTGCATTGCCCCCCGTATTGAAAGTTGCTGAACTCGTTATGTGGATATCACCTCCACCTTGAGTAGCAACTGTGCCGGCTGGAGCATAGGTATCGCCTGCCCAAATATGAAGGTGAAAACCAGAATCAAATGTCACATTATCACTGATATCCACACTGTATTTAATATCATCATCTGTATCATCGCCAGTATCTAAATTAGCATTGCTGATAGAGCCCGTGTCCGCCCGAACAATTACAAAGTTTTGATAGAGATTAATATTTGACTGGGTGGTTTCATTAGATACAAAAACAGTTGTCGCTTCCTCGGTTTCGTTATCCAAATAAACAGTAATAATATCCCCTGAATCGACTGATACACTATTGATAGCCCATGCTCCCGTATTGTCAGTAATTTCATCGGTACCGGTATAAACCCCGTTGACACTTAAATAGACGGTTTTATTAACTGCTGTACCATCCAAGGGTGATGTCCCTTCATCGGTATACGCAACACCGGAAAAGTTTACTGAAGTAGCTGCAATAGTCTGATGTAACTTAGGAAAACTAAAGATTACCCCTCCCACAAACAATACAATCGCAATTACTGTTTGGGTAATTCTAATTTGCCTAATAAACTGGGAATAAGGCGTTGCATAAGTACCACCGGCATGTTGGGGGGTAATTTTGTGATATTCCAAAGCAAGGTTTTTACAGAATAAAGCCTTCAAATGAACCAAAAGCTTATAGATCACTTTTTGATTTTTTAGGTAATTATTCTCCATTTTACTAAGAAAAGCACGAAAAAAAGCACGTTTTAACATGCTGCACTGTTAATTATCCTACTTTGCAACATTTGGCTAATATCAGCCAAAAAATACACGTAACTGGCTGGTTTTTGTGCCATATCCTTTTACTCTTTTATTTTTGTTTGTATTGTTATTATACGCTATATTTAACATTTTGTCAAGATTTTATATTTGGAGTAGAATGAATATAGAGATAATGGTTATATGTACCAAATTATGGCAAAAATAGGATTAGCATTAAGCGGGGGTGGAGTACGCGGATTAGCTCACATCGGTGTGCTTAAAGTATTGGACAGATTGGGAATTAAGCCTTCAGCAATAGCCGGCTGCAGTATGGGTAGTGTTATTGGCGCAGCTTATGCGGCAGGAAAAACACCGGAAGAAATGGAAGAATTTGTCCTTTCAGTAAGGCCGTACAAATTAATTGATTTTTCTATTTCCAGACTGGGTATAAAGAAAATGGGTAAATTTGAAAACGCGCTTCAGGATTTCTTGGAAATAGAAGATTTTAATGCGCTTCAAATTCCCCTATATATCAATGCAACTAATATTACCCAGGGAAAAGAAAGAGTTTTTTCGTCAGGAAATATCATGCAGGCGATCCGGGCAAGCACAGCCTATCCCGGAGTTTTTGCACCGGTAAAAATTGGAGATGACTATTATATAGACGGAGGTGTAACAAACCATCAGCCTTTTTCAATTCTTCCCAAGGGGATAAAAAAATTCATTGTTGTAAATGTTACACCAATGAGAACTATTCATGTTTATGAAAGAGCTTCAATCCCAACTATGCTGGATGTAAGTGTGAGAATGATGCAGGAAGAAATTGCCAAACTAAGATTAAAAGATTACAAAGAGAAGAACTATACAATCATCAAACCGCATTTCACAAACAAGCGGACAATTTCCCCTGATAAATATCTAAGACACCTAGTGAACGCTGGCGAGTTCACTGCACAAAGACATGTTCCAGAGCTCAAGAGGAAATTTAAAATAAAATAGCTAAATAAAAAATCTCTCCGGATAATTCTGGAGAGATATGGCTTTTGCGAAGGTTTGGTCTATTCCTCAATCAAGAGTTGCATTCTGGGAAACTGCGACCTTGAACACGACTTCGACAAGGGCCAGAGCATGCGGCAATGAACTAACACCGATTGCCTGACGAGCCGGGTAAACAATGCCCGCATCCAGATTGAACTGGACACCTACTTCATCCAGGAACTCAAGGTAGAGTCGGTTGAGCAGCGAAGTATCGCCATTCATGTTGACCACCCAGATCTCGGCCCGCACCACATCATTCATGGTGTATTCGCCAGCCTCGACAACCGATTGGGCCTTGCGCAGTGCCGCTTTGATCTGAGTTTCCAGACCACCCTCGGGAACGATAATTCCCGCCGTCTCGAAACAGACCTGTCCCGCAAATGCGGGAGAATAGGGCACATCCGCTGAAAGACCAGCGCGAAGCGCCTCGGGAACAAAATACAGATGCATTCCAATAAACCTCCGGTTTGTGTTCGCGTGCCATCAAATGAACCATAGTCGGAAAGATTATAATAGTGAAACCATTTTGTCAAATTATTTCTTTAAACCAAAAGACCCCCCAGATAAGGAGTCTTTTTTTAATTCTAACTGAAATTAGTAATCCCGACGCGGTTGGTTGTTTCTTCGCTTTTGATGACAAGATCGGCAAAAGAGCGGTCGATCTCCGTCTGGCTCAAAGGGGAGTTCAGTAATCTCAGCCCCGCACTCTGAGCATTCCCATTGGCCCTGATACGTTTTTCGCTGGCCAAAGTCTTGTTGGTCGTCCATTATAATATGACCTTATCGCATTTTGCCAGAAAATCTTTCAGGCAAAACACATTAGCTAATTAGTACTAAAATTTTATCATCGCGATTTATGTCTGTCAATAAAAAAATTCCCGCATTTTTCTGAAAGATCAGAAATCTACGGGACGGTTAAGAACATGAACCCAGTTGGTGAAAATAAGGCGTGTACAATGTGCCGTCAAGAGCCAATTCGCCTTAATCGGACCCTCACCCTGCTTAGTGATCAGATACTTTATATACCAGGGAGGTCGTTTGCCAAACGGATCGTTTTCCCTAGTGTTTAACCAAACCTCCGTTAGATCTAGCCCTAGTTTGGCTATGCCTCGCACAGTTCGCCAGTTCTCACGCAGATTGTAAAGCCAGAATTCAAGCCGACCCATTCTTGGAAAGGTTCGACGACGGGATTTTCTGTCACGTACCCGGAAAAACCCGGCCAGCATAGGATGATCTTCTGCTACGTCAGTAGCATACTTGAACCAACCCATCTTGCGGAAAATTCGCCAGTACACATCAGTCCGGTCAGATGCCACTCGTCTCATGATTCGGATACAGTTCTCTGTACTGAAGAATACCCTCCAGGCTTGATGTACTGCTTCCTGCCATTCCTTCCTACTCATGTTGGGATGTCTGCTAACCGGCGTGGCATATAGGTCGTAGGCATTGAGATCGGAATCCATCCACTCACCCTCGACAAACATCCTGTAATGGTCTTCTGAACCAGGTAATGGTGTCTTGATTGAGAAATAGACCAGATCAGGCTCAAGTTCCGTGATGATGGTCTGAACATCTTCGGCAATTGTCAGTGGTGTATCATGGAGGAATCCGAAAATGAAATTCAGATGCACGGCAATCCCTCGCCGACGATACGCCTGTACCATTTTACGAAGATTAGCCCTCAAATTATGAAGCTTGTTTACCTCCTTTGCGTTTTCTGCACGCAATGCCTCGACACCGATAGAGACTTCAACGAGTCCTGCATCAGCCATTAGGTCTACGAACCCCGGGATCTCGTACGACGGTACGTCTGTCTGGATGATGAAATCATTGCGAGGCCATCCTGCTGACTGCAATTCAATCATTGCCTGACAGCGTTCCCTCCACAAAGGATCACGCGCCGCGTTATCCTGAGTAAAGAAGTATGTCCACACACCATCTTTCCAGTAACGAATCAATCCTTCAACGAAGACCTTAATACCACGCGGCCTCAATTTCTTTCCTTGGACTTTTCGAACAGTACAGAATGTACAAGGACGCGGGCAAGCACGGCAGGTTTCTATCGCTCCAATACCCAGGTTCATATACGCCTGGCGGCTATTAGGAAGTAGTCTTGGAAGCGGCTCATTGGTGAGGTCCGGCGGATCATCCAGATAGTTGTACACCGACTGTATCTCACCTGCAAGAAAATCCTGAAACACCGCAAGTAGATGCCCTTCAGCCTCACCAGCAAACAACGTAACACCGTTGTCTATAAGCTGTTGGAGACCCATGGCCTCGAAAGCGCGTTGATGAACAGGATCACCATTTTGCGGGAAAGTTGCAAACACACCAGATACATGAAATCCACCAATAATTGACTGAATTCCACACTTCTTGAATTCCAGCGCAATATCTGAAGCACGCGGAAACTGGCTGGTTTGCACTCCCACCAACATGACTAGCGTCCGCGAAGGAACTAGTCTGCATAGGTGAGAGATTTTTTTCGGCTTTACTTTCCGAACGCACTCGTCGCAGATCCGGAAAACAACCCTGACATTTTCACCTAGGTGACCGTCTTCCAAAAGGTCAACGACCAGACTATAGAGTGTTGCCATCGTATTGTTGTACATTACTCCTTTTCTGTCCTGCACAACAAAACCGTTTCGATCATCGTACTTCGAGGGCTTGATCAGCACAATGTTGATGATTTGCTTGCGCTGGACAATTGCCGACCAAACAATGCTAGTTTGCCGAGCAATTTCACGGAAGAGTTCTATCACTGCCGGCCCCCTGATAGTCAGGAAGACTAGCTTCAGACTGACTACTAAGAGCCACAGTGTTAACCGCATGTCACGGTCCTTTCTATTTGAGTTCATTCTCTTATCAACGAACGGGATTACATCTTAATCCTTTTTAAAATTAGCGTCAAATAAAAAAGCGCCACTACATGAGTCGCGCGTATGCAAACGATATTGTCCGCTATTTTTTGATTGAAATCACAGTGACATTGTCACCTTCTACAGGTAAACCGATATCGGGATCAACATCCAGAAGAACGCCGAACTTCCTCCCTGTTACTGCAGCGTCCGGGTCCACAGCACGCACATCAATTGAAACTGCGCACTGCTCGTGGCGGTAATCGTCATCACCATGGATAATGATCCAATCGCCCTCGCATAAGACCCCTTCTTCCAGCCTGATGCCGATTGTATCCGGGTCGTGGAATACTCTGGACACTATGCCCTTGCCACTGACACCGGCCTGCGGTCCTCTGGACATGAACACGTTGGAGTTGTTCGGCGGAAGCATCTCGCAGAAATCATCTATCCGAATGGCGCACCGTTCTCCGGGAGCCACCACCTGAACCGAGTGACTGTTGATCTGGACCGAACGGACGGTCTGATGATGTGAGTATCGTTCGCCATTCACGAACAGCAGTTCACTACCTTCAACCACCATTGCTCCATCTTGGAGTCCGAAACCAACACAGCCCCTTTTTTCGAAAACGTTGGTAACCTTGCCCATAAATCTGGATGCGATTTCAGGCATCACAGCACCTCCATGCAAGGAGTTAACTATGGAAGCGACGGAATGCCACTTTCCCAAAAAGAACAATTTTTGCTAAAATATTGGTGCTAGTAAATTACATCATTTTACAAAAAAATGCAAATAAGTTTGAATGAAATAAAAAAGGAACTGCACAAACACAAAAGTAGTGAACAAGCTCAAGTTTTGCAAAGATTCTTTAAGACTGGGAAGGGAGAGTATGGAGAGAATGATAAATTTTTAGGGGTAAAAGTCCCTTTTCAGAGAAAAGTAGCAAATAAATATACCCAGGTTGATTTGAAAGATGTCGAAAAACTTTTGCAGTCGGAGTGGCATGAAGAGAGATTGACTGCTATTCATATCCTCAATAATAAATACAATAATGCCGAACTGCATGAGATGAAAAATATATATGATCTTTACATCAAGAACATTAAATACATAAACAACTGGGATTTAGTTGACAGTTCAGCACCTTATTTTGTAGGGCATTTCCTCTTTAACAGGGATAAAGATGTTTTGTACAGATTAGCAAAATCAAAGAATTTATGGGAACGCCGGATATCCATAATGGCTACCTACTATTTTATCCGACAAAGACAGTTTGATGACACGCTCAAACTTGCTAAAATACTACTAGGGGATGATCATGACATAATTCAAAAAGCAGTGGGTTGGATGCTGCGGGAAGTTGGGAACAGACATCTGCCTACAGAAGAACGGTTTTTAAAAAAATATTATAAAGAAATGCCTCGAACCATGCTACGATATGCTATAGAAAAATTTCCAGAGAAAAAAAGAAAGGAATACCTGTATGGGACTAAATAAGACAGAATACAAAGCTCCGCTCAATTCGATTCTTTCTATTGTCCTTCCTTCAGTTTCTTTTGCATTAATAATATTTACAATCGGACTCGGCATCGATCTTACTGTTTTTACCGCATCTGTTTTATTTATTATCATGCCGCTTGGAAGTATTGTGTTGGCATTTTTCACCGCAAAAAAGTGGAATACTGCTTTGGGAAAAACAGAGGAAATATTTCTTCGCCTTGGAGCAATTATTGCCGTCATTACCATTATTAGTTTCTTTTGGATAAATTCACTTTAGTTAAAAATTAATCCCAAACCTATGAACAATGAAAATACATTTCATAAAGGAGACGCCGTAAGTGAAGAGGGTGACTATATTTGTGTTCCGTGTGGATATCAAAAACATTTCAAGAACGGTGATGCTTTTACTGAATGCACCTCTTGCTTAGCAGGAACAGAAAAAGGACATGACGACTACGTAGATGGCACTGAATTATGGGAAAAAGTTCAGTCGTCCGGAGAATAGTAAAAATTTTAAATACGCATGACATTAACCCATTCTAAAAAGAATGATCTCGGGTTGGCAATCCCGGATTTTTCTTTGCCGGCTACTGACGGAAATGATTATTCAATTTCTAGTTTCAGTGATAATAAAGTACTGGTAATCATCTTTACCTGCAATCATTGTCCCTATGCAAAATTTGCTAAACCTAAAATTGTTGGATTGTTTGAAAAAACTAAAAGTCAGGATGTTCAGTTTATAGCAATCAATTCGAATGACGCAGATAATTATCCTGAAGACAGTTTTGAAAATATGAAGAAAGATGAATATAATTATCCTTTCCCATATTTACATGACGTTTCACAAAACATAGCTAAGCAGTTTGGCGCCGTGTGCACACCGGATATTTTCGTTTACGACCAAGAAAGAAAACTGGCTTATCACGGCCAGTTAGATGATTCCAGACCTGGTTTGGGAGCAGTTGCCATAAACACTATGTTCAATAAAAAAATAAACAACAGCAATTCCACTGCCATCGATCTAGAAAACGCTATAGAAGCACTACTTGCCGATCAAGTACCGGAAAAGAATCAAAAACCATCTATTGGATGTTCTATTAAATGGAAGGAATGGTAAAAGGTTCCTACTTGACCAAAAAACTGCTTATATAGAGTAGTTTTTTGGTAATCTTGACACTTGGGCATATTAGTTATAAGGTATTCAGCCGTTCTGACAAGGGCTTTAAAATAAACAGAAATAAGGTATAATAAAGTAATAACAGTTTACATTTACTCATGATTACAGAAGATTCTCTACCGTTTTCGCTCAAACAACTAATATTATCTTTCCAAAAGAAACCACCGATTGAAGACGTTCCAAAAGATGTGGCACGTATTCAGGTAAACAATACTATTAGCCGGCTGGCTTTTTTTTATGAGAAATTTCGCAATGCTATTGATTACAAGGAGGAAAATCTTCTAAGAAAGAATGCTATAACAAGGATACTGAAACGCCGATTAGTACCCGGGGCTGATATTAACAAAGTAGCCAAGCACATGGTATATGAGCTGATTAGGGGCAGATACCTTGCCAACAATTCCGTACCAGAAACTAAAATCCATGAAGTTGCACACACAATTAATAACTACGTGCTCCTTCTGCATGAAGTAATTCGTGACTATACAGGGCAGGATTATTACAACTATCGAAAATGGATCTTAGAAGTCGCCGCAGTAGAACTGGAAGCCCAGTTAGCAAGCAGGCATAGAGAAGAAGCAATTGTAGATTTTGCGTTCCGCACAATTACAGAAAACATGGAGTGGAAAGACAGTAAGATATCAGAGAAAGATAAAAATACTATTCTTTATCTTGCCATCCATAGAGCGTTGATAAAATCTGATCAGGCAATTCTTATTCATCATTTATGGAAGTTTGAATTTGGTGAATGGAAAAATGTTGATATGGAAACAATCCGC
>JAHJEX010000061.1 GCA_018825385.1 Patescibacteria group bacterium
GCCATATATCAAAATAGTTTCTAATAACAACGGATCTGCAATTTTAGCGTGGCTGTATAGTATTAAAGGCGGATTTGTCCAGACTACTAATAGGCTTCTTCCTGAGCCGCAAGCTTCTTTTCTTGGAGGTCTGCTTCTGGGTGCAAAAAGAAGCATTCCCGAGGGTTTAATGGAGGATTTCAATAGAACTGGCACAACGCACATTGTGGCAATATCAGGCTATAACATCACGATTATTGCTGTTCTTATGCTGTCCTTGTGCAAAAATATTGGGATTCCTCGCAAACAGGCTTTCTGGGTGATTATTATTGCCTTACTATTTTTTATGCTCATAACTGGAGCGCAGGCTTCAGTAGTACGTGCGGTAATTATGGGAATAGTTGTATTGATAGCCAAGCAGTTAGGACGCCTTTCGCGTATTACTAATGCTTTGATACTAACTGCTGTAATCATGCTAATTATTAATCCCAAGATTTTAATATTTGATGCTGGATTCCAACTTTCCTTTTTGGCAACAATGGGATTAATCTATCTTTCGCCACTATTAGAAAAACTGTTCACTTGGCTTCCAGAAAAATTTCAAATTAAAGAATCATTCCTGGCCACATTATCTGCTACCATATTTACACTTCCTCTGATTCTATTTCAGTTCGGAAGGCTATCTATTGTTGCTTTAGTGGTTAATGTTCTTATCCTTCCGGTGATTCCTGTATCTATGGGGCTAGGTTTTGGAGCGGGCTTGCTGTCCAGTATCTGGTTGCCAATAGGAAAAATATTTGCCTGGGCTGTATGGCTTTTGCTTTCATACATTATTAAAATTGTTGAACTGTTTTCAATTCTGCCTTTTGCTTCAGTCGAAATCCCCGAAGTTTCATGGGTTATTCTAGTACTAGGATATCTGTTGCTAATTATAGGAATGAAATTTTTTTCAAAAAAACAAAACCGTTCACCTGAAATAAAAACGACCTAAAATCTTATTGACTTTTTGAGTAATTACTATATGCTTGAGATAGAAAAAACCGGAAATGAAATATTAATCTCGTTAATTATCGAAGATTATTAATTCAACAGATTAAAAGGTAATGAAAAATATTGGTATTATTACTGGCGGTGGTGATGGCGGCGGACTTAACGCAGTTATCAAAGGTGCTGCTCAAATGGCTAACCGCAAGGGCGTCAAGACATATGTAATCCCCAATGGTTATGCTGGTCTTTATAATCTGGTTGAAATGGATTCACTTGTAGAGCTGACTCCTTCCCGTTTGGATGTCTTCAGTATCAATTTAGCAGGATCTGAAGCCGGTCATTCGCGGGTAAAGATTTCCAAAATAAATGATGCAAAAAAATATGATCGGATCAAAGAGGGACTGAAGAAGTTTAAAATTGACGGGCTAATAATCAGCGGAGGAGATGATACCGGGAGTGTTATGCTGGACCTTGATAAGCAGGGTATCAAATGTGTTCATGCGCCTAAGACTATGGATCTTGACCTGATACCTTATTCTGTCGGAGGCGATTCGGCAATCGAGCGTTTGGCCGCATTTATTCGGGATATTAAAACAACCGGTCGAACACACAACCGAATAATTGTTTTGGAAACTTTTGGTCGCTATGTGGGACACAATGCTTTTCATGGAGGCGTAGCAGGCGAATGTGACGCTATTCTGATTCCTGAGATCCCGGTTGATTTTGATGAACTCTATCGTCATCTGAAAAAAGTGTACACCAAAAGAATTATTGAGAGTGATATTAACGCCGGTACATATACTATAGTTGTGTCAGAAGGTTTTAAAGATGCTGCTGGTGAAGCAATGCATGACGATTCAGCTAAGGCGGACTCCTTTGGTCATAAGAAACTGGCCGGAGCCGGTAAATATGTTGCGAAAATCTTGGAAGAAAGGTTGGAAAAAGATCCAGAAATTAAGCAGTTCATGAAAGAACAGGGAATGTTTGTTGAAGGTCTCTACGAAATGCCAGAGGTCAGAGCAATTGTTCCAAGTCATCTGGTAAGGAGTGGTTTCACTTCGTCATACGATGCTAACTTTGGCATAGAAGCAGGAGCAGGAGCTGTGTATTTGCTCTTGGACGGAATACATAATGTTACGGTAACGGGATATCAAAATGGTATTTTCAGTTATATGGATATTGCTGAAGCAATTGCTCGTCGTTCAGTTGATTTAGAAAAAGTTGAACTATATGAACAAATTGGTTTTTGTTTTGGGCGGGTGCGCAAAGACTTTACAGCCAAACACAAAAAGGTGAAAGGTAAAATCGACCGCATTTATTAGAAAATAAAATACATAAAGGAAATAATTATGAGCGACTCATCACAGTCAGATAATCAAAGCAATAATATAGATACTATGGTTAAGGATTTAGTTATGACTGATAGCATTGATGAAAAGCAGAAAATAGTATCTGATATTTTTGAAATTGCAAAATCAAAAGGATTTTTTTTAAGTTCAGTAAATGATTTATATAAAGCATACGGAGAAGGCAAGTGTTCAGGATTTACTGTTCCGGCAATTAATCTAAGAAGCCTGTCATATTACTTGGCAAAATCAATTTTTCGAGTCGCAAAAAGTAATAATACGGGAGCTTTTATTTTTGAAATTGCAAAATCAGAAATGGGTTATACTCATCAAACTCCAGCTGAATATGTAGGAGTAATTCTAGCAGCTGCAATAAAAGAAGAACATAGTGGCCCAGTGTTTATTCAGGGAGATCATTTTCAAGCTAAGCTTGATAATTTCGTTGCTGATAGAGATAAGGAAGTCCAAGTGTTAAAAAATATCATTGAAAATTCCATTTCTGCAGGTTTTCTAAATATTGATATAGATACTTCAACGTTGGTAAATCTTGATAAAGAAAATGTGATAGAACAGCAACGCGATAATTTTGAATTATGTGCAGAATTAACGAAATATATTAGAGATATCCAGCCAGAGGGTATTAATGTATCTGTTGGTGGTGAGATTGGAGAGGTCGGCAAAAAAAATAGCACAGCAGAGGAATTGAAAGCATTTATGGATGGTTATCAAGAAGCATTAGGTTCTGATATGGAAGGTCTTAGCAAAATGAGTATTCAAACAGGCACCTCTCATGGTGGTGTCGTGCTTCCAGATGGCTCGATTGCTCAAGTAAAGGTTGATTTTGAAACACATAAAGAGTTGTCATTGTTTGGTCGTAAAAATTATGGTTTGGGAGGGACTGTCCAGCATGGCGCATCGACATTGCCTGATTCAGCATTTCACAATTTGCCAGAAAATGAATGTTTAGAGGTTCATTTGGCTACAAACTTTCAGAATATGATGTTTGATAGCTCTCTTTTTCCTAATGATTTAAGAGAAAAAATGTACACTTGGATTTGGGAAAATATGTCAGATGAAAAGAAAGAGGATCAAACTGACGACCAGTTTATATACAAGTCTAGAAAAAAAGCTCTGGGACCATTCAAAAAAGAAATTATGAACTTGCCCGAAGAAATTAAGGAGGGCATAGCAAAAGAGCTTGAGGAAAAGTTTGATTTTCTATTCAAACAGCTGAAAGTAAATGATACAAAAGATATTGTAAGCAAATTCATCAAACCCAACAATTTTCATCTCACATTTAAGTCGTCAAAATCAGAATTAGACGGTGAGGGAGACGATTAAAAATTTATTGGAATTCTATTTATAAATAGTTTGGTAAATGGGCGTCCTGGTTGATAAGGACGTAAATGATAAAGAAAATTATTTTAATAACACTATTCATTGGGATAGTGTTATTTTTGGGACTATTTTTTACCGATGGAAATGAAAAATTAGATTTGAAGATATATTTTCTTGACGTTGGGCAGGGGGATGCAATTCTTATTCGTACCCCTGATAATCAAGATATACTGATTGACGGCGGACCAGGTAATAGAGTGGTGGATGAAATTGGCAAATTTCTTCCGTTTTATGATCGCGATATAGAAATGATGATTCTCACGCATGCACATTCCGATCACGTGTCAGGGCTTGTCGAGGTTTTAAAAAGATATGAAGTAGATCAGGTGCTTTTTTCTGGAAAGGTTGAGCATTCTGCTCCTGACTATCTGGCGTGGCTGGATATTATAGAGGAAAGGTCAATCCCTCTAAAAGCAGCAACCTGCTGTGAAATTTATAATCTTGGCGATCAACTTGAATTGCAAATACTATATCCGTTTGAAGATTATACTGGACAAGAACTAAAGGATCTTAATGAAAGTTCTGTCGTGGCTCGACTTGTGTATAAAGAAAAAGAATTTCTTTTTACCGGTGATGCGCCTTTTGAAGTAGAGGATAAGTTGATTGAAAAGAATATTTTGATAGAGTCAGATATTCTTAAGGTGGGGCATCATGGAAGCAAATATTCAACCGGTAAGGATTTTTTCGATCTGGTTAATCCGGGGTATGCCGTGATTCAGTCCGGGGAGGGAAATAGCTTTGGTCACCCGCATTTTAAGACAATCAACAATCTGCAAAAACAAGACATTGAAATTTTAAGAAACGATCGTTGCGGTGCAATTATTATGAAAACAGATGGGGTTAATTTAGAGGTGGGAAGCGAGCGGTGCGATTTATGAAACGCTATAACATTCCGGGACAAGTGCATTTTGTGACAGCAAGGACCTTCAAAAGCTCCCCTTATTTTAATAATGAATCGTGCTGTGAAATGCTTTTGGAAGAAATAGAATTCTACAGAAGTAAATATTGTTTCAGGTTGTTTGGATTTATAATTATGCCTGATCATGTCCATTTATTAATTCAGCCTTTGAAAAACACAGGCATTTCAAAAATTATGCAATGCATTAAAATTATGACTACAAAGCGAATAAAAAGGTATTTGATATATGGTCGTAAAGGCAGATGGGATGATGTGGTAGACAATACTTATGTGAGCAAATGGGGTAATAAGGGTAGCTTGGATGACACGATGGACGATGCTTATAGAAATAGGGATAGCTCGGATGACGTCATCCGAGCTATCCAGGAAGATAATGTTGTCCAAATTAACCAGAAATACAAAGCTCGGCAATCGTTCCATGTATGGCAAAACGGTTTCTATGACTTCAACATCTATTCCGAAAAGAAATTCATTGAAAAACTAAACTACATTCATGACAATCCTGTAAAGCATAAACTGGCAAAAAATTCCAAGGACTGGAAATACTCATTCTATCAGAATTATTATCTTGATGACGATTCAGTGATTGAGGTTGACAAGGTTGACTAAAGTACTAAGAAGTTTTTATCGGATAAGCTCGAATTAATTCGAGCTTATGTTTTCTAGTAAATAAAAAGAGCCCGCTCCACAGAGTGAAACGGGCCATGAAACATTGCAGTGATCACACACACGTCCCCATGATGGAGAATCCTACGCGCGGATCACGCCGTTCGTGTCGACGAAGACGTCGGTCCTCTTCTCGTTGGTCGCCTGCTTCTTGGCGGCCTTCTCGTTGGCGCTGTCGTTCAGAACGACAGCGGTGGAATGAATGCCAGCGCAATCACGAGTTCCTTCGATGGCCGCCGAAGAGCGAGTGGCCGTCCTTGGAGTGAAAGCGCTGTCGGCGTACTGCTGAACCAACGTCGTGTTCTGATCCGCGAACTGACTCCATGCCGGTCCAGCGGTGGCGTTGTTCGCGTTCAGAACGACAGCGGTAGTCGCCCGGGTGATGAGGGCGTTGGTGCTGGTGTTGACGGAGGTTGACGTCGCGCAATAGAATTCCATCAGGAAGGCCATGTCGCTCGACACTGCGGTCGACACCTCGGCTTGCTCCAAGTTTGCCTTCTCGATGATTGTGGTTTCCGCGTTCACGCCATTGAGGGTGTAGACGTTGTCTGCATTCTCCACGTTCGAGGCCAGGTACGCGTTCCCGCCGACGTAGACGTAGGCAGATTCCGCGTTCTTCAGGGTCGCCGTGACCGCGTTGCTTGCAGTGTTGGCGTTCATGCCGTCGATTTCAGCGCAGGCCCAAGCAAGGCCCGCGTCGCTGTTCAGCTCGTCGTTCTGCACGGCCGGAGCATTCTCGTAGCCCAGGGCCGTCGTAGTCCACATCGCAGTCATGATCAGGAGCGCCGCTATCAACAGCGGCACGAGTCTTCGTTTCATGTCGTCCTCCAATCAGACACGAAACATGATAGGCTAGTCGCAATCTGAGTTGAATACACAATGTATGATGTGCGACGTGCGAATTAAGAACTCGGAAACCTCCCTTCAGTTGATGGTTATGAACACAAAAAAAGAGCATCAAGGATTGCTTTATTTATACCATCTTGGCTAATATTAGGTCAACTGTTAATAACTGTAGTTTTTTTTGGATGAATTTTTTGATTTTTCTGCTAGAATGGGGGAATGAAAGGATCAACTCACGCAATTATTGGTGCTAACACTGTATGGATTTTAGCAATATTTTCCGGGTTTTCTTGGAATCCCTTTTTGCTTTTGGCAGGAGCCCTAGGCGGTCTTTTACCAGATCTTGATGCATCTGATTCCAAAATTAAGCATCTGGAAATTGGCTATGGCAAGGGCAAACGCAGAGTGGCATTTAAGCCATTCTACCTGATTAGCTGGATTGTATCATCCGTTTTTAAGCATAGGGGAGCTTTCCATTCTATTTTAGCGGTGATTTTGATGGGATGGGGAAGTTTTTTTCTTTTTTTATTTTTAAGCCAATGGATTGAGTTTTTGAGACACGAATTTTGGTTAGTTTTAACCCTAGGATATGCAAGCCACTTGATTGCCGACGGGATGACTCATCACGGCATACCTTTGCTCTGGCCCTGGAAAGGGCGTTTTCATTTCCTGCCCAAACATTTTAGGATAAAAACAGGTGCAGTAACTGAGAGAATTCTATATGTGGTGTTATTACTAACTTTGGCGCTGTTTGTTATGAATAGTTATTATTTTATTAGCTCTTGATTAAATTTACTACATATACTACACTGTGTAGTATATGACACGTTCCGTAATCATTACAAAATCGATAGGAGCAGGCCTTGTAGGTATTGCTTTTCTTGCTTCAATTTATTTCATACTTTTGACTTGGGTCTCTGGTGATTGGCATCACCCATTCCAACAATTCCTACAAGTTAAATATTGGATGGGCACACTATTTTTTGGATTTGGATTACAAATAGGTCTCTTTTGGTACGTTAGATCTGTTAACAAAACAAAACAGATCAATAAAATTACTACCGCTAACACAGGGGTTTCTACTGCGACAATGATTGCGTGCTGTGCTCATCACCTGACAGAATTTATTCCTATTTTAGGCCTTTCTGCCGCAAGCATTTTTTTGGCTAAATACCAGAGCTATATTCTGGCTATCGCAGTTATATTTAACTTCTTAGGCATTGTTTATATGATAAACATTATAAAAAAACATAAACTTTATCGGTTAACTATCTAAAATATATGATAATTAAAGTTCAAAAAAATGTTTTCATAGCAATTGTTGTTGCTTTGTTTATGATAATTGGGGTGGCTGTTACAATTGTCCTTAATCCAGGAGAGGGGGCAGCTTCCCAAAATGAAATAAAAGAATCATCAACTGGTCTGAAAGAAGTAGCTTCTTCCAGTTCTGGTTCAGAAATGAAACAAACGGTGTCTATTGGAAAAGTTGAGATTGATGTTGAACCAAAGCAGCTGGGAAGGACTGAAACAAAGAATATTTTTGCCATTGCTCTAAATACCCATTCTGTGGAGCTTGATTTTGACTTTACCAAAATTATTATTCTTGAAGACAACCTAGGCAATGCGTATCAGGCTTTGGAATGGACTGGTAATTCGGGTTGGCATCATGTTTCGGGAGATATTATCTTTCCTCCGCTAAATAAAGATGCAAATGAAGTTACTTTAACAATAAACGAGATCGAAGGCCTTATGAGAACTTTTAATTGGGATGTGGATAAATAATTATTGACTTAATTATCGATATCTACTACACTTAGTAGTAGAATAATTTACTTACCCTATTTATATGAAAACACTCAAAACATCATTACTTATTGCCGTTGTGGTCTTTGTTGTCATCAATCAAATTCAACTTGGTCAAGCGGCAATGATGATGGGAGAAAAGGAAATGTTTACTGCGATGATGGAAACTATGACAGGTAAGAATGAAAATGAAAATAGTACTTCTTCTAAGATAGCTGGTAATACTAGCTTACAGGATGTCGATGTAAGTCAAATAAAATCCACAGCCCAGGGGATAGCAGCTGTTTTCCCAATCAGCCAGATTAAAACTCAAGATGATGCTATTGCTATGTTATTGCCGACTGGTGTTCCAGAATATGGTGAAGCGATGGGAGTTACTTTTGATGATCCTGAGGGATCTTTGGCAACTTTATCAAAAGCTCAGACAACTCTTTTAGCCGGCTTAACGCCTGAACTGAAAGCGAGATTTATTAATCTGGCATCGATGCCGGTAGGTATCTCATGTGAATATTGTTGCGGATTACAGGCGGTGGGTATTCGAAATGATGGTACAAGTTCTTGCGGTTGCCAACATAATCCCGCACTACTAAGTGTAACAATGTGGTTAATGCAGAATACGGATTATACTGACATTGAGGTTTTGCGAGAAGTGTATCAGTGGAAAACACTATTTTTCCCAAAAAACATGGTTGAATTGGGTGTTCAGATAGCGGGTGGTGATGAATCGGTGTTAAAGAATCTACCAGGTATGGTAGGAGGATGCTAGATTAAATAATAAATTCATAATTAAATATTTTGAAGGAAAATGTAAGATTTATCTTCAAACCGCCTTCATAATGCAAAATGAATAATATCAGGGGCACGCACATCTTCGGTGACCTAACGATGTGCGATAAGGATTACCTTTTCAGCCTCGAAATGGGAAAGGTAAAGAAAGAAGCATTCGAGATTATTGCGAGGAATAATCTCACGGTTTTAGGGAGCTACTTTCACCCGTTTGAAAACGGCGCTTTTACGGGTGTTATCGCGCTTAGCGAGTCGCACGTTACC
>JAHJEX010000062.1 GCA_018825385.1 Patescibacteria group bacterium
GAGCCTGCTTCACACGGAAGTGAAAGGTGAGAGAGATGAAAAAGCTGATTCCCATGTGGAGCCTTCTGATTGTGGTCGGACTGTTGGCCGTTTCCGGCGTGTTCAACGTCGTCCAACACAGCCAGCAGGCCCAGACTGAACTGGCCAGCATTCCTGTGCTGGCGCTTTCTCAGCTCGCCGAGAGTGAGCAGTATCAGCTGGAGTCCTTCAAGTCGGTGTCGTTCACGCAGAACGGTTACACCAACGATGCTTACCTGGTGCTGGTTTCGACGCGCCAGGAAGGTCAGGTCCTGCCCGGCTACAACGGCTTCGCGGGGCTGGTCGTGAGCAAGCAGCTGGTGGATATCAACCCCGCTGCGTCCGACCAAGTGCAGACTGCGACCGTGGCTACAGTGGTCAGCGAGGGAAACAGGACTCGAATCCTGCGTCTCTGCCCGACACACGTCCGGCCCGACCCTGCTCCCAATCGGGATTTGCAGGCCGCTTTGGCAGTCCATACCAAGTAGTTCTTCCTTCGGCTCCCGTCGAAGAGCCCCCCTAATCTGTCGGTTTCGATTGGCATGAAAAGGGGGGTGTTTTTTTACTAAAAAAAGGCCGTTTTTGAGCCCAAAAACCATTTGCTGAAATCGGTAAAAACTGTTATTATAAAGGTGAAAATCTCTTCAAAAAGCACTGTTGAGATAAGATTCTTTAGTACTCTATGCCTTTAAGAAGATATCTACTAATTATGGGATTCGGAACCCTCATTTCATGGGGTGCTTTAGTACTGGTGATTTTGAATATTGATCCTTTTGCCTCGGGATTTATCGGCCTGTTTTCATTTTATGTAATGCTTTTCTTGTCACTAATGGGCACCTTTGCCTTATTTGGCTTTTTTGTAAGGATTATTTTTGTGAGGAGGTCAGTTCTATTTAGGCATATTGGAGTTTCCTTGCGTCAGTCAGTTCTATTTTCATTACTGATTATGATTTCTCTGATGCTTCAGGCCAATAACCTGTTTACCTGGTGGAACGCTATTCTGCTTATTCTGGGCTTGGCACTGCTTGAATTCTTCTTTCTCGGAAGAGAAACTCCAAAGGCACAGCACGAATCGCATCAACAATAATATTTCATGAAAAAAACATTAGAACAATTAAAACAAAAAGCGCTGGGCGAGATCCAGAGAATTAATGACTCTGAGGGCTTAAAAAATTTAGAGACAGAGTATTTGGGCAGGAAAGGAAAGATAACAAAGGTTTTGCGCGAGATAAAAGATATTTCAGAGGAAATGAAGCCTGTTATTGGGAAGCTGGCAAATGAGATAAAAATTGAGCTGACCGATGCTATCAAAACTGCTGATTCAAAATTCTCCGGGAAATCCAGTACAGATAAAGGATTTTTTGATCCAACTTTGCCTGGAATAAGATCAGCGGAGGGACACCTTCACCCTATTACTCAAATGCTAGAAAGAATTTGGGATGTGTTTCGTTCTATGAATTTTGATATCGTTGACGGACCTGAAATTGAAAATGACTATTATAATTTTCAAGCGCTGAATATTCCACAAGATCATCCGGCGCGTGACATGCAGGATACTTTTTATTTGAAAAAAGAAAAGAATAAATCTGTGGGAAAATATGGTGAATTGCTTTTGAGAACCCATACTTCTTCTGCATCACAGGTTAGAACCATGGAGAAAAATAAACCGCCATTACGAGTTATTGCTACGGGAAAATGCTATAGGCGCGATGAGGATGTTTCTCATACCCCCATGTTCCACCAGTTTGATGGCGTGGCTGTTGATTCCGATATTACATTTTCTGACCTTAAAGGGACTCTTCATCATGCCATGCGAGAAATTTTAGAAAAGGATATTAAAGTTCGATTCAGAATTTCATATTTTCCGTTTGTAGAACCAGGAGCAGAGTTTGATGTGACATGTACAATTTGTAACGGAAAAGGGTGCCCCACATGTAAAAACACCGGTTGGCTGGAAATGGGAGGATGCGGAATGATTCATCCCAATGTCTTGAAGGCGGCTAAATATGATCCTAAAAAGCATCAAGGATTTGCATTTGGATTCGGTATTGAAAGACCTTTAATGATAAAGCATAAAATAGCAGATATTCGCACCCTGTTCGAGAATGACGCGAGATTTTTAAAACAATTTTAATTAAAGGTCATTTCGACCATGGCGGAGAAATCTAGACTTCTCGGCTTCGCTCGAAGTGACATTACAAAAACATGAAGGTATCACTTAACTGGTTAAAAGAATACGTAGACATTCAGACAACCCCAGAAAAACTGGCGGAGGATTTGACTATTCGTTCTGTTGAAGTA
>JAHJEX010000063.1 GCA_018825385.1 Patescibacteria group bacterium
CCTAAACAAGCATTATTCGGAGATAATAATGGGATGGAATATCTGGAAACTATTATAAAACAAGCACCTCTTAAGTTAAATAAAGATGGAATTATGCTTTTGGAAATTCATCCTCCACAATCAATCCAAGTAAAAAAAATTGCAAAGGAAGCATTTCCCAATGCAACTATTCAGATCAAGGAGGACTTAGCAAAAAAAGACAGGTTTATTATTATCAAACGATAAGCTCTGCACATTTATTCGTATGTATATTCCTGCGTCTCGGGGATTATATGAACCCAGGTACTACCTCGACCCAGATCAATTTCTTCTCCGTTTAAATCATAATATCTTGTCTTGCTTGTACGGTCAGGCTTTTCCCACGTTCCTTCAATAATCTCTCCATGACGAGCAACCAAAGCTCTTCCCTCACCCGATATATCAAATGTCAATCTTCCCTTTTCACCAATCGAAACAACCGGAGGAATCTCAACAACTATCACATTTTTTGCACGAATTTGCTGATCATTATTACTATCTTTGTGCTCTACTCCTCCATTGAAACGCAAATATTCGTCAGAGTCCCGATCATATTGATATTCAACTTCATAATTATTTCCTGAAAAACGGATAATCACTTTTTTTGCATCTTCTGGACGATCCGCTAAATCTGGGTCACTACTGTATATTCCAAGATCAAATTCAGCTACTGAATCTTCAAAACCTAAATCCCTCACAGCATATCCCAATAGTTCTTTTGAAGTAAACAAATTATGTGGTGCTGACAAGGAGCTGTCTCTCCAGAAATATTGCCCTTTATGAAGTGCATTTAGATCTTTTAGCCCCAAACCATCAACTGCTGCTAATGCCTCCGGACTTCCACCAGCGTGAACATAAAGTCCGTCGTATTCTGAAATCCATTCCAAATAGTATGGTCTTGCAGAACGTACCGGCCCAATTCTATCTGGCAGTTCGTTGGGATCAAATATAACCAGAAATCGTGTTGAAAAACCTTCAACCAGTGCTTCATAAATTATTTGTGCTTTTGAAAGTCCTGATTGCGGACGAACCGAAGGTAGATTTTCTATCATAATTCCGACCGGAAGCAAAGATGAATTCTCTTTTGCAACAATTCTTCCATCCAAAAGCCTAGCTCTTGTCAAAGAAATATCTTCATTACTATCAGTTTCTACTATACTAGAATCGGACTTTCCAAAATTGAATATACCCAGTATCTGACCAGACATAATGCCTATGAAAATCCAACTAATTATTGCTCCTAAAACTAAAACACCACCGATTACTAATGCTGGCTTTTCTGCAAACAAATTTTTCTTTTTTTCCGAATTTGGTTTTTTTAGTAATTCTTCTTTTTTTTCGGATTTATCAGTTTTCTTTTCTGTAATTATCTTCTCTGATTTTTCTTTATTCTCTTCAGGTGGTTTTTTGTCTATGTTTTTTTCTTCTTTTTTCTTTTTTGTTTCTTTCATAAATTCTATTGGCGCTTAATTAATTGTATTCAACGGTCCGATCGGTTGGGACAATTTGTATCCATGTAGGACCGGGATTTAGTTGAATCTCTTGTCCACTAGTATCATAAAATCTAGTTCTATCTGTTTGGTTTTTTTTCTCCCAAGTCGCATTAATCATTTCGCCGTCTTGAAATAATAAAGCGCCACCTTCACCAATTGTATCCATAGCTAGGCGTGTTGAGTCAGCAAGCCTTGTTTTAACATATTGCACAATCACATTCTTAGCATACAACTGGTTTCCAGTTACATAGTCGGTATGCGCCTCATCGCCATTTATTCTTAAGTATCGATTATTCTCAAAATCATACTGATACTCAACTTTGTAGCTAAACGTCGAATAATCAATAGTGATTTTCTTTTCTTCATTAATGCGTTGTGAAGCTTTTTTTTCTTTTTTAAAAAGCCATGGCTCATAATCACCTTCATCAGGAGCATCAAAATCACGCAGAGCATAACTTAGAAGCTCTGAAGAGGTAAATAGCGTATGCTCACTTGCTGTTGCACGAGAGGTATCCCGCCAGAAATAAGCATGGTCACCTCCTATTTGGTCCAGATTAATTATATTGTCATACTCAGGTAGTAATCGGAGTGCGTCTGGACTTCCTCCGGCATGTGCATATAGTGGATTATACTCTGAAACCCAATCTAAATAGTAGTCTCTAGCGCTTCTCACAGGTCCAATCTCTTCTATTGGTTCATGATTTGCATATATTGCCAAAAAACGAGTAATACCCCCTTCTGCTAATGCTTCATATACGATTCCGGCTCTGTTAAGTCCAGATTGAGGTCTAACTGTTGAGAGATTCTCCACCATCACTGCTATAGGATAAGGATTTGTCTTTCCTTTCGCCACTAATACACCATCCAAGACACGTGCTTCTTGTCCCTCTGTAACTTTAGAATTTGTTTCCATATTCTGGTCCAAAGAACCATTACTGAAAACAAAATAACCTACCACCACAACAAAACCGACTACTACAATAACAAGTAAAGTTATTTTTGTAGCTCGTTTGTTAAAAAACTGTTTTAATTTTTCTGAAGCCATTTTTTATTTTATCAGAAATAAGATAATTATTATTCCTTCTTGTCTCGCTGTTTTCCACCTTCAGCCTGCTTCGCATCAGGCTGATCAGATCCATCAGTAACGGGCTTTTCTTTATCTTTTTCTGACTTAGCTTCATCTTCCTCCCCATCCTCCTTTTCGTCTTCTGCTCCTTCCGGAGTTTCTACGATTATTTCTTCATCAAGTGCTTTAAGCTCTTCTTCAGTTCTTGGAGCTTCAACGAGTGTAATTGTCTGTTCAGGTTTATCAAGAATCGTGATATTCTCCGGCACTTTCAAATCCTCAACGTGGATTACTGTATCAAAATCTTTTAGTGAGGAAATATCAACCTCTAATTCATGAATAAGATCGCTAGGTAAACACTCTATCTTTACTTCGTCCAAGTTCTTCACTAAAATACCACCTTTTTCTTTCACAGCAAGTGATTCACCGACAAATTTTAAAAGAACATCTGTAACAACTTTTTCTTTCATATTGATTTGCCGAAAATCTACATGAATTGGAAAATTAGTTTCTGGATCAAATTGAACATCCTGAACAAGTACTTTTGTGACATCCTTACCATCTACTTTGAGATCAACCAGTGTACTTTGTCCTGCCTGTTCAAATATTTTATTAAACAAAGAAGAGTCAACCTCCAAAGATTGAGTTTTTATTTGCGGTCCATATATATTCGCGGGTAGAATGTTTTGTTCACGTAGCTGCTTTACTTTTTTTCTTTTTAGAGTTCGTGTTTTTGCGCTAAGACTCAAAGTATCCATCGGTTTCCTTTCGTGTTTTTAATTGCAATTTATTTAACAGTTTTTAAAATATATCCAAGTAGTTGATTATTTGAAAGCTCAGAATGAAGATCCAACACATCGTTTGATGTTACTTCTTCTGCATCCTTAAATTTTAGAACATCATCGCTTGTCAGATCTGTAACCAATCCTACAGAGCTTATTCCAATCGCTCCATTCAAAACTAAGGCAACAATAGAACTGTTACAACTTTTACACTTAATGTGGACTAAGTGTGCGTCCTCTCGCTCATCCAGCACTCTTGCCGCAAGCGGATTGTACTGTGTGTTACATAGAGGACAGTATGATATTAATTTGATCCCTTCTCCTTGAGTATAAGGGCCATTTGGTGGGTTCATAGTACTACTATATTATTTAATGTATTCCGATTATATCACAAAATTTGTTAAAAAGTCAACCCTGTTTATGACAGGGTAATAAAGGGTTTGGTATCGCCTAGAAAGTTCCGTGATTGTCCCCATTATCACACGGACTTTGACGGACAGGCGAATTTTTATTATATCTTGGTAGCCCTAAGGGGGATCGAACCCCTGTTTTCAGGATGAGAACCTGATGTCCTAACCATTAGACGATAGGGCCATAACTTTTATGATGCCCGCCGAAGGCGGAAGAACCTGATGTCCCCGCCTCGCGTCGGCTCGCGCCTAGCGAGTCGAGGCGGGCTAACCATTAGACGATAGGGCCATAACTTTTATGATGCCCGCCGAAGGCGGAAGAACCTGATGTCCCCGCCTCGCGTCGGCTCGCGCCTAGCGAGTCGAGGCGGGCTAACCATTAGACGATAGGGCCA
>JAHJEX010000064.1 GCA_018825385.1 Patescibacteria group bacterium
CATATTATATTGCAAATATTGGCAGTGAAACAGAAGCGGGCAGTTATTCTACAGATATTACTTATATTATGACCGCTACGTTTTAGGAAAATCATACCCGACTACCCGTCCTGAGCCGGGTCGAAGGAAAGTCGGTAGGAATATAATATACCCTCTTCATAGCCGCTTCAGTAACGTAAGATTGTAAATGAATAAATCTTTCTCTCATACCATTTAGTGAAATATAATTCAAGGATCTTGCCCGACTACCCGTCCTGAGCCGGGTCGAAGGAAAGTCGGTAGGAAATTTAAATCATTCCTAACCCCCTTACAATCACTTTCTTCATAGCCACTTTAGTGGTTATGATTCAATGGTACTACCCGACTACCCGTCCTGAGCCGGGTCGAAGGAAAGTCGGTAGGAAATTTAAATCATTCCTAACCCCCTTACAATCACTTTCTTCATAGCCACTTTAGTGGCGTGTGATCCCAAACGATAAAAATAATTTTATGTCCAGATTTTTCGTCAACAATTCATACTATTTTATTACAGTTCCAACAATTAAACGTTTTCCCTTCTTTGATACTCATAAAAATAAATCATTTATCTTAGAGAGAATAAATAAATCTAAAATACTATTCGAACTTGATGATTTTGACTTTAGTATTATTTCAAATCATTATCACTTTGTTTCGTATTTTAATAACAGCCAAATAATCCCAAAACTTTTACAATTTATCAATGGGGGAAGTGCATATATTTTTAATCAAGTGACCAGCAATAGAAAACCTATTTGGGATGAATACTATATTTATTTAATAGAGGATGAAATACTGCTAAATAAAATAAGAGGGTATACTGTCGGGAATCCTTTAAAGCATAACGAAGTAAAAACATTAAAAGAATTAGATCAATATCCTTTCTCCAGTTATCACACCTTAATTAAACAATTAGGAAAAAATACTGTTAACGAGTATATTAGATCAGTGATTTTTTTAGCTGATGATGGGATCGTGGACTTGATAAAGAAATCAAAAAGCTGAAAATAATTCACACCTGACTGAAGTTGGTAAGAAAACTATATTATTCTAAGCCACTTTAGTGGCGTAACTTTAGTATGAAAATTACATCCTTCAGCCACTTTAGTTACGTAAGCCAGTGATCGATACCTGACTACCCGTCCTGAGCCGGGTCGAAGGAAAGTCAGTTAGAATTGTAAAATCCATTTTCAAGCCATCTCAATCAACCCTTTCTCAGCCACTTTAGTGGCGTAAGATTGTAAACGAATAAATACTATTGCAGCAAAAATTATTGTATGATAAGATGACTGGCCAACAAGCTGTTGACTTTTTGCGCTGGGTCTGATATAATATCGACACAGAGGTGCAAAAGAATTGAATATTAACCTTTGAATACTATGATAAAGAAAATAAGTGTATTTTTACTGGTCTTTGCATTGGCGTTTATGTATTTCCCTATTAAACCAGCCTATGCAGCCAATCTAACCAGTATTTCTGATACATTAAGTACGCTAACACAGGGCGCTCTAGCCAACCACACGCTTTTATTTGTTACCCCAACTGGTGTTGAATCAAGTACCGATACAATCATTATCGACTTTACTGATTTCACCGATGGTTCGGTAGCTTTTGGCGATATTGATATAGCAGAAGATGATGATGGTGGTTGTGATGGCACATGGACTCAGAAAACCCTAGCAGCTACTGCTGCAGCTGGTACTTGGGGTGCTGTGTTTGCTTCAGATATTTTGACATTAACTCCTCCTACGGACGCTGCCTCAGGTGAGATTGATGCCGGTTATTGTGTACAGGTTGAAATCGGAACACATGCCGCTGGTCCTGGTACAAACCAAATAACAAGCCCCGCTGATACAAATACACATGTAATAGAAATCACAGGAGCTTTTGGTGACACCGGTAAATTTGCACTAGATTTCGTTGCCGATGACAGCGTAAATGTTACCGCAACTGTTGATCCATCTATTACATTTGCAATTTCTGACACCGCCATCGGATTTGGTACTCTCGTTTCAGCTAATGCCCGATGGGCAACTGCTGATGCTCTTGGAGCAGCATCTGATTCTGCTGCCGCTCATACTATTTCAATCGGAACCAATGCAACGGATGGATATATCGTTACATATTATGGCGCCACATTAACTAGTGGGTCTGATACCATTGATGTTGCAGGTTTAACGGACAACGCCGATGGTAACCCGGGGACTGAAGAGTTTGCCATGGGATTTTCAACAGACGGTGATACTACCATCCCCGCCGGATACGATCATAACGCCACCCCGGCCAGTAGAGACTGGACATTTGTTGCCAGTACTCTAACAACCATCGCATCAGAAACAGTACCAACCGCTACAGAGACAATTAGTGCATTTTACCTTGGCAATATCGCTGCTAACACTGAAGCAGGCAGTTATTCTACAGATATAACTTATATTGCAACTGCGACCTTTTAGAATATCTTCTAATTTGATATACTAATAGTAATAGTGTTAATAACTATTAGGGCTATCGTTTGGTAAAAATAAAAGAAAATGGTGCAAAAAATAACTAAGTTAATATCAGTTGCCCTAATTATTGTAGGGGGCTTTTTTGTTACACCAAATGCACAAGCTTTAACCTTAATCCCCCCTTCATTCGAAACTTCAGTTGACCCGGGTGTAACTACAGAAACCACTGTAAAGCTTTACAATGAAACGCAAGATACGCTTAGTCTTTATCCAGAGGTAGTAAGCTTTACTGCTGAGGGTGAAACCGGGAATCCAACTTTTGATTTTGATGCACCTTTAGAAGGCGCTGCTACATGGTTCACACTGCCTGAAGGTCCTATAATTCTGGATGCAGGTGAGAGAAAAGTGATTGATGTTAAAATCACCCCGCCGGTAGATGCGGAACCGGGAGGACATTATGCAACAGTATTTTTTGGGACTACTCCTCCAAATATTGATGACCCGGGAAGTTTGGCATTATCTACAAAATTGGGTTCATTATTCTTGCTTAGAGTATTTGGTGATATAGAAGAAGCCGGCCAGATAAGCCAGTTTGGGCTGGATGGAGATGGAAAAACACTTTCCAGACTCCCTGCAACTCTATTCACCCGTTTTCAAAATGATGGAAACATTCATCTTAGACCTACCGGTACAATCACTATTACCAATATGCTTGGTGGAGACACCGCTACGCTAGAATTTAATCCTAAAAAAGGTGCTACTTTACCAGATACAATAAGAAGATACGAAACAGTATGGGAAAAAGGCCAAGTAAAGGAAGTAACGGGAAATTTCTGGAGTAATTTTTGGACAGAGTTTTCAAATGAGAAAAACAATTTCGCTCTTGGTAGATATAAAGCCAATATATCTTTAGTCGCTGGAAATCTGGTTTCGGATTCTGCAGAAATCTCATTTTGGGTTATGCCTTGGCGAGTAATAACAGTTGCATTAGTTGTTCTTGTCTTAGTTGTTATTTTGCTGATTTTCCTGATCAAGAAATATAACCAGTGGATTATCACAAAAGCACGAAAGAGGAAATAATTATATACTATGCGAAGTACTAAAAACGCTTCAATCATTTTTGGCGTTTTTTTTGTTTTACTTGTTTTTTTTGTTCCCGAAATCGGAAGAGCAGCTACTGTAGAAAGCACGCTCAATGTTTCTGTTTCCGCTATAGTACAGGCGCCGCCGCCGCCAGAAGAGCCAGATACTATTGTTAGATTCACCGGTCTTGCCTACCCAGGTTCTGAACTTACATTTGAAAAAAACGGAACGTTTTTAGCTACCGTTCCCGCGGACCCAGCTGCAAGGTTTGACGTTGCTATTGAAATGGATCCGGGGACATATACTTTCTCAATTTATGGCGAAGATGTTGATGGACGCGAGGGGCCAGTTTTTAATATCTCCGTAACGTTAACTTCTGGAGTAACGGTTACAATCACCGGAATATTTTTGGGGCCAACCATTGAGGCTGATAAATCATCAGTTCAAGTAGGTGATACCATTACTCTTTTGGGAATTACAATTCCCGATAGTGACGTTGATTTATTCATTAGTTCGGAAACGGTTACTAGTTATGACACAGGTTCAGATAATGACGGTCTTTGGTCTCAATCATTAATAGCCGGCAAAGATTTGCTTACACCCGGAAATCATGAAGCACGTTCTAAAGCTACATCAAATGGTGGAGAGGTTTCAGAATTCAGTAAAACTGTGGCCTTTACTGTCACGGACGAGGAAAAACCAGACCCATGCGAATTTGCTACACCTGGTGATTTAAACTGTGACGGTTATGTTGATTTGGTAGACTTCAGTATTCTTATGTTTTACTGGGAGCAAAGTAATCCAGCTAACGAAAGGGCTGATATCAACAGTGACGGTATAGTAGATATTATTGACTTTAGTATTATGATGTTCTATTGGACAGGCTAATATGAAATTTTTCACTAAAATATTTCTAATTCTAATAACCGTTTCATTCGGGGTAGCTTTGTTTGGAAAAACCGTCAGCGCTGCCATACTTTACATGAATCCATTAGAGCAAGTTGTTTCTGCAGAAGAAACTCTCCTGGTTGATATTTATCTCGACAGTGAAAAAGAGATTATTAATGCTGCGCAGGCCCAAATATTATACCCTCAAAACTTGTTGGAAATTGTGGATATTTCCTATGGCGATTCCTTTTTGACTCTTTGGCCAGAAGAGCCAACGGTCGATCCCACCTCTGGCATATTAGGTTTTGTTGGAGGAGTACCAGGAGGAAGTTATGTTTTTGATGCAAAAGTACTAACAATCACTTTCAAAGCTAATCATACCGGGACAGCTACCGTTCGTTTTCTAGAAGACAAAACGAGTGTCCATTTGAATGACGGAAAAGGCACACCTACAAAACTAAGCGCAACTGAAGCCAAAGTGACTATTAAGACCCCTTCTTCTCAGGAGATAAATATATCATCACCTACCCACCCGGACCAAGATAAATGGTATTCTGCAAACGATTTTATTGTGCAATGGGAACCTAGAGTAGATGCTTTCTATAGTTATATGCTCTCTATCGACCCCCAGGCAGAGCCAGACACAATTCAAGAGGAAGAGATCGGCAACGTAACATTCCACGATCTTGCCGATGGAATACATTACTTCATGCTTTATGAAAAACCATCCGGCGAGAGCTGGACATACGCCGGAAGAAGAAGGGTAAAAATTGACCAAACCCCCCCACTGCCATTTGAAATTGAGTTAGCCGACAGTGCAAAAGAATTTAAGGAAAATAAAGCGATAATTTTTTCTACTACCGATGCTATGTCAGGGATAAACTATTATGATGTCTTACAAGGCGACGAACTCTTTACCAATATAGTTAGTCCTTATTCATATCAAATAAAGAAATCTACATATTTTCTGGTTCGAGCCCATGATAAAGCGGGGAACATAACTGAAGCAGGAAAGCTTATTGTGCCGGAAAACAAGAAAATTTTCTCAAATTTTGGTATAATGATTGTAATCATAATCATCTTGTTGATTATTGCTATAATCATTATTTTACGGTCGCGATCTAAAAATGAAGAAGAGCCTCATTCTGAATAATAAGGCACTATATACCTCCCTTTTCTTAATAGGTTTATTCATTGTCAGCACAAACGTGGCACATGCCGGAGCCACGCTTTTTCTTTCTCCTTCTAGCGGGTCTTTGACAGTGGGAGATTCTATATCTACTACCGTGGTGGTAAATACCGGCGGTGATCCAATCAACGCAGTGCAGGCCACCGCTTCTTTCCCTACCGACCTTCTAGAAATCACCGGGGTTTCAAAAGCCGGTCTTTTTACTTTATGGCCAATAGAACCCGCCTTTTCCAATAGTGTAGGTACTATGAATTTTGCCGGTGGACTACCAAACCCTGGGTATACTGGAACATCTGGGTCGATTATTACCATGACCTTTAAAGGAATTAAAGCAGGAACTGCTACCGTAACACTAGGTTCTGTTTCAATTTTAAAGAATGATGGTCTGGGCACTAATATTTTTACTGGCGCTGGTAGTGCAACTTTTACAATCTCTGAACCATCAGCTACACCCATACCTAGTCCCACACCCACACCTGAGCCAGAACCCGAACCAGAACCAACTATTGAAGTTCTTCCAGCACCCGTAGTCTATTCAGACACTCATCCAAAACAAGATATTTGGTATATAGACCCCTCACCAGAATTTTATTGGGATAAATTAGAAGGAGCAGAAGGATTTAGTTATTCTTTTGATGATGAAAAAAATAGTATCCCAGATGATGAAAGCGAAGGTACTGAAAATAAAGCGAAATTTGAAAACACAGAAGATGGTGTATGGTATTTTCACGTTAAAGTACTGAATGAAGGTGGTTGGAGTGAGATCGCACACTATCGTGTTCAAATAGATACAACTCCCCCATTAGAATTTGACATTAGACTTGAGGGTGAGAATCCAACTAAGCTTAGGGAGCCAAAAGTTCATTTTACTACTATTGATGAACTTTCAGGTATTGATCGTTACGAGCTGTTACTTGATACAAATCCGTATGCCATTTTGGAAGTAGGAGAAACTGAACCATTCACTTTTTCAGAAATTCCATATGGCTCACATACAACAGAAGTGCAGGCATATGACAAAGCCGGAAATATACGGTCTTCCTCGTTCGATTTCGAAATAATTAAATTCGCTCCTGAAAGCGGATTCATGGTTGGATCATATTTCGTACTATTTTCATGGCTTGCTCTCGCATTGCTCATAATAATACTTGCCCTAATAATTCTTATACTATTCTTCTTTTTTATCTGTTGCCGAAGAAGAAAGGATGATGATGAAGAAGAGGATGAAAACCAAAAGAAAAAGAAGCATTGGAGGAAAATGCTCATGGAGAAGATAAAAAAATATCGCGGTCGTCCTGGGGATACTCTTTAGTTTTCTTTACACAGGGAATAGTATTGTGCTAAGATAAAAAGTCGTCTTATTGACGATTGCTTAAGAGTATGATATAATATATTATATAATCTAAAATCTTATGAAAGACACACATTTCATAACAATAAGGCGAATAGCAAGCATTATAGCAATATTATTGGTTGTTTTTATTTCAGCTCCTCCATATCATAAAGCGCAGGCAGCTAATCTAACCAGTATCTCAGATACGCTGAGTACACTCGTTTCAAGCGCAGACGCTAATCACACCATATACTTTGTTACCCCAACTGGTGTTGAATCAAGTACCGATACTATTACCATCGACTTTACAGACTTTACTACTACCAGCGTTGTTTTTGGTGATATTGATTTAGCAGAAGATAATGACGCAAACTGTGATGGTAGTTGGACTGAGAAAACTCTAGCAGGTAGTGCTGCAGCTGGAACTTGGGGTGCTCTTATTACTTCAGATATTCTGACATTGACTCCTCCTACGGACGCTTCATCTGGTGAGATTGATGCCGGTTATTGTGTACAAGTTGAGATCGGTACACATGCGGCGGGTCCTGGAACAAATCAGATCAATAACCCGGGTGACACAAACGCACACACAATTGAAATCGCTGGTAATTTTGGGGATGATGGTAAGTATTCTCTGGATTTCGTTGCTGATGATAGCGTGAACGTTACCAGTACCGTTGATCCTTCTATTACCTTTGCAATTTCTGATACCGCCATTGGATTTGGTACTCTTGTTTCTGCTAATGCCCGATGGGCAACTGCTGATGCTCTTGGAGCAGCATCTGATTCTGCCGCCGCCCATACTATTTCAATCGGAACTAATGCAACAGATGGGTACATAGTTACATATTATGGTGCCACCCTAACTAGTGGGTCTGATACCATTGATGTTGCGGGTTTAACGGACAATGCCGACGGCAACCCGGGAACTGAAGAGTTTGCTATGGGATTTTCAACAGACGGTGATACTACTATCCCCGCGGGATACGATCATAATGCCACTCCGGCTAGTCGTGACTGGACATTTGTCGCCAGCACTCTTACCACTATCGCATCAGAAACGGTACCAACCGCTACAGAGACAATTAGTGCATTTTATCTTGGCAATATCGCTGCTAATACAGAGGCAGGAGTTTATTCCACAAATATAACTTATATTGCGACTGCTACGTTTTAGTGGTAAAATAAAAGCGTTACAAAAAGTGTATAATCCATAAAATAATGTTCAATAAATTTACTAAGTTGGCGTTGATTGCCATATTTCTAGTAGGAGGGTTTTTTATTACTCCAAATGCTCAAGCACTTACTTTGATTGCACCTACTTTTGAACAGGATGTTGATCCTGGTATTGCTAGCAAAACAGAAATAAAGCTATATAATGAAAATCAAGATGCTCTAACGCTTTATGCTGAAGTTGTTTCATTTACTGCAAAAGGAGAAACGGGCCAACCTACTTTTGATTTCGAAGCTCCTTTAGAAGGAGTAGCCACTTGGTTTGACTTACCTGAAGGTGCAATTACTTTAGAAGGTGGGGAAAGAAAAGTAATTCCAATTACAATAACTCCTCCTATAGATGCAGAACCAGGCGGACATTACGCAACAGTTTTCTTTGGCACTTCTCCTCCAGACATTAATGACCCAGGCAGTCTGGCACTGGCAACAAAGCTTGGATCTCTATTTCTCTTAAGAGTATTTGGTGATGTAACAGAAGAAGGAAGTATTGCTGAGTTTGGGTTAGATGGAAACGAAACTTCCCTAAACAGGTTGCCAGCGACATTGTTCACTCGTTTTCAAAATAGCGGAAACATTCATCTAAGACCTGCCGGTACTATTACCGTAAAAAATCTTCTGGGTGCTGAAACTGCTAAACTAGATTTCAACGCAAAGAAAGGAGCAACTCTTCCGGATAGTATCAGAAAATATGAAACAGTATGGGAAAAAGGTCAGGTAAAGGAAGTGACTGGAAATTTCTGGAATAAGTTTTGGGCAGAATTTTCTAATGAAAAAAACAATTTTGCTTTAGGAAGATATAAAGCAAGTATTGTATTAACGGCTGGAACTCTTATCCAGGATACAGCAGAAGTTTCGTTCTGGGTCTGGCCATGGAGAATATTACTAATCTCTCTAATAGTTCTAGTATTAATCGTTTTCTTGCTAATATTGTCAATGAAGAGATATAACAAATGGATTGTTAAGAAGGCAAGAGGAAGTCAACAACAATAACATTAATAACAATTAGAAAAGGAAGCGCCCTAATAAGAATAAGGGTGTTTTCTTATGAAAATGTATTTTTACATTCTACCGATTTTATGGTATGATATGAAAAGAATTAATCCGTTTTAAATATGATCCCGTTAGAAATCAACAAAATATAGCGGGATATAAACGCACTATATAATCAATTTGTTTAATAATTTCTAACGGGATGACAAAAATAAAAAAAGCGGTAATCCCCGTCGCAGGATTCGGCACTCGTTTCTTGCCAGCCACAAAAGCGCAACCGAAAGAAATGTTGCCCGTTGTAGACAAGCCATCAGTGCAATATGCAGTAGAGGAAGCGGTAGCAGCTGGGATAAAAGATATCATTTTAATCACTGGCCAAAACAAACGAGCAATTGAAGATCATTTTGATAGCCATTTTGAGTTGGAAGAAAATTTGCGAAGAAAAAAGAAAACAGAAAAGTTAAAAGAGATTCAAAATGTATCAAAACTAGCAAATTTTATATATATTCGCCAAAAATCCCCCCTAGGTAACGGGCACGCGGTTCTGTGTGCAAAAAGCGTAATCGGAAACGAACCATTTGTAGTTATTTGGCCTGATGATCTTATAGATTCCAAAAAAAATACCATAAAACAGATGATTGATGTTTACGAGAAATATCAATCTCCTGTGGTTGGAGTACTGGCAGTACCAGATAAAGATGTGGAAAAGTACGGTATTATTAAAAACAAACATATAAAAGGTAATGTCCATGAAATGTTGGACATTGTTGAAAAACCATCACTTAAATCTGCCCCTTCCAATCTAGCATCACTTAAAGGATATGTTTTAGGTCCAGAAATTTTCCGCGTACTAGAAACCATGAAACCCGGTAAGGGTGGCGAAATATGGCTCGCCGATGCGGTAAAAAAATTACTGCCGAAAAAATCCATATTTGCCTGTGAATTTAGCGGTACAATTTACGATGTTGGATCAAAAGCTGGTTGGATCAAAGCAAACATTGCTTACGCAAAAAAAAGACCCGAGCTTAGAAAAGAACTAAAAGGATTTATTTAGAGCCATGTCAAAAAAAATAATATTTATCCTCGCACCCATTGCAGTAATTGCAGTTTTTGTCATTATTTACTCAATGCTCAGTGGAGATGATACAAAAATACCTGCTGGTGCCACACAGCCGAAGACACTCACTTATTGGCGTGTTCAGGATAGTGAATCTAATTTTGCTGCAATTATTAATTCTTGGCGGGCAATGCATCCCAATGTGAAAATCCAATACCGGACACTTCGACACGAAGAGTACGAACAGGCTTTGTTAGAAGCGTGGGCAAAGGGAGAAGGGCCGGATATTTATTCAATTCCAAATACTTGGGTACATAAGTATCAAGAATTTATTTCTCCTATCCCTCCTACTATTGGGATGGCTTACTACACTACCGAAAAAGCACTGGGTTTAAAGGAGGAGCAAAAAATTGAGTATAAAGAAACTCCTTCAATCCAGCTCCTCGAACTAGCTAATAATTTTGTTGATTCTGTTTATGAAGATGTTGTCATAGAAAATCAGATTTATGCGCTACCATATTCTGTAGATAATATTGCATTGTATTACAATAAAGATCTTCTGAATCAGGCAAAAATTCCACTACCCCCGACAACATATTCAGAATTTCTTGCAGATGTAAAAAAACTAACGAAGACGGACAGCCAGGGCAATGTTATTCAGGCTGGTACTGCTTTAGGCGGGACAGAGAATATTCCTCGCGCCTCCGATATTTTGTTTCTGTTGATGTTGCAAAGTCGGGCTACCCTAACCGACCCTCCCAATTTCTTAATAGGAAACCCAGATGACGCAGGGAGCGTCCCCGCCGTTAATGCATTGGATTTCTATACCCAGTTTGCTGATCCAAATAAAGAAGTATATACCTGGAATGAAGATCTTTCGAGTGCTTTGGAAATGTTTGCCCAGGGAAAATTAGCTTTCTTTTTTGGGTATTCATATAATATCCCCCTAATCAACCAGTTAAGTGGGGGTCAATTGAATTATGGGGTCACAAACGTACCCCAGCTTAATCAAGATTTAAATTACGCAAATTATTGGGTAGAAACCGTTGCCATGAGCTCACCAAACTCTAATGAGGCATGGGATTTTCTACAATATGCCACTCGAGTTGAAAATGTTGTAAGCTATTTAGAGTCAGCAAATCGGCCTACAGCCCTAAAAGCGCTTGTTGATATTCAAAGAGAAGATTTCCTATTACGCCCTTTTGTTGAGCAATCGCTTGTAGCAAAAAACTGGTACCATGGAAAAAAGCCAAATCTTATGGAACAATATATTTCTGATACTATTGAAAGTGTTGTTAAAAATCAGCTAGATTCAAAAGAAGCCTTGCGATTAGCTCAGCAGTTAATTCAACAAACATATTAAAATGATATGAAGAAGCGTCTTGTCATAATTTTTCTTACAGTGTTTGCCGCGCTATTGGTTTCTATCCCAATCACTCCTGCATTAGCGGACTGTGAAACTGGAAATCTTCTGCCAGCATGCACCTGCAGTGGACAATGCCAACTGACAGATTTTCTGGCATTAGGGTCAAATATAATGCAATATGGCGTTGGCATATTAGCTGCTGTTGCTGTTGGTTTTTTTATCAATGCCGGTTATACTTTGCTGATGGCTATGGGCAACCCGGAAAAAGTTGAGGCCGG
>JAHJEX010000065.1 GCA_018825385.1 Patescibacteria group bacterium
ATGAAAAGAGAACGTTTTCTTAAATCAGGACAAGGAAGAAAGTTTTTAGACAGCATCTTAAAGTAACAAAAACATGGGTCGGTACCGAAGTGGTCAAACGGGACAGACTGTAAATCTGTTGGCTTTAGCCTTCGGGGGTTCGAATCCCTCCCGGCCCACCATGTCACCCTAACTCAGTTGGCTAGACCCGCTTCGCTTTCGCATCAGTGAAGCGAGGCAACTGTTTTGCCACCGCCTATGGCGGGGTGCCGCAAAATGCGGCATAAACAGTAAATCATGATCTTAATATTACTTAATTTCTCACGCCGATGTAGCTCAGCTGGTTAGAGCAACTGTTTTGTAAACAGTAGGTCGTCGGTTCGAATCCGACCATCGGCTCCACTAGTTAATTAATCATATTTAGAAACTTAGATGTCACAAGATAATCTAATAAAAATGGAATGTACGGAATGCAAACGCATTAATTATCATTCCAAAAAGAACAAAAAGACTCTAAAAGAGAGATTAGAGCTCAAAAAGCATTGTAAATGGTGCAGAAAGCATACTGCCCATAAAGAAACCAAATAAATAGTGGGAGCTTAGTTAAATGGTATAATGACGGTCTCCAAAACCGTAGTCGGGGGTTCGATTCCCTCAGCTCCTGCCAGGGCACTTTTTCAAAAATGCACTGGCCTGCCATAGGGTTTTTAACGAGGCAAATGCCTCGTTTTTTGATAAAAAAAGATGTATAATGCAAATATGAAGATAAAAAGCAAAATTAGTGTATATCCCACTCTTACTTTACTTGTGTTGGCTATTTTTGTTGCAGTTTTTGTTTTTTTGTTTACTGGAAGAATTATTAAGGAGGATAAGAGAGAATATCTTTTAACTGTTGCTGATTCAAGAGCAAAACATGTTGATAGTTTTATTGAGTCAACAAAGGAAAAATCGCGAATTATCTCACAAAAATCTAAAGTTCTTGAATCGCTAAAGCATTATTATGAGGAACCAAATGATCAGGATATAAGTATTATTTCTGAGAGAATTGATGAAGTAATAACATCAATTGATGATTTCATGGGAGGTGCCATTCTTGATCAAGATAGAAATATTATTGTTTCAGTTAGTGATTATTCTCAAAGTATTCTTGCAGTATCCAAAGAAATATACGAAAGTGGTGAACAAGAAATTCTGCTTATAAGAGATGATAACCTTGGCCTTCCTCATCTATATGTTTCTAGCCCTTTATTTTTAAATGAAGAGTATTTAGGCACAATAATATTGATAAGTTCTCTTGAAAGCTTAAATGATATTGTTGAGAACACAAAAAATTTAGGTAATAGTGGAGAAATTTACCTAATTAATAATGATAATTATTCACTTACACCTTTAAGGCATATTTCTGGTTCTGCACTAGATATTAAAATAGAAACTGAAAGCTCAGATTTGTGCAGAACGCACAGCCGGATTCTACTAAATGAAAATAACAATAGCAATGATTTTGCTGAATCAGTAATTGAAATATCAAATTATGCTGAAAAAACAGTATTAAGCACACATTCCCATATTAATCAAAAGAATTGGTGTTTAATAGCTGAAGTTCAAAGAGATGAAGTTTTTGCACCTATCAATCAATTATGGTGGATCGTTGGCGGTAGTGGTTTTATTATGGTCATTGTCTTTATGATTTTTTCATTTATATCCGCAAGATTAATTACTAAGCCACTAGAAAAATTAAAACGAGGTACTGAAATTATAGAAGCAGGTGATTTGAGTCATATTGTATCATTAGATAGTGATGATGAGATTGGTCAACTTTCAAAATCATTTGATCGAATGACTAAATCATTAAAAAAATCTCAACAGAATATACAAAAAAAAGTTAATATACAGACACAAAAATTGCTAGTTCAGAAGAAAGAATTAAAAAAATCTTTAAAAAAAGTAGAAGAAGAAAAAGATATTTCACTTTTAGTAAGTAGAAAACTAGAAGCAACATTAGAAAATATTGGTGAAGGTGTATTAGTTGTAAATTCAGATAAAGTAATAACTATATTTAATCCTACAGCTGAATCAATAATTGGTATTTCAAAATCTGATGCACTAGGAAAGAATTATTCAGAAATATTTATGATTTCTGAAGAAAGTATAAAGAAAAATAGTGAAACAATTGTCGATAAAACATTTCGCACTGGAAAAAGTATTGAATCTACAGGAAAAGAAAATATTGTTCAGAAAAATGGAAATATTGAACCAATTGACTATATTGCAGCACCAGTAAAAAATTCAGATAATAATGTAACTGGCTGTGTAGTTGTATTTAGAGATGTTAGTAAAGCACGTTCAGTGGATAGAACAAAAAGTGAATTTGTTTCACTGGCGTCACATCAACTAAGAACACCGTTATCCTCAATTAAATGGAATGTTGAAATGTTATTCGAAAGTAGTAATGAACTTTCAAAAAACAATTTAAAATATTTGAAAAGGATTAGTAAGGGAAGTGAGAGAATGATTCAGCTGGTTAATGCTTTGCTGAATGTTTCAAGATTAGAACTGGGTACTTTCTTCATTGATCCAAAAGATGTAAATTTGAAATCAATTATTAAAGGAGTTGTAGATGAAACTGAAGGAATGAGAACAATAAAGAAGCTGCGTTTAGTTGTTAAACATAATATGAAAGCCAAAAAGTTAAAACTTGATGAAAATCTTACTAGAATTATTATTCAAAATTTGATTTCGAACGCAATAAAATATACTCCGGAAAAGGGTAAAATAATGGTAATTACAAATCAAGATAAACGTTATGTTCATTTGACTATTTCAGATAACGGCTATGGTATACCTGTACAGCAGCAAAGTATGTTATTCACTAAGTTTCACAGAGCTGATAATGTTAGAGAATTAGGGATAGAAGGAACCGGATTAGGATTATACATTATTAAGTTCATACTTGATGCCAGCGGTGGGAAGATTTTGTTTAAATCTGAAGAAGGAAAGGGGTCAGATTTTACTGTATCTTTTCCTATTAGGGGAATGAAAAAGCGTATTGGTAAAAAGACTTTAATATAGTATAATTATACTAATAGGTAATCCTATATATTGAATAATTAATGGCAAAAACTATGTCAAAAAAAATACTTATAGTAGAAGATGAAGAAGATTTAAGAGACACCCTTGCTGATAGATTTACAAAAGAGGGTTACGAGGTATTACAAGCTAAAAACGGCGAGGAGGGCTTCAATATGGCATTGAAGGAAAAACCGGCAATTATCTTGACAGATATTCTGATGCCAAAAAAACACGGAATTGATATGATAAAGGATATTAGATCGCTTGAGTCGGGTAAAAGTATACCAATTATTGTACTTAGTAATCTTACAGATGCTGAATATACATCAGATGCAATTGAAGAGGGAGTCTTCAGCTATTTAGTGAAAAGCGATTGGAGCATCAACGATGTTGTTGAAATGGTTGAAAAAAGACTTTCTGAAAAATAATACCAGAAAAACAGATATTAAAAACAAGGCAAATGCCTCGTTTTTAATTATATGCAAATAATGTATACTATAGTTGTGGCCCCCGACACTGACTACGGTGAAGAAATTCACTTGTTGTGAAGATTTGATCTTACGTGTAAGAGCTGTAGGTGAAATCTTGGATGAAGGTCGGCTCATACCCCTATCATCCAGCTATGTGAAAAGGGGCCGCACTCGAAAAATATTTTGATTCTAAACCTCTATGAAACTATCAGGTTTATCACCAATCAAATTTTTTCAAAGAAATAACAAAAAAGCGGGATTTCCTCCTGGAACTTTAACATCAGATCATGAGGAAGACACTGAAGAAACTATTATTGATTTAATATCTTTTAGTCAGGATTATTATAAAAAGGAGAGTGTTTCTAAAACACCATTGGTTCGCGAAAAAAATTTGGAAGTATGTAATTGGTTTGATATTAGCGGATTACGTAATGTCGGAAAAATTGAAAAATTTGGCAAGGCTTTTGAACTAAGTCATTTACTTCTTGAAGACGTACTTCATACAAGACAGCGTCCGAAATATGAACTATACGATGATACAATATTTATAGTTGTAAAAATGTTTGCATTAGATTCGGCAAAAGATATTATTGTCGAACAAGTCAGTATTGTAATAAAGGATAACTTAGTTATTACATTTCAGGAAAAAGAAGAAGATGTTTTCGATCCAGTGAGAAAACGAATTGAAAAAGGGGGGAAAAGAATTAGGTTAAATAGTGCAGATTATCTTGCTTATGCTCTATTAGATGCAATAGTTGATAATTATTTCATAGTATTAGAAGAAATAGGGGAGAGAATAGAGTTATTAGAAGAAGAATTATTATTAGATCCTATTCCTGAAACACTAAATAAAATAAACAAACTCAAACAGAATTCTATGCTTCTAAGGAGATCATTATGGCCATTACGTGATGTTGTTAGTCGTTTTGAAAGAGAAGAGTTACCGATAGTTAGAAAAACAACGCGTCCATATATTCGTGATATTTATGATCATGTTATTCAAGCTACAGAGGCGATCGAGTCATATCGTGATGTTCTTTCGGGAATGGTTGATCTGTATTTATCTAGTGTGAGTAATAAAATGAATGCAATTATGAAAGTTTTGACAATAATTGCTACTATCTTTATTCCTTTAACATTTGTTGTGGGTGTTTATGGAATGAATTTTCAGAATATGCCAGAGCTTAGTTGGCGTTATGGATATTTGGGTGCATGGGGGATAATGATTTTATTGGTTATATTTATGATTGGTTACTTCCGTAAAAAAAATTGGTTCTAATAATCTCCATGCTTGCCTTGGCGTATGCCGAGAATGCCCTGCTGAGAGTTTTTAAGTGAGGAAAATGCTCGTTTTTTGTATTTTAATATTGGTGTATAATATAATTACTAATAAATAATAGCTAATTCAATCTATATGAAAAAAGGATATATAGTTCTCATATTAATACTTCTTGTTATTCTAATAGGCTATTTTGTTTGGTCTAGTAACGCCGAGGATACAAATATAAATATAAATGTAAATACGGCTAATGAAAATCTCACAGAGGATCTAGAAACGACAGACGGTACAATAATGTATCAATTTGCAGGTTTGCTGGAGAGCGTAATTGGAGATTCTAGTTATGGGGAAGTAAAAGCGAATTTTGAAAATGGAGCGTATACTCTGTTGGCAACATTTGGAAATCTTCCAGACCTTGAAGGAACGGATTTCTATGAAGGATGGATTGTTAGAAACGATCCTCAAAGTGTGATCAGCACTGGGGTGGCAGTGAAAGAAGACGGTATTTACAAAAACATGTATGGTTTAGATCAGGACCTTACAGACCATGATTTTTATGTTCTGACTTTAGAACCGGATGATGGTGATCCTGCACCAGCAAAACACATATTGGAAGGCTTGCTGAATTAGTATTGAATTAAAAGTAGCGGATGCTTTTGTAATTAATACTCAAAGAGATTAAGTTATGAATACAAAAAAGTTTACTATCCTGCATTCTAATGACATGCATGGTGATTTTTTGGCAGAAGCGCAAGGCAAGAAAGGCGAATTGATTGGGGGCTTAGCGTTACTTTCTGGCTATATAAACAAAGTTAGAGAAAAGGAAGAAAATGTTTTTTATGTAATCGCGGGTGATATGGTGCAGGGTTCGCTAATTGATTCAGAATACAAGGGAATTTCGACAATGGAGATTATGAATTACCTGGCTCCGGATGTAGTATCAATCGGCAATCATGAAGTTGATTACGGTCTTTCCCACCTGCTTTTTTTGGAAAAAATGGCAAATTTTCCGATAGTAAATGCCAATTTGTATATCAAGAAATATCATCGTCGCTTGATGCGACCTTACATCATAATAAAAAAAGCCGGTTTTGATATTTTGTTCACCGGAATTATTACGGAAAAAATTATGGATTCAATCAATCAGGATAAGCTGGTCGGCAGTTTTGTTACTCTAAATGAAGCCAGTGAGGAAGTAGGAAAAATTACTAATGCGTATAAAAATGACGATATTGACCTGACAATTCTGCTTACCCATATCGGTTATGAATCCGACATAGAGTTGGCCAAGCTGCTCAAACCCGAATGGGGAGTGGACATGATTATTGGCGGCCACTCCCATACCATATTGGAAAAGCCTACTAAGGTGAATAATATTCTAATTGCTCAGGCCGGAGTGGGCACCAATCAGGTTGGCCGGTTTGACATTGTTGTTGACGATGATACCAACAGTATTATTGATTATCAATGGCAGCTGATTCCCATTAACAACAAGCTAGCAAAGCCAGATAAAGCATTGACTGATTATATTGATTCTTACAAAAAGGAAGTTGATCGAAAATATAATACTCTGGCGTGTAAGCTGTCAAATAAGCTAACTCATCCTGAACGGGAAGTTGAAACTTCCCTGGGTAATCTGATCGCTGATACTTTTGCCGAAATTGCAGAATGTGACGTAATGCTAGTTGGTGCCGGATCAATCCGGGTCAAAGAATTTGGCCCGTTGGTTACATTGGGAGATTTAACTGCTTGTTTTCCATATGATGACAGCTTAAACCGCTTTAACATAAACGGTGGCCAGCTAAAAAGCATTTTTACTCATATTATGAGACCAGAGAATCGTAATGGTGAAGGAGAATGTTATCAGGTGAGCATGGGAACAAAGGCAGTTTATGATGATCAAAAAAAAGAACTCGAATCTCTAGTAATTAAAGGTAAATTGGTAGAAGACAGTGAAGAGTATAGTATTTGTCTTCAGGGATATCATGTTTCAAGTTCTGCCGAGTATCTAAATATAACTGAAGATGAATTAAGAAAATCAGGAAAGTCCAAAGTTGTTTCTACCTCTGCTCAAGGAGTATTGGAAGAGTATTTGAAAAACCATCAGAATATAGAATGTGCAGTAGAGGGACGCCTTGTTTATAAGTAACACTGAAAAAATATAATAATGCTCAAAAAGAAAAAATTGGTTCTGAGTAAAGCAAAACTTTACGAAAAGATTGGACAAGACCAAGTTAAATGTATTGCCTGTGCGCATTATTGCAGGATTGTGGAAGGAAGAACTGGTGTTTGCGGGGTGCGTATGAATTACCAAGGTGATTTGTATTTGATGGTCTATGGCAAGGCATCTGCTGTAAATATTGATCCTATAGAAAAAAAACCGCTTTTTCATTTTCTTCCGGGAACAGAAATATTTTCTTTTGGCACAGTAGGCTGCAATTTTGCATGTGATTTTTGCCAGAATTGGGATTTATCACAATCGGCAAAGGAAGTTCAGAAGAAAGCAAAAGATAAGGACGAAAGGATGCTTCGATTGGGAAAACTGGTGGACTATGGTCAGGAGCTTCCTCCACACGAAATTGTGAAATATTGTTTGAAGAATAAAATTCCCTCAATTGCATACACATACAACGAGCCAGTGATCTTTTTTGAATATCTTTATGATACGGCAAAGCTGGCCCATTCTGAAGGTGTAAAAAATATTTTTGTTTCCAATGGTTATGAGTCGGAAGAAGCAATGAACAAAATTCACCCGTATCTTGACGCAATGAATGTTGATTTAAAATCTTTTAATGAGGAGTTTTATAACAAAACATGCAAGGCTCATTTAGAACCAGTACTGAAAACTATCAAACGCGCACACGATATGGGGATATGGATTGAGGTTACTACATTGGTTATACCGGGAGAAAACGATTCAGATGAGGAATTGGAATCGATAGCAAAATTTATTGCAGATGTCAGCACTTCTGTACCTTGGCATGTGACAGCATTTACCCCGAACTACAAAATGGATCAAAAGCCATCTACTCCTCCGGAATCGTTGCAGAAAGCATACAAAATTGGGAAGAGCGCAGGACTAAAATATGTTTATACTGGAAATGTGTTTGATAATGAGTGTCAGAATACATACTGTCCCAACTGTAATCATATGAACATAGGGAGGGATTGGCATTCAGTAACAAAAAATGAAATTGGACAAGGTAAATGTTCAAAATGTGGTGCTGACATAGAGGGAGTTTGGCAATAAAAATATGGAAGAATATTCAAAAGGAGAAAAAGCATTTTTACTCAAACTTGCACGAAAATCTATCGAATACTATTTTGATACTGGTGATAAATTGACAATTCCGGAATCAGAAATTAGTTCAGAAAACCTCAAGCGAAAGAGAGCAGCATTTGTCACCCTTACTCAAAATCGGAATCTTCGTGGTTGTATTGGTGGCTTGGAGCCAGTACTGTCATTATATGAAGAGGTAATTGATAAATCATTTTCTTCTGCGTTTCGTGACCTTAGATTTCAACCGTTAAGTGAAAAGGAATTGGGAACCACCAAAATAGCTATTTCTATTCTCACAGTTCCGCAATCACTGTCTTTCAATAGTCATCCAGATTTATTAGCAAAAATAAATCCAGGGAAGGATGGAATAGTACTAAAAAAGGATGGTTATAGCGCGACATATTTGCCCGGCGTATGGAAAGAGATAAAAGACAAAGAAGAATTCTTGTCCAGTTTGTGCCATAAAGCTGGTCTACCACTTAATTCTTGGAAGTGGAATGCTGAGATATTAACGTATAGAACCATCGAGTTCTCTGAGTAGATAGCGGAAATAATGGAATTGACTTCAAGTTGAAAAACTACTAGAATATAAGAGCGATTACTAAATATTGGAAAAAAGGTTTTTAATTTATGCCAAAAACACCAACAAAAACCGAGGAAAAAGAACAAATAGTACCAAAGCATATCGGTATCATAATGGACGGCAATCGTACGTGGGCAAGGAAAAGAGGTCTTCCAACTTTTGCTGGGCACAAAAAGGGGTATGATATTGCAATGAAAGTAGGAGGATGGTGTTTAGACCGTGGTGTTAATATACTGACGATCTATGCTTTTTCTACGGAGAACTGGAATAGATCGAAAAATGAAGTTTCATATCTGATGCATCTTTTAAAGAAGGCATTTACTGATGAGATAGACAACCTTCATGCAAAGGGAATACAGGTAAGAGTGATAGGAATTGAAAAAGGACTTTCAAAAGATATTAAAGACGCTATTAAGAAAGCTATGCAACTAACGAAGAATAATAAGCGTGGTATTTTGAATATTGCGCTTAACTATGGTGGCAGGTCAGAAATAACTGAAGCTGTGAAGAAAATAGTTGAAAAGAAATTAAAGCCATCGCAGATTACAGAAAAACTGATTAGTAATAATATTTTTACTGCAGATCTTCCCGATCCTGATTTAATAATCAGAACTTCAGGCGAACAAAGACTTTCTGGGTTTTTAACCTGGCAGTCTGCATATAGCGAACTAATGTTCATCAAAAAGACTTGGCCCGCATTTACAGAAAAAGATGTCGATAAAGCAATTAATGAGTTTAGTCGACGCAATAGAAGATTCGGAGGAAACTAAGAAACGGGGACTGGTCTAATGGCTAGGGCGCACGATTCGCCTGCCCGCCATGGCCATTGCCGGGGATTAGCGCAGTTGGCTAGCGCGCGTCGTTCGGGACGACGAGGTCGCCGGTTCAAGTCCGGTATCCCCGACCACGGCGATGGCAGGCGGGGGTTCGTGAGATTCCGGGTTCGAGTCCCGGGTCCCCGACCAATAAGGCTTCAATCATAAGCTGACCAGCCTAACCAATTTGTACGTATTATCAAATAAATATGTTACTGCAAAAAAATTGGATGGATCAGGAGGATCACGAGTTGTTGTTTGTTTTTATGAATTAACTTTATATTGCAGAAGTGAAATTTATTACGGCAAGACCTACATCTACTGACGAAAAGCTTTTTACGGTAAAAGAATCTGATAAAAAAAGAACAGTGGATGAGCTGATGGCGGAGAGCAAACTCTCTCCGATTTATTATTTCATGCTGATTTTTTCTGCAGTGATTGTTGTGTCTGGCATTCTACTAAATCATATGGGCATAATTATTGCCGGAATGCTGGTAGCGCCAATTTTAAAACCTATACTTACGCTTTCCCTTGGCATTGCAACTTTCAATTTGAAACTGATTTATCGGTCATTACTGATTGTTGTTTTGTCGGCTATAATAATTGTCTTGGTAGGAATTTTGCTTACAATACTATATCCTGCTGCTGTAGATCATGAAATAACAGACAAGATAGTTGTATTTAATATCTTGTCTTTTTTAATAGCGTTTATTTCTGGTATGGCAGCAACCTTGGCCTGGACTAAGAAAAATATGCTGGAGATGCTTTCTGGTGTGGCAATCGCAGTAACAGTAATGCCGCCATTATCCTTAATTGGCATTGCAATTATTCACAGTGCACCCGAACTGGCTTCCCGCTCCCTAATGATATTTGGCCATAACTTTTTAACAATTGTACTTGGAAGTGTAATTATATTTCTCATCTCCCGATTTGGAGCAAGAAAGGAAGTAAAGAAGGAAATAGAAAAGCAGCTGAAAAAAGAAGAAAAGGATACAAACGGAAAGTAGGGAACTTGCCATACAATGTGACCCTTTTTTAAAGGAGGGAAGAGAGATCACGTTTTATTCAAAGAAGGTAAACCCGGCTGTCTGTATCTGGACAGATTACGGGTTTTTAATATACTGAAATTCTGGTACAATGGAAATAGATGTAATTTTATGAATGAAAAACGTTATGAATCAGGACAAATGGGATAGTCTGGTGGTATATGCTAAGGAAGAATTTGACGTTGAGGAGCATAAGACAGAGGAAATAATGGACGGAATGGGTTCTATTGAGAGAATAGTGTTTAACGGTCCACTTGGGAAAATTATGCTGGAGAGAGAAAAAAAGCCACTAGTTACAGGTCGCAAAGTGATAGCATCAAAGAGAATAGGTTCAGATGTGTCAGAGGAGTTGGAATACTCTGATTCCGAAAGTGTAGACACACTGTTTGCGTATAAATGGAATGAAAATATGGATGACTGGGAAGAAATGGATGCCGATAAATTTGCAGATATTAGTAATTAACAAAAAGAAAAATATGTTTGAACTAAAAGGAGAATCATCCCAAGTAAAAGCGGGTATAATGGTGGGATTAATAGAGTCTTTATATGTAATTGTCATTGCCCTTCTCATGATAAATTTGACCGCTCTGATGGTGAATGTTGAAGAAGTATTTGCTATCGGCCTTGTATTGATGCTTCTAGTGTTTAGCGCTGCTATTTCAGGGGTACTCGTGTTTGGACTACCAATTTATCTTTTTCTTCAGAAAAGGATAAAGGATGCCATAAAAATTATGGTAACAACCTTTTTGACACTACTTGGAATATTTTTTATTATTTTGCTTTTTGCCGGAATATACGTTACTCAATAGCAATTGGAATATAAAACATACAGAGCGAAGAAAGTCCTAAACGTCCACAAGCATACTGACGGTGGTTGGTTCTGGGTGAAATATTCAGCCTATCCGTATTTGGGCTGTTTTTTTGGTTGTGAGTATTGCTATGAACGGGACGAAAAGTATTTGCCTTTTAAAGGCGAGCCAGAATTATTTGATAAGTTGATAAAGGTCAAAGAAAATGCTGCAGAATTGTTGGATAAGGAACTGAAAAAAGTTACGCCGGATTTGATCGCAGTTGGCGATTGGCAGCCAGTGGAAAAGGAATTCAGAATTTCAAGGAAAATGCTGGAAGTATGCTATAAACATGGTTTTCCGGTTTTTCTCCTAGAAAAATCTCCGCTTATTATAGATGATCTGGATTTGTTGAAGAAAATTGATAAAAAGTCCGGCGTAATTACAAGTTTTTCTATCATTACAGCTAAAGATGACAAGATTAGAAGAATAGTAGAGCCAAAAGCACCAACTGTAAAGTCGCGTTTTGCTGCCATGAAAAAGATTGCCGATGCAGGGTTAATTACTGGCACGTCCTTTATGCCTATTTTACCTTTTTTGTATGATGATGAGAAAAACTTGGAGGCAGTTGTAGTGGAGACAAAAAAGAACGGCGGTTCTTATGTATTAGTGGGCGGGCTTACTTTATGGGGAGGTGTGAAAGATCATTACTATATGATGCTTAAAGAAAATTTCCCCAGTCTAGTGCCTAAATATGAGAAAATATTCACTAGCGATGCGGCATTTGGTGAATACTGGAAAAAAATTTCAGAACGGGTGAAAAAACTATGCAAAAAGCATAAAATTGGTCAATTCATTCCTAGACCAATCAAACACTATCCTAAGGGGTTGCATTTGAATAAAAAAATTGCTGCTGTTTTCTATTTCAAAGCGCGTAACTATCAAAATTCTAGTGCGAATAAATATAAAGAATGGGCCTATCGCAAAGCAGCCTGGGCTATGGATGATTTAAATGAGCCTGTTGAGGAGATTTATAAGCGTAGTTGGCTAGGAGGAATACAGAAAATTAATGGAATAGGTAATAGGCTGGCTCATGAGATAGAGAAATACATTAAAAGTAACTAGTCCCTAATATAAACTTTATGCCAGAATTGCCAGATTTAGAAATCTACAAAGAAAATCTCAAACCAAAAATCTTAAACAAGAAAATTACAGGAGCCTCTGTTCATAAATCAAAAGTCCTGAAAAACACTCTCCCAGCAGATTTTGAAAGAGAAGTTATTGGTAAAAGTGTTTCCAATATTCAGAGAAGAGGAAAAATGCTAATTTTTTCTTTGTCTTCTGATAAAAAATTGATTGCCCATTTGATGCTATATGGACAGATGAATTGGCAGAGAGCGGAAGATGAAATTGATTCAGAAACGTGTATAATAATTGAATTTGGAAAAAACCAACTGAGATTTGTGGATAGCACTGGCTGGATGCATATTTCATTTGATGAAAAAAGGCTGGAAAAAGTCGGGATGGAACCCTTACTAGCACAATTTACTATTGAGTCATTTCAGGAAATCCTGAAAAGGAAGCAGTTGGGGGATGTAAAAGGTCGACTTACTGACCAGAAGCTAATTGCAGGGATAGGAAATGCGTACGTTGATGAAATTCTGTGGGAGGCAAAAATTAATCCTTCTAGAGTGGCGTCTTTGCTGAAGGAAAAAGAGGTTGAAGCGCTTTTTAAATCTATTCAAAAAGTTATTAACGAATCTATAAGAGAAGTCAGAAAAAGGCTAAAAGGTGAAATATTTGGTGAACCACGCGAGTTCTTGGCGGTGCATAGGAAAAAAGAATGTCCAAATTGTTTTGCGAAAATTAGAAGGATTGAACTAAACAAAAAAGGGACATATTTCTGTCCCCGTTGCCAGAAGTGAAACACTTATACTATATTACTGAATTTAATAAATAAGAAAGCGCGACTCCTACTAATATTCCGAATAGAGATTCAAGAGGAGAATGACCAACACGTTCCTGAAGAGCAGGGACATTTTCATTTATGTGGTTCATTTTGTTTATCATTTTTCCCTGTCTGCCGATAATTCTTCTCAGACCAACGGAATCCCTAATGACAATTACTGATACAATGATTACGATTCCAAATTCAACCGTGTCTATTCCTTGAACAATTCCAACCATCGTACAAAGCGAAGCAACAAGCGCACTATGTCCTGAAGGCATTCCACCATAGTCTAAAACATTTTTAAAACGAAAATTTCCCCTTAATGCTTCAGGGATCATTTTTAGGAATTGTACTAGCATTCCGATAGCTAGTGGGATAAGAATAATTTTAATAAAAGTCACTGTTCCTATTATAACAAAATATGCATCAAAACAACAAACTATTTAGATTATCTGCAATAGGCGGGGGATATTCTCTAAAAAGTGGGTTTGTACAGCTATCACTGCTCCGACTAGTAATAATAACGCAGTAGTTTGTATTATTGCTGGTTTATGCTGGATTTTTATTTTAATGAATATGTTAATTAGCAAAGCTGCAATCATAATTAGGAGTACCACCCAGTAAAAATTATTGGCATAAAAACTGAGCGTGCTCAGGAATCCCTTTTCTGGCACAGCCTTAATTTCTGCAGTTACTTCAGCTGCTTTCAGTTGAGGTTCTGCATCTTCCACTAGCGGTTTTGTAAATAAAGAAGTTTCAATAGTTTCTGTTGCAATGGTATCTGAAGCACCAGCTATTTGAGGTACATAGGTGGTTCCAAAAAACTGGACAAGCACTGTTGTACTTCTGCCATCTAGCTCTCCCTGTAAAACCGCAATTCCTATTTCCTTGTAATTGGGGTTTTCTATGTTTGCTCTGTGCGATTCACTGTTGATCCATGCCTCGTGTACGCTTTCTGCTCTAGTAAAATCCATAGCCAGGTTTTCACCGGCGTATGTATAGATATAATCATTATTTTTTAACCAATACCAAGGCATGTTGCCATCAGGATCTTCATGGTTGAAATAATCCCTATCCAACATATCTTCAGCTTTTTGGTAAGCGGCTCTAGTAAGCAGGGCATTTTCTGTAACAGAATCTATGCCAATATTGTTTCTGGACTGATTAGTAAGTTCAATTATTCTTCTTGAAGAAATTTCAGCGAACGCCTCTGGCGAATTATAGGAAAAGAGAAAAGTAGCGGTGACAAAAAGCTTTGCTGACAACACAAGAATACTGATAATAGAAAGCATACGCGGCCGCAAAATATGCGGCCGGTGCTGATTGTCTTTATGTGGGACAAAATAGAGATGTATCTTTTTTGTCATCAGTACTTATATGTTTACAGAATAATGGGTTGAGACCCAAGATTTTGTATAAAGTGAAATCTCATGAATAACATTAATGATGCTAGAAGGATAACCAATAAACTTGGAATAACAGTTGAGGCATGTTGTATTCTAAACTTAACTACCGTGCTTATGGACAGAGCAATAGCAACCAGTATCAAGATGGTCCAAAATATAATATTGGAATATTTATTGAGGTAATTTAGAAAATCTTTTGGTTCTTTCACAGTATTGCTTGCCGCAATCACAAATGGTGTTACTTCTGTATCTGCTGGTACTATGGAAAGATTTGAATTAGTAGTTGCAACGAAGTTTGGCTGGGTGACTGCGTTGTTGGAATTTTGATTCACAGGTGCTGCAACATTGGTGTTTACTGGTACGGGTTTAACGACGGTAATTGGCAGCTTAAAATAGCTTCCATCGATCCATGTTATGTTTTCTGCAACTAACTGGAAAGATTCTTCGTATACGTTTGCTTCAATAGGTGCTTTTAGCATAAAAGAAAATCTTGCAGTTTCGTTTGGGGCAATGTTATCTGTAAGTTTTGTTGGTCTATATTTTTCTAACCATGAAGAATATGCAAACAGACTTTCTTTGCCAGCGGGATCAGTCACATTTAATGCAACAAAATTATCACCAGAGGAAAGCCAGGTGGTATTTCCTGTATTTTTAATATCGACCCAGTATTCAACTTCTTCTGCAGTCTTGATATTTAATGAATCATCCATTTTACTTACAATTTCTGCGGTATAAACAGGCTCTGGTGCAGGCTGTGGTTCTGGTGCAGTATTGGTCGTTGCAGAATTAACATTTTGTGGAGGAGGAGGGGTTGGCTCTGGTGTGGGTTCTGGTACAGGCTGTGGTTCAGGTTCCGGTGCTACCACAGCAACTTTTGGATTACCGAACATTTCAACAAGAACGGTTGTATCTTTACCGTTTATTTTTCCGGAGATTATTGAAATTCCAACCTCCGTGAAATTAGCATTCAAAATGTTTTTGCGATGAGTAGCAGAAGCCATCAGGGCATTGTGAACTGCTTCTGCTGAATTAAAATCCATAGCCAGGTTTTCACCTGCCGTGGTGTATTGATATCCGGCACCAATAATCCAATTCCAGAATCGAGCTCCAGAAGGACTTTCGTGACTGAAATAATTATTATTAACCATATCTTGCGCTTTTTGATAAGCGGCAAGATTTAATTCTTCCGACACGTCAAGATCGGTCATACCATTTGCTTGGCGTGAGCTGTTTGTCAGATTCACAATATTTGTCGAGGAAGCACTGGAAAAAAATGCTGGGGAAGGATAAGAAGCGTACATAAACCCGGTTACCGCTAGCTTGGTGATTATCAGCACGACACTGTAAAATCTCAGAGCACCCGGTCTAATAATAAACGGCTTGTGAGCATTATCTTCATGAGGAATGAAATAAGACTTTGCCGTACGCAAAGACACAGCCGATCGGTAGGTTAATCGATTCTTTGTCTTTTTAGCAAAATCTGTTATTCCTCTACTCATTTTTCTCTTACTTATGGAATTATCTACTTGAGTTTGCTTTTGACCTTTTTAACTACGTCTTTTATATTCCAGTCTGATTTTACAAGATAGTCGTGTACATTCAAATTAACCGCTTTTTTTGTGCTATCCCAGTCGCTTAAATTGGTTAGAATTATCACTTTTGCAGATTTGCCCCAAGCATTCTCTCTTAGGTTCTCCAGAATACCTATTCCATCCATTTTTGGTAGAATAATATCTAGCAATATTAAGTCAGGTTTATGCTTTAGAGCGGCTTTTAGTCCTGATTTTCCATCATTTGCTTCAACGACTTGAAATCCTTCATTTTGCAGTTTTGCAGAAAGTGCATTAATAAGCGGTTTTTCATCCTCTATTACTAAAATCTTTTTTTTCGACATACTTTTGAAGTTACTATTTAAACATGCTTTAATATTACGATATTTTCTTTTAACAATCAATACTACCACACTATAAAACTTTTGTCAACCCCACTGTTATGGTTCAATAGCTTGGCACCACCTTAAGGTATACTGTTATGAATATGCCATATACAACAAATCCCCATATGCCAATGGTTAGAAAAGAGGCGGTTAAACTATATCGATCTGGTTGGAGCGCTAGACAAGTAGGCC
>JAHJEX010000066.1 GCA_018825385.1 Patescibacteria group bacterium
CCCAATATCAAAATTGTTTTCAGTTCACCTTCCACAAAGACAGGCACACACAAAGAAGCCTCTAAATCTTCCAGCCGATACATGATCAGCTCCCTTTTTTTTCTGTCTGCACCTTCTTTCATATCAGCAATTTCGCGTTCCATTTCTTCCACCACTATCAAGTCACGATATTTCCTAAGATAAGCCAGCAGAGGGTGGTTTTTGGTAATGCGGGTTCCCATATTCTTTCCTCCATCCGCTACCGCAGTAAACCCTCCGCCACTTTTGTTGGGGAGAAACAAAATAGTGTGTTTTAATTTCAATTCTCGTGTCAAATTTTCTGTTACCGCTTTAGTTAAGTTCTCTAAATCAATTTCCAGACTAATTATCTCACTCAACATCAAAAGCAAGTGCTGATAGTCAATCCTGCCCCTGAAAAATACTTTGTCAGTGTTTTTTGCTATGTATCGTTTTAGAGGTTCTAAAGTTATGACAATGATTAAAGATACTATAAATGTTACTCCGATTACACTAAACCCTTTTACTTCTTTAAATACAGTTGCAGTAATATATGACAAAAAAGTAAATGACGCTGTTACTAAAGATACCAATATTATATAAATCAACGAGCGACTTACAACAAACCTGATGTCCATAAAACGATGCTTTATAATTGCGTATGTAGAAAACCCGACAAAAAACAGTGAACTTTGCGCATCAATTGGTGCAATCGGACGTAAATCAAAAAACGGTAAAATAAAACTAAATATCATTGATACACCTCCATAAAGACCTGCACCAAGTAAAACATATTTTAGTTGGATTTTCTTAATACCTACATTGTTCCTCACACCAATTACTAACCTCACAATCATATAGACAAACAGTATCAGTATTAAAATACTATAATAATCAAAAAAGGATCCAAGTTCAAAGGAGCTATATTCGCCTCCTCCACCCACCGATAAGCCCCCAACAATATAGCCATTAATAAAAGGGAAAACCAAAAAGAAGGTCATCGTAAAAAGCATTATAAATATAAACGATTTCCTTGGTTTTTTACTTAATAAATATTCAAACCATATTAGTGAAAGCGGAATGATAGCAGCACCAGTTGCATATTGAGATCTCAAAATAATAATATTGTGATACTCAGTAAAAAGATAATTTGTAAGTACCCAAATAAACGTTAAAAATGAGAATAACGCAAAGTAGTAGTTTAAGTGACTCTTTGACCTTCTTGTGATTACAACAATTCCTAACAGTAGATTTGCTAATGCCGCTAATAATGTAATAATATTGCCCATATTACTTATTACTTATCAATTACTTTTCTTATTTTAACAAGAGATTCGGCAAAATAATCTAATTGTTCTTTTTCATGATCATGCATCAAAGTAACCCTTAGTCTCGCAAGGTTTTCTGGTACTGCCGGCCAAATAACTGCAGGAGCAAATATTTTTCTTTCAAATAGTTTTTCAGAATATAATTTACACTTCTCGTCATTACCAATTAGTATTGGGAGCACAGGTAATTTAGTATTCCCTAGAATTTTAAAACCAAGTGATTTCAGCTTGTCTCGCAAATAATTAGCATTGCTCATTAGTCTATCTCTTCTCTTTTTATCTCGTCTACAAATTTTAATTGATTCTATCAAACCTCCTGCCATAACTGCGGGAATAGAAGAAGAAAATATATACGGTCTTGAAGCTATTCTTAAATACTTAATAAGTTTTTTACTTCCACCTAAATACCCACCCATACCACCGAGAGCTTTATCAAATGAGCCCATTATCAAATCTACTTTGTTTTTCAATTTAAAGTGTTCCAGCGCGCCACCACCAGTTTCTCCCAAAATTCCTATTCCATGTGCATCATCAATCATAAGCATTGCATTGTGTTTTTTTGCCAGCTTATGTATTAAATTAATGTCAGCAACATTGCCATCCATACTATAAACGCTTTCAGCTACTATTAATTTTGGATGCGATTCTTCATGCTTTATCAATTCTCTTTCAAGAAATTCATAATCAAGATGGGGATAGATTACTGTCTTTGCTTTTGATATCCTTATTCCATCGACTAAAGTCATGTGATTATTTTTATCACTAAAGACCACTGCAGAATTTACCTTATGAGGTTGGTCACCAATAAATGTACCAACCAATGCTGATATCGCAGCCATATTTGCCATATAACCTGTTGGAAATGTAATTGTATCTTCGACGCCAGCAAAATCACTAATTTCTCTTTCCAATTCCTCTAATATTTTTATATTCCCACACAAAAACCTAGATCCACCTGGTCCTAACCCATTGGTATTAAGCGCATTCGTAGCACTTTCAATTACGTTCTTATTATTACATAGACTGAGATAATTATTTGAAGCAAACATAATATATTCATCTCCTTCAATGACCACAGTAGGATTAGTACCGTATCTTTCAATTTGACGAAAAAGGGGGTATCTCCCTGTTTTAGAAAATGCATCCATGAATTCTTCTATATGTTGCATCCTTTTATATTCCTTTATAATTATAATTTTCTATACAAAAAACCCACCAATTTAGCTCATCCTCGCTCCAATATTCAAATGGATAAGTTGGCAGGACATCTTAATTTTAGCTGTTTATGTTTGTTTTATTGCTGAGGATAGCGAGGAAACAGAAGCGCTTGTGCTTATGTTTCCGAGCGATGCAAGCGAGAAAGGACTATTCCTTTATTTTAGCTCCAAATACGGCTCTATTATATAAAATAAAGCTCAAATAGTCAATAAACTAAGGTAATGTCTAAACACATTTGGCACTTTCTACTACTATTAAGTAATGTGTATAAATATGCCAAAGAACATATTAGAAGAGAGAATAAGGTGGGTTAAGATGGTTGATGATGGTAAGGTTAAACTAAAGGATGTGTTAATACTCTTTCCCTACAGCGAAAGAACATTAAAAAGGTGGTTAAGAACATACTGAATAAGTGGTCAAGATGGATTAGTACCTAAGAGTACAGCCCCTAAGGCACAACCTAATGAAACACCCACAAGAATAAAGGAAAGAGTGATTGAACTTAGAAAGAAGACTAAATTGTGTGCAAAGAAACTACACTGGAAACTAGAAAAACAAGGGTTAAGCGTGCCTGTAAGTACGATTGGCAAGATA
>JAHJEX010000067.1 GCA_018825385.1 Patescibacteria group bacterium
GTGCTCAAGATTGTTGTATTCTTCATTCCAGATTCTAATTTTCTTCTTCAATTCTTTTAATGTTCTGAATGTGTTTCTATCGTAAAATGTTTCCTGATCCGAGCGATGACTTCTTTCCACTTTGCCGTTCTGTGCCGGTTTACCGGGATCAATCAAGTAATGGATAATATTTGGTCTTTGACACAAAATATCAAGGTCATGAAGTCTCGGGTTTATTGGGTCTGAACTTTTGAGATAACCAGTATATCTGTTGGTGAAATTACTGCCATTATCTGTTTTAATGGCTCGGATTTTGAATGGAGCAAGATTAATTAATTCTTGAAGAAAATCTATTGAATCAGAGTTTGAATAGTTATCATAGATTTTCAAATATCTCCACCTGGAAGCGCAATCAATAGCGGTAAACTGGTAATACTGTTTGTTTTCAACAAAATCAGGCACATATTTAACATCTATCTCCACTAGTTCTCCTTTTCCGAGAGGGACCTTGATATATCTGTATTTTAGCTTTCTGGTTCTATATTTTCTTACTAAGCCCTCTTTCTTGATTATCTTTTGAATCGTATTTTTGTGAATTGTGAATCCTTCTTTTCCCAATTGCCATTTTAGTTTCAAAGCACATCGTTTTGTTTCTTTTCTTAACTCAATTATCCTTTCTTTTATTCTTATTGGTGTTTCTTTTGGATTAGTCTTTGGTCTTGTTGATTTTGGCTCTAAACCAGCCTTGCCAAACTGCTTGTAGTTTGCTACCCATCTTTCCAAACTTCTTTTGCTGTAAGGGCAAACTTTGGCAACATCAATAAGCTTAATCTCTTTATTTGCTATGGGTGATACCCATCTTAATCTTTCTTCTTTGATTGTTTTTGGCATAATAGTACACATATTTATCTAGGATAGTCACTTCCCTAGAAAACCGCCATATGTGTGTGGACATTACCCAACAGGGTTGACAAAATCACATATTTGTTATAAGGTGTTATACTCGTTTGGGTATATGTTTATAAGACACCAATGAGAGTGAGTTCGTACATACTTCAGAAATTCGCGGCGAAAGGAGAAATCAATGTCCGCGACAAGACCCGTAAGCTTTGTTCGGAGTAGTCCGGACGATACCAGCGATTTTTTCGGCAACAAGAACCGCTGGAGGCTATATACCAGACCGCCGCATGATCCGGCTCCAGATGGACATGCAGCGGATGTCGGATGGGAGTGTATTTCACCGTTTGGCTCAGTACGAAGCGTGGTGGTCGTTGATGATGACGGTCAGCCGGTGTTCGACCGGCCCGAATATCGGGAAGCCCCGAACGTCAACGTTGTCGCCTACGGCATCGAGGATGACGGCACCGTCAAGATGGCTGTCATCACTCAGCCACGGCCGCATGCCGACGATCCCCGCCTAGAGCCAGGCGAACCCTGTGATCCGGTCGTGTTCGGCCAGATCGTCATGGGGTTCAACACCCGCAAGCTGTTCGGCGATGATGTCGTTGACCAGTTTGAGACACCGGAGGAGGCGGCCTGCCGCGAGACGGGCGAGGAATCCGGCGCTCAGGTAATTCTGGGCATCGAAAGGCCGTCGTGCCCCTGGCACAACCCCAATCCGACTTTCGTGGCCACTTGGTCCGACCTGCTGTTTGTGCAGGTAGACCTGAAGGCACTGGACGCCATCAAGTCGGAACGCGGCGAGCCGATCTACCAGGCAGAGTTCATCGACGTACCCACGCTGCTCAAGCGAATCGCGGCTGGTATTGGCCCAAACGGCGAGTACTATCGCATGTGTACCGCCAACTCGGCGTGGTTCGTCTTCTTCTGCTACCACCCCGAACTGTTCATGGCCTAGACAGAGGAATGACTAATAAGCGAGGTTACCATGTCAGTACAGGAGGTTACAGTTAAGACGACCGTGCGGATCGTTTTCGAGCATAGACCATCATTCCTTCCCAAGGAGATGATACTACGCGATACGTTGACCGGGAAAATCGACACTGAAGAGTACGATTACACCCAGCATACTGAGAGTGACTTCCGTATCTACCTCTCAATGGGCAACTGGCGAGAATATGTTCGTATCTGGGCACTGCGTGCAAAGTACAGTAACTACTGGATGCAGGTGGCCAGTATTGTTGGGAATGAATTCGAGAACATTTCGAAGAGATTCCACGGCGCGACTATTACACGGATTACGATGCACGTCGTGGAAGGACAACGAAAAGAAGAGGGGGTTCGTAACGTCCTTATTCCGAATCACGTTCTAAAAACCCATATTTAAGCGTCTAACGGCCTAGCGGAGGCCTATTCCGCCCACACCCCTTGGACTTAACAATCCGCGGGGTTTTTTTATTGACAAAATATCCAAAATTTTGCTAAGCTAAAAAACTGTTGTACCTTGATTTATAAGCGACATGCATGGTTATGAGGCCATAAACCATCATGTCATGTGAACTCACTTCTTGCCTGCTGTTCGCAGTAGTGTAAAAGGAGTTACCTAATGAGAAAACCGAGATTTCTGTCCATGAATTTCGGACAAACATTCTGGTCTGCCAACTTTATGGAACTAATCGAAAGGATGGCGTGGTATTCATATTTCACAATTGCCGGTCTGTACCTGACCGGTAACATCAACGAAGGAGCACTGGGCCTTACCCACGAACAAGCCGGAACGATCTTGGGTGTGGTACCGTTCTTCCTCTACTTCGTGCCGCTAGTCACCGGCACCATCGGCGAGAAGATCGGGTACAAGCGCATGCTACTGTCATCCTTCGTCGTACTGGGTGCGGGATACTACCTGTGCAGTACGGCAACTGGCTACTGGTCATTCTTCGGATATTTCATGCTAGTCGCCCTTGGCGCCGGCATGTTCAAGCCGATTATCTCGGCCACGATCGGTCAGACAACCAAGGAAAGTAATGAGAAGCGGTCAGTAGGATACGGAATCTTCTACGCCGTTGTTAACTTAGGCGGTGTCTTTGGTCCGATCATCGCAGGAACGTTCCGTCCCGTAATTGACGAGGCGACCGGCGAGAAGGTCAGTGGCAATTGGGACACGCTGTTTTACATTGCGGCTGGATACATGGTGGTGATGTTCTTCTGGGCGCTGTTCTTCTTCAAGGAGCCGCCACGTCAGGGCACCGATCCGCTAGGCAAAAAACTCCGCGAGATGGTCACAGACCTCCGTGATCCGAAACTGAGCATCCTGCTACTTATCCTCGTTGGCTACTGGACTAATTACGTCCAGTTCTTCAATACCATGTCGCTCTGGATCACAGAGTGGGCCGATACGTCAGCACTCGCCGCGCTACCCTTCATCCCGCATGCTTGGACGTCAGCCGGCCAGCTGAAGGCGGAGTACTTGATCAACCTCAACGGTGTGACCATAGTCTGCTTGTCGGTTTGGCTAACGAGTATCACCGCGAAGTATAGGATCCTGAAGACTATGAACACGGCGATCCTCATTCTCTGTCTTTCGGTTGCCGCGCTCGCGTTCACTTCCCCCGTAGCCACGGGTAGTCTGTCACTCTGGTTGCTTATGTCCCTGATCATCGTCTTCTCCTCGGCCGAGATATGTGTGAACCCCAAGAGCAATGAACTCATGGCGAAGATCGCCCCTCCGGACAAAGTCGCTACATACCAGGGGTACATGTTCTTTTCAGTCGCTGGCGGGTTCTTCCTCGGTGGCAAACTCGTCGGCCTGTACGGTCACTTCGCCAATAAGGTAACGATGTACCGCAATGCACTCACGGGACAGTTTGGCGAGGTGCCAGACATCGAGACGATGAACCTGACGAGGCTGGGCGTGGAACTCCAAAACCGGGGTGTTGACCTCTCACAACTCGACCAGCAACTCTGGGCAGACTACAAGCCTTACCTCTACTGGCTGATCTGTGCGGGTATTGGCATCACTTCTGTCATCCTGCTCGCCATCTACCGTCGGGCAGTACCGAAGCTCGAGGAGACAAGTCGTACCTGACCCAGAATAGTAGGTCTATCTAAAAAGACGCCAGTTTTCACTGTAAGTGGTGTAGGCCTCACACCATAATTCGTTCCCCTACATGACCTCGGTCGTGTAGGGATTTTTTTTTAGAAATTTGAAATGTTTCAAAGCCAGAATTACATTTGGTGCAACATTTTTAGGTAGATCATTTACATCAAACCAACCCCATTTCCTTATATCAGATCCCGGCTTAATATCATTTAACCTTTTGGCAAAATAGTGTATTAGTTTTACATCAAACACACCATCCTTAATTTCTGTTTTGTCATATGCGATAAACGGTTCAGGGTCTTCTATTTCAATCTCTATACCTAACTCTTCCATAGCTTCCCTTTTCGCTGTTTCAATCAGGGTTTTGTCAATATCTTCAACCTTTCCTCCGCAGAATTTCCAAAAGTCAGTATCACCATGCTGGTTAAGTAATGCTTTGTTGCCTTCTACAATAACAGCGCCAGATACTACTATGGGATTTTTCATGATGATATTTTTGGAATTAATTTGATAAAACTGCTAGTTTTCCCGGAAGAATCTCTATTTCAAACGTTTTCATCAAAGGCAGCAACTCACCGTCCAATTGTGCCTGAAGATTATCCTCCGACTCTATTGTAACCTTTTTTGCGGTAAGCGTATGCACTTCGGGCAGCTTAATATGAACTCCCTTGGTAAATTTAGGAAGATTTCTTAAGGCATACAGGCGGCTCACCTGATCCACCACGCAGACTGTAAAAAGTCCATCGTCTATTTTTGCTGAGGGTGCTACTCGAAAGCCGCCGCCGTACTGTGTTCCATTGCATGTTGCTATGAGAAAGAATTTTTCTTGTTCTATGACATTGCCATCTAGTTTAATCCTGGCACTTTTTGATTTATATGTTGCCAAGGTCCGAAGTACCGCTAGTAAATATCCTAAATATCCAGGAATATATTTTAGAAATTTTCTTACCCGGGCAGCAGTTTCACCATCAAACCCTACACCCATACCGTTTACAAATATATACTCGCTATTTACTTTGCCTAAATCAACATGTCTTGTTTTTCCATAAACAAGCGTTTGTAGGGCTTTCTTTAAATTTTTTGATATCCCAACCGTGGGTGCAAAATCATTTCCTGATCCGGTCGGCAGAATTCCCAAAACTGCGGATGTTTCATAAATACCGCCTGCCACTTCACTAATTGTACCGTCACCACCAACCGCAACCACTACCTCATAGTTCTTCGCGGCTCTTTGCGCAATCTTTGTTGCTTCCTTTGGTTCCTTTGTTAAAACTTTTTCATAGTCAAGGTTGTGCTTTTTGCAAAATGATTGGATTTCAGGAATAAACGAAAGCTTCCTGCCCTTCCCGGCAACTGGATTAATTATAAAAAAGTATTTCTTAAACATTTTCTTTACGATATTGTTTTTCAAACTGTACTAATGTCAAAGCATTACTCTCTGAGAACTCTCCTACTCTAGTGCGTTTTAACTGTTTCAAATACCCTCCCACCCCAAGTTTTTCGCCAATATCTCTTGCAAGTGATCTTATGTAAACTCCGGGCCCCGTTATAACTTTTATTGTAAGAAGAGGCCACCGATAATCAATCAGTTCTACTTTCTTTATTTCCACATCCCTTGGTCCTAATTCCACTACCTTGCCCTTTCTTGCCATTTTATACGCCTCTTTTCCCCCAACCTTTACGGCGCTGAAGATCGGAGGAATTTGCTTTATATTTCCTTCAAATAATTTAGTAGCATCTTGAATTTGTTTTTTGGTTGGAATTGATTTTACTTTTTTCACTGTTTTGTCTCCTTCTTCATCATCTGTCGTACTAGTCCCCCCCATTTTAATAGTTGCAGAATATTCTTTCTCTTTTTTCACTTCTTTCCCCAACTGCTTAGTTGCTTCCCTTCCAATCCCCACCACCAAAACACCCTCTGCTAAAGGATCCAGAGTTCCGGCATGCCCGATTTTCTTTATCCCTGTAATTCTTCTTAGCCGATCAATAACATCATGAGAAGTTGGGCCTTTTTCTTTATAAATTCCAATTATTTTGTTCATGCTATTGAAGAGCATATAGGCCAATTAAATGTGCCTGTTCCAGCACATGCCCCTTTATTGCTTCTTCCAACTCTTTTTTACCATGTGATTTATCAAGGTCAATTCTACTATCCAAAGCATAAACCTTAAAAAAGTATCGATGGGTTCCTGAAGGAGGACAAGGACCGCCATAACCATTATCACCAAAATCATTCTTACCCTCTACTGCCCCCTCCATTACGCAATTCTCAACAATATCCATTGTGTCTGGATCAATATTCCAAACAACCCAATGTACCCAGTCACCCGCAGGTGCATCTGGATCATCGTTTATTATTGCCAAACTCTTAGCACTAGTCGGTATTTCAGAAACTCTTAGCGGGGGGCTTATATTTTCGCCATCACAGGTATATTTTGACGGCATCATTCCGTTGTTTAAAAATTCTGAGCTTGAAATTTCCATTGTCCCTCCTTTTATATTACTTCTTCCAGTGAAATATTTTTGTAAGTTCCTTCCTTCAAGTTTCCCAGATCAAGTTTTCCTATTCGAACTCGCTTTAGTTTGAATACATCATAACCAAGCTTTTCACACATCCGTCGAACCTGCCTCTTTTTTCCCTCAACAATCACTATTGAGAACGCTCTAGTGCCAGTTTGTTTTACTTTAGCGGGCAGTGTTTTATACTTATTTATGTAAACACCAGAGCGCATCACTTTCAAAAACTTTTCAGATATATCTCTGCTCACTTCAACTTGGTATTCTTTTTCAACCTTGTTTTGACCTTTTAGAATCTTATTCACTACCTCACCATCATTAGTAAGGAGAATAAGACCGGAACTGATAACGTCCAGTCGCCCTATGGTATATACTCTTTCAGGATATCCAACAGCGTCAATTACATTATCCTTTGCTTTTGGATCACTTGTACAAATAACTCCCACGGGTTTGTTGAAAGCCAAATACACTTTATCAGCATTACTCGTTTGAATATCTTCACCATCAACATTCACGACATCACTTGATGACACTTTGTCACCAAGTTTTGCTTTTCTATCATTGATTTTAACTCTCCCCTGTTCAATTAGCCGATCTCCCTGTCTGCGTGAACAGTAATTGGCTTGAGTTAGGTATTTGTTGATTCTTATTTGTTCCATTATTTTACAAAATTTTCTGATTTAAGTAATTCATCAACGGCATATTCAAATAGTATCACAAGGTTTTAGTAAACACAAAATTATTACAATAACTACATCAAGCTATTATAACTGATAATCAAAATTTAACCTGTCGATTATTTCTTTTTCCTCCTCGGTGCTTGCAAATCGTGGTTGAGAGAAGTCTTCTATAATTACCGGATAAAATTCAAAGCGCTCAATCCCTTCTTTAGAAAATGTAATTTCAGCAATCAATCCTTCTTTCGTTTCCTGAGACCACATTTGATCAAATACAAAGTTTCCCAAACTATACAGAATATATCCATTATTGTATTGCTCCATTGTTTGTACCACGTGAGGATGATGACCTATTACCAGAGTAGCTCCTGCATCAATCGCTGAATATGCAAAGTTTTTTTGATGTTGATTTGGTGTAAATTGATACTCATACCCATCGTGCATTGAAACAATAATAAAGTCAGCTAACTGCTTCGCTTGCGTAACATCAGAAATCATTTTTTCTGTGTCCATAAATGCTACTGTCGGATCGTATTCATCTGAATCATAGGCAGTCAATGCATTGCCAGAGTAACTGTAAGCTAAAAAAGCAAAAGTTATATTTTGTGCTTCCGTAATCACCGGTAAATATGAAGTAGAAATACTTTTCCCTGCTCCCGTATATTTTATTCCAGATTCTTCTAGATATTCAAAAGTATCATTCAAACCTTCTTTGCCAAAATTGAGTGAATGGTTGTTTGCTAGTGACAGTATATCGAATCCTGCAAGGTTCAATCCCTCCACTACTTCTGGATCAGCTCTGAATACCATTTCATTTGTATTGATCTTTCTGCCCGGAGTTATCGGAGATTCTAAATTTCCAAATGTGATATCGGAACTTTTTAGAAGGTCTGCTGTTTTGAGGAAAGGATAAGTGTAATCCTGATATTTTTGAATCTTGGTATCCACGTCTCTCGAAAGCATTATATCTCCTACAGCAATTAGGGTTGCTATTGAATCGCTCGGTTCAGCCTCGATAGCAACATTAATATTTTCTTCTGCCATATCAGTATTTGTGTTTGTTTCAGATAGTTTAAAAACTGGTTCAGTTATATTACCCTTAAGAATAATAAAGCCAATAAACAAAGCAACGATTATTTCAATAATGATAGCTTTATTTTTGAAAAAGAAGTTCATATGTCCATTATATCACTAAAACCAGTCCGCGATCTATATCGAGTAGATTAAAAACAGATCCAAACGAAAACGAGGAAAGTAACGAATGTAAGCTTCTGCCCGTTCGAATCCCCATAAACAAAAAACAATGTGTTTAATCCACATTGATTCTGTTATTACACTAATAGGTCCCTCGACTACGCTCGGGACAGAAAATTTGCAAAGCAAATTTTCTGGCTGGGGAGGAGGGATTTCCGCCTCCCCTTTCGACTCGTTTCGCTCGCTCAGGGTCGTTGTCCGGGGCAGTGATCAAAGCTGCGTTCCTCGCTTTGATCGACGCTCGACCACACCTTCACTTCGTTCAGGTTTGCCTCGCTTCTGCCCGTTCGAATCCAAACCAATAAAAAAACAACGTGCCTTGTTTGCACGATACTTATTTAAATCGGGTCCCTCGACTACGCTCGGGACAGAAAATTTGCTTCGCAAATTTTCTGGCTGGGGAGGAGGGATTCGAACCCCCGGTACACGGGATCAAAACCCGTTGCCTTACCACTTGGCTACTCCCCAATTATAGAAGTTGGATTGAGGCAAGATGTGAGATGTTTGAAATAATTCTATCAACCACTTGCTTGCCCGTACATTTGTGCAACAAATGGTCGGGGCTACTCCCCAATATTCCAGACCATGGAAGGATAGCCAAAAAAAATCAAAACGTCAATATCCTATCCTATACTCTTAAATATCTACTAATTGCAATCATGCTACTAATCACACTAATCACAATCGAAACGAATATTTGTATACCTAGCATTGCCCAAAAGTTGGCAGTAAAATATTCGAACATGTTGAAGTCGTATCCTTCAAACAGAGAATCAATATACGGGGAAACCGCCGAAAGAAGCGGGAATAAAATTAGAATTGTAATTACGCTCGCCAGTATGCCATAAAGCACGCTTTCCAAAACGAATGGCATCCGAATAAATAAATTCTGTGCACCCACAAGTCGCATAATACCCAGCTCTTCTCTTTGTGTGTACATATTCATCCTCAAAGTGTTAAATACTACAAGAATAGCAACGAGAATGAATATCGCACTTACACCAATCCCAAACTGGTAAATGCGATCCGTAATTCTGGTTAAACGGTCAATTATTACCTGGTTATCTTCAAAATTTCTACTCGATATTAAATGGCTATACTCCGAATTATCCAGATCTACCACAATTGATGAATAGTCTTCTAAACGCTGTGCCCTTACAACCAGTGCAGAAGGAAGTGGATTTTCTTCCAATTCTTGCAATGACTCCTGAATCTGTGGGTCATCTTTGTGCGTTTCTGAAAAACTTTGTAATGCCTCCTCTTTTGAAACGTATTGCACGCTCTTAACTTCTGAAATTGACTCCAAGTATGCTTGTACTGCAAAAACCTTGTCTTCAGGGACGGTTGGATCAAAGAAAAGGTCTATGTCCACCTGCTCCTTGACTGACTTAATAGCATTGTCTGCAACTACATTGAGCGTAAACACCAAGCTAATTGAAAAAAGTGTAAGAATTAAAATGAATACAGTAACTAAAGACAACCAAAAATTCCTTTTGAAGTTTTGAAAGCCGAAATTTAATACTCTTAGAAGTGTGGTAAAAAACATTTTGGTTTTATAAAATATATCTCCCTGATTTTTGATCAGAAATTACCTGACCTTGATCAAGCGTAATAACTCTTTTTCTTAAACTATTAACAATGTCTGTATTATGGGTTACTAGAATAATTGTTGTACCAAACTTATTAATTTTCAACAATAGGTCGATTATTTCTCTTACATTTATTGCATCTAGATTCCCGGTGGGTTCGTCAGCTAATAGAATTTTAGGGCGGTGGACTAATGACCGCGCAATTACTACACGCTGTTTTTCTCCACCCGAGAGCTGATCTGGAAAGCGATCCTCTTTGTCCTCCAGTCCTACAACCTTCAATACCTGGGGTACAATTGTCTTAATCTTTTTACCCGGTGCACCGCTAACCTGTAAAGCAAAGGCAATGTTTTCGAATACTGTTTTCTTAGGCAAGAGTTTGAAATCTTGAAACACAACTCCAATTTGTCTGCGCAAAATAGGTATTTCAGAATTCTTTATTTTTGTTATATCCCATCCACCTATAATTATCTTGCCCTTATCCGGCTTTTCTTCGGCAATTATAAGCTTAGCCAGTGTGGTTTTACCTGTTCCGCTTTGACCGACAATAGAAACAAATTCTCCGGGCTTTATATGCAAATTAACGTTCTTAATAGCAACGTGGGTTCCGGGATATGTTTTTGTTACGCCTCTGAGTTTAATCATAATTATTTATCTCAATTCCTCAACCTGAACGCGAACCACTCCATCTATATATGTATTAGCTATAGCGCTAAAAGCGGTGTGTGTTAAATCAATTATTCTCCCCTCAACAAATGGGCCGGTGGAAACTACAGTAACATCCACCCAATTTCCATTCGCTAAGTTAGTGACTCTTAGACGAGCATCATATGGATAGTCATTTGAAGCTGCTCCATTTGGATACCGGCTACTTCTGTACCAACTAGCATAACCGGTTTCCATATAGTTACTGTCCTGCAAAACTACAACTTTTGCGTATTTAAGATGAATGAAAGCGCGGATTTCATCTCCACCTGGAGCAGTACGGGATGGCAACGAAATCCATGTGCCCCTATTACTATCATAATAGTACACTTCCTTTTTATAGTCACTAGTCTTAGTTAACTCTAAACTCAGAACAACAGGGTTTTCAAAAACAACTGATTCTGCAGTTTTAAGCTCAAAAGAATAGATATCACTAACTCTTTCTAATCCTTCCGGAAATGCTACATCTCCCTGCTCAACTGTTTTAAAGACTACTGTAGAAGGTTGATTAATAGTGTTCGGAAAAATACCAACTTTAAAGTTCGGATTTTCAGAATTTTGTACAGTAAAACCTTTCTCTAGAGTTACCTGATCTAAGCTAACACGGTAAGCGCTCTTCTCCAGTGCAACAACCTTTGCAGTAGTAGAATTGATCTGCCCTTTGAGTGTTGAATCTGTAGATGTTGCATCAATTTCAGTCCACGATTCTTCACTTTCATTATAGTAATACAAATATTTAGGCGTTTGGTTATCAGATTCATAAGCAACAGTAACGTTTATTGGTGACTGAAGTTCTGAAGTCTGAACATCAGCAAGTGAAAACTTATAAACATCACTTACCGCGGTTGTGTCTTTAGGGAAAGATGGATACTGATTAAGCTGATATAAGTTCACTGTGAACCCCTGATTATGAACACCGGGAACTATGCCCACATTAAACTGAGAATTGATCAGGGAAACAGTATATCCTTTTTCCACCGTATCCGCATCTAAATACAAACTAGTCTCGACAGCAAGTGTTTCTTTACAAATAAAAAACAGGCCTACTAATGCAATCCCGATAATGATTTTGTTTTTGGCTCTTGTCATTTCAAATACTATTCTAGTATAATGTTAATGTTTAGACAAGTGCGGGTACATTGCAGGCTCCCGACTATTACATTAAAAAATGGACAGGCCCGCAAAACATGCGAGAGTAGTACAATGGCAGTACATTAGCTTCCCAAGCTAGAAACGCGGGTTCGATTCCCGTCTCTCGCTCCAATCAGCCCAAGATAGGGCTTATTTTTTGTTCAGAATCTTGGTGGCTGTTTCTACCACTTCCTTAGGAAGAAAGTTTGCCTTTATTAAATAGTCCACTGCCCCTAAACTACTGGCCTTTACTCTATCTTCTGGACTATCAAGATTTGTAAGAGTAATAACCGGGATGCTCTTTGTCTTTGGATCTTTTTTTAAACGTCCCAATAAATTGAATCCAACCCTTTTACTAAACTCAATTACCTTACCCTCCGCCTCAGGAATAATAACATCCAGAAGAATTAGAGATATATTATTTTCTTGCGCAAGTTTCAGTCCAGTAGCGGCATCAGCAGCAACCAGAAGCTCGTATGAAGAACTGCGAAATGCAGCCTGATACATTGCAATTAGACTTGGTTCGTCCTCAACTAGTAATATTTTCTTTTCTTCTTTTAAAGCCATAATATAATGATTTATGTTGTTATAATATCAAAAATGGGGTTTGATTTCAAATTGGCCCTATTTAATAGGTATAGTTAATGTAAATTTGCTTCCTTTGCCCTTACCTTTGCTTTCTGCTGTAATCGTTCCACCCATTGCCTCTAACATCTTTTTTGCAATGAATAATCCTAATCCTGTACCGTTTGGATGTATCTGCAATATTCCTTCTCCTCTACTGAATTTTGTAAATAGCATTCTTTGGTCATTTTTACTCATCCCAATGCCCGTGTCTTTTACTTCAATAATTATTTGGTCTTGCTTTCTTCTCACCGATATTTCTACTTCTCCCTCTGCAGAATAGTGAATTGCATTATCAATAATATTTGTAATAGCCTCTTTAAGCTTTATAGGATCAGCAAGAGTTTTCGAGATAGAACGAATGGGCTTATTGAAAGCTAATTTAACTTTTAACTGCTCAGCCAATGGTGATAAATTACTCACAATTTCTTCTATAGTATCCTCAACACGTGTTTTCTTAAAATCCAACTTCATTTTTTTACCTTCCAATTCAGTGGCATTGAGTAATTCATGAATAATTCTTTCCAGTCTGTTAATCCCTTCATATGCTTGGGAAATAAATTTTTCTCTTTCTTCACTTGAAAGGTCCTTTTCTTCTATTACTAAAGAAAGCATTCCGCGTACGATACTGGTTGGAGTTCTGAGCTGATGCGAAGCAACTGTAAGAAAGTCTGATTTAATTTTTAATAGTTCACGCAAGCGCTTTGTTGCATCATCCACTTTGCGCTTAAGCGTTTGATTAAATCCTTCAACTTCGTTATAGAGTCTGGCGTTTTCTATGGAAATAGCTGCTTGGTTTGATAGTGATTCAAGCAATCTTATGTCCTCATGAGTATAAGCATCACCGGAAATCTTTTTACCCATGATGACGCAAGAAATCAAATTCTCTTTCGTAACTAATGGTAAAACAATAGCAACATTCATTCCTCTCATCTGTTCTCTAGTATATTCAATTTCTTCTTGGGGCTGTTTAAAGTCACGAATATTACCTGCTAATTCATCATATACTATTGGCTTTCGTAATTCAGTTATAAAATTACGACAACGGGGATTACTGACCATTTTACTTAATTCTTTTTCGTCAAAACCAAATATTTCAATTGGCTGGTAGTGTTTGTTTTTTACAAACAAGCCAATATTATCTATTTGCATTGTTTGTTGGATTGTTTTTATGGTTACTCCCACCACCTCTGCAAGATTAATAGTGGATGTTACATCACTAGAAAACTTGTCTAGAGTCTTTTGGTAATCATAAATGCTTGTGAAAAAATATTTGTTAGCAAATTGATTAAAATAATTTTTCAAGGGACCAAAAATAATTATACCAATTAATAACACTATCGGACCTAAAATGCCAGCTGGAATATTGCTATTAAGAATATTTGCTTGAAACCAATATATTAAGAGACCAAGCATTAGTACCACTATTGTAGCTGCTACATATACTGTAGTACGTCTGATAATTAAACGGATATCCATAAATCGATGTCTTATTATCGCGTACGCCGAAAAAGTAACAAATAACAATGAGCTAGGACTATCTAATTTTGCAAATCTTATGATTCCAAATAAAGGTAAAATGAAACTAACTAATATTACAATTAATGAGAAGCTCCATATACCTATAGAAATATATTTTAGTTGGATTCTCTGTAAACCTTCAGAATTCTTCTGTAAAAGATATGATATAGCAAGCAAAAATAATATTAAAATAAAGACACATAAAGCATAAACATAATATAGTGATCCAATTTTAATTTCAAAAACATTTGAGAGATTATTATATTCACCAGATACAATCCAACCATCTACATATGAAATTACAAATAGAAATAAACTTATTGGAATGATAATTACTCTAAGCCAGGTTAATTTCTTTTTATAATTTTCTTTACCTACGTTTAGTAGCCAAAATAAACCTATAGTTGGTACTAATGCACCAAAACTATATGCAGACTGCAATAATAATTTTGTATGAAATGTTTCAAACAAATAATTAAATATTGCCCAAGCACTTGTACTTAAGCCTAATAAACTAAAAGCAAAATTAGTTTTGCTCTTTGTTACTTTTTTCCAGACAATTAAACCTAATAAAAGGTTAATCACCCCCGCAAATAAAATTACATTTTTTAATAACATCTAATTTACTTTATACTTTTTTCCTAAATCTTCCAAAATATTTAACGCATAGTCCAAGTTATCTTTTGTATGTGTAGTCATGAGTGAGAATCTTATTCTACTTTCTTTTTTGGCTACCGATGGCCATCTTACACATGGAGCAAATATACCATTTTCGAAAAGTTCATCTGCCATTTCTATTGATTTAGTTTCATCACCAACGAAAATTGGTATTATTGGTGTTTGACTATTAAGCGTATTATAACCCATTTTATGTAAATTACTTCTAAAATACTCAGTATTCCACCACAATTGTTTTCTTCTTTCACTTTCATTTTCTATTATTTCAAATGACTTCATTATCCCCATTGCTAAAGAACCAAATGAACTTCCAGTAAACATATATGTTCTAGCAAATATTCTTAGATAATCTATAATTTCTTGATCTCCTGCAATAAAACCACCCATTACGCCAAATGCTTTTGAGAAAGTTCCCATATGAATATCAATACCTGAAGTAATCCCAAAATGTTCAACTGTTCCCTTTCCGTTTTTACCAAGCACGCCTGTTGCATGAGCATCATCAACCATAATATTTGCTCCGTATTTCTTTGCTAAATTCACTATTTTAGGTAATGGAGCAATATCTCCATCCATACTAAATACTCCATCAGTCACAATCAATTTTCTCTCTTCTTTGCTTGATCTAAGTTTTTTTTCGAGATCATTCATATCATTATGAGTGTATATGGTTCTCTTTGCATTTGCTAATCTACATCCATCAACTATTGTTGCATGATTCAATTCGTCACTAAAAACAGCAGCATCATTTCTTTTAAATACCTTTTTTATTGTTGCATATACAGATAAGTTAGGTAAATTAATCAAGGCTGGAATTACTCCCATATTTGCCATAGTTCCACTTGTAAAAACCATTGCCGATTCTGTATTTTTAAATTCTGCTATTTTTTTTTCCAATTTAACATGAATATCTAAGGTTCCTGAAATCAGACGTGATCCAGCTGGATGAATACCATATTTTTCTAAACCATTTATTATTGATTTTTTTATTTCGTCGTTATTTGCTAGACCAAGATAATTACCAGAACAAAAAAGTAATACTTTTTTTCCTTCAACTATAATTTCTGGATCACTTGAAATCCCATTAACAACTCTGACTTTAGGATAAAGTTCTTTTTCTCTTATTATACTTAACGATTCTTTGATATCATCAAATAACATACTAACCTTATAAATATATTATTGAATTA
>JAHJEX010000068.1 GCA_018825385.1 Patescibacteria group bacterium
CGGGGGAACGGTGAAGTTCATGGGGACGGATGCGTCAAACGTCATTCGCGTAACGGAAGCGGATGCGGCCGATTTCAATTTCTACAATTTACAGATCGGTGACGGCACGAATGCGAAGACGGTGGAGATTAGCACTGCATTAACAATCCCGCTCGACATTAACGGCGATGTCGCTATCTCAGACAATGCTACACTCGATTCAAACGGTGAGCCAATTGAGGTCGCGGGAAACTGGGACAACAACAATGTTTACACGCACGATAACAACACAATAACCTTCAACGGCTCTTCCGGAGTCCAGACCATCGATTCAACCGGCGCTGCCACGGATAATTTTTACGATACTGTGATCAATGCTAGTGGAGCTATTGTCCGGGCAACTGGTACATATCCGGATATTGATAACGACTTCACCATTCAAAATGGGACATATGATTTAAATGCCCAACATACTCTGATTGCGGGAGACTTCACTAAAACAGGCGGGAATATCGAAATGAACCAATCAACTGACTTATTAGATGTTGGGGGAGATTTTACCGTTTCTGGTGATGACGGTGGTTCATATCTTTATGATGGTGTTTTTAGCGTAGCAGGCAATGTTACTATCACAAATGACAATACGTTCCAAATGGGACAGACTGGCACCTATCCGGTATTTGTGATGGACGGCAGTGTCAGTAAGGATATTTCAGTATCGGGAATCGGTAACTATTTTGGTTCTTCTGCCGCTAGGGGAGAACTTGTCATCGAGAAGGCAGGCGGCGCGGTTGTTAATGTGAATTCAGATATTGATATCTGGGATTTGGGGCACAGTACCGGTGGCCTTAACATTGAGAGTAATTATACAGTGGATGTTGACGACCTGTATGTCGGATTTGGTGGAACATTAACCATGACGGACGGTACATTAAGTGTTGGCAGTAATGATCTGGCTCCGGGTGTATATGCTATTTTTTATGTAGCAAGCGGCTGGGCAGAAGCAATATCGGGAGGGACAATTGAAGTTAATGGAATAGGTCATGCAACAAATAAAGCGGTGTATTTTGCTAATGGATCAAACTTCACTCCTACTGGGGGAACATTTCAACTTATTGGGGATGATACGGCAGCAATATATGTTGCAGAAACAGGTACTGCTGATCACAATTTTTATAATCTTACACTTGGTGACGGTACTGCAAAAACAGTGGAAATTAGTGCAAGCACTGTGAATCCTCTTGATGTCAACGGCAATCTCACTATTAGCACTAACGCTATTTTTGATTCAAACGGTGAACCGATCGAGGTGGCGGGGAACTGGGATAATGATGGCACATACACGCACGATGATAATACGGTGACTTTCAATGCGACAACAGGGGGTCCAAAGACAATCGATGCGGATGGCACGGGTACTGACGCATTTTATGATGTCACATTCAACGACACGGAGAACTCTATTGAGTGGGACCTTTCGACAGGAATGGATATCGATAATGATCTTACCCTTACCGGCGGTACGCTCGATTCAAACGGCAATGCGCTTACCATTGGCGGGAGTTGGGACAACGGAGACACTTTTATCCACGGTAGTGCGGAGGTGACGTTCGATTCGGATGACGCTGGGGAAACGATCGATGCAGGAAGCTCAGCGTTCTATGATCTTACATTCGACCATGCGGGCGGTGGATGGACGATCCAGAATGATAGCGTCTCCGTTGCGAACGACCTCGCCCTCACTAACGCGAATGACCTCACCGTTGACGGCGTGACCATTACTGTTGGGAATGATTTCACAAATGCGGTTGGCGGTGCGGCGACAACCTGGACCGGTTCTACTTTGTACCTCAATGGTACTAGCACCAACTTAGATGAAATAAATACGAAATCTGCAGGAGGGGACGCCTACGGAACAGTTCGAATTGGTGCTACTGAAAAATCAGGAATGTGGAGTTCCTCTGCTTCTTCCGTTACTGTAGACAGCGGTGGCTGTCTGGAAGCTTTTGATCACGGAGGAACGGATGGCCAACTAAATGTCTATGGTTCATGCAATTCTCGGACCAACGAATACTGGAGTTATGCTACTGATTTTGACGGGGCAGATCTTTCCGGAGGTAATGAGCGTCAAGCGGTCATAAAGCTGGCTGATGATGCTACCTATGTAGTTGATCAGACTGATACGCTTCAAATTTTAGGACAGTCTGCCAGCGCTAATCGCACAACGGTGTCCAGGATCTCGTCGGGGAATTATGGAATGACAATTAATGGTACCCTTAATGCTCAGTATTATGATTTTGACTACCTTAACTCTTCGGGATTAAAGATTGCATCTACTGCTACTGTATCAGAACTCTCTGACGGAACTTTTGATAATATCGGATCGGGCGCAAGTCCAAGTTACATTACTGTAAGTGGCATTACTTCCACGGATTCTTTTGGCAATATGGTATTTGATTCTGCTGCGGATGGTACAGATTCAAACGTTGTTTATAATGTTAATGCGGATGGCTCAGGCATAAATTGGACATTTGTCCAATCAAGCGGAAATAAGAACGGTGAAGATAATGATAAAGAATTAAATGGCGCTTCCATACTGTGGACTACTTACTTTTCAGGAATTAACGATGGTCTAAATGGTGATAGTGATGTAACCAACAGTACAACCCAGCTCTCAGCAAATTGGTCCACGATTTCATATGATAATATTGCATATTTTACCTACGCAATAGGTACGTCACCAGGCGGGAGTGATATTGCTGGTTATACTAATGTAGGAGTCAGTACGAACTACACACGAACCGGACTGACGCTTTCTAATGAAACAACTTATTACACCACAGTTAAAGCATATGATTCTGCTGACGAAATACTGGAAACGGTCACTAGTGATGGAATAACTGTTGATACTACTGCTCCAACATTTTCAAATATAACAACTGATTCAGGTATTGCATCATTTACTGTTTCTTGGGTAACCAATGAACCTGCTACCAGTAATGTTTATTGGGGACTAACTAATTCTTATGGGAATATAACGGTCGGAAGTACGGAGTATACAACCCAGCATGAGGTAACTGTCTCCGGTCTTTCTGATGATACGACATATCATTTCAAACTTACTGGCACAGATGTGGCGGGCAATACTGCAGAAACCTCTGATCGAACAGTTACTACTCAAAAAGCAACGGCTACAGTGATTACGAATGTACAAGTAGCAAATATTACAGCTGAATCAGTAAAAGTTACCTGGACAACAAACCATGCGTCGGACTCTAAAGTTCGATATGGTTTAACGACTGACTATGGAGGAGAAGTCTATGATTCTGAACTGGTAACTAGCCATGAAATTTTGATCAGCGGACTTACCCCCGACACAAAATATCACTATGAGGTAATAAGCACCGGCAATTCTGTGGCGATTGATGCAGATGCTACATTTTCAACACCAGAGGAAGAGCCAGAGCAAGATGCACCGCCTTCTGTTTCCATAACTACTCCGCCTCCGGTCCCTACAATCATTACTCCAGCAAGTGAAACAATCATAAATACTACAAGGCCGTTAATCACCGGTCTCGCAGGATTTGATAATGATGTTTTCATATTAGTAGATCGGGAATTAGTAGCGGTTGTTAAAGCGAAAAATCATTCTAGCGGAACAGGTGATTTCTATTACTACATTGAAGAGTCTCTCACCAGGGGAAACCATAGCATTGTAGTACGGGCGCGTGATGGTGATGGCGTGGTAAGTCCTGAATCAGAGCCACACACTTTCTTTATAGAGCCGGATTATCCGGCACCTACTATTGTTAAATCATATGTCACGGATGGCAGTAATCCGGCAATTGTGCTTTTTGGACTTGCATTGAATGATGCTAATATCCGGGTTTATGCAGGTGATAAGATGGTGGATACTTTCTTAGTTGACAATCATTCGTCTGGCACAGCAAATTTCCAAGTGATTATTGCTGGGTTAGATCCGGGAGTTTATGATATCAGGTTAGATGCAGCTGAGTTTAGCGGTAAAGTAAGCGCAAAAACTGATCCACTGGCTGCAGTTATTACGCAATCTGACAATCAAATCGTACAATATGATCCAGAAGGAGAAGATGTACGCATTGAATCAGTTTACGAGGTATCCAGAGGAGATTCATTGTGGAGTATAGCCCAGCAGTTCTATTGTGATGGAAATAAGTGGAATCACATTCAATATGCTAATCAAGAGACGTACATTTCTCTGGAAGAAAATCCAAGCATTATTGAACCACGCTGGAGACTAAAAATTCCCTCGTTGTAGTATTCTGAAATTAAGCAAAAAACTTTGATTATTTCAAGGAGTATGGCTACTCGTATAGCACTATTTTTTTATTGTCTGGATCTTCCAAGTAAAATAGAATCCAGAAAGTAAAACGAGAGCTAGAAAGAGGAATAAGTATTCTACAGAGTAAAATTCTAAAGCAAATATTGCTAATCCAGAACCAACCAAATAACTCAAAGGAGAAACATTACGGAAAAAATTGATATAGTCAATGTCTTTTACATCCACGATCTTGAAAAAATATGATTCTTTCATTGCTTCTATCAATGCCGCACCACATCTGCTTATAAAAAGAATTAATGCCCAGACAAATGGACTAGATGATTCAGTAAAGAAAAACAAGGCAACCGCAGAGACTAGAATCATGAATCCAATAGACAGAATTTTCTTTTCGCCAGAATATTTATCAGCAAAAATACCTGCCGGAATCTCTAATAAAACAAATGGTAAAAGCATGAAAGTAAAAATAGCGCCTATTATTTTCCAATCAAACCCAATTGTTTCATGTAGATAAATGGGAACATAAATTACTGCTACTGCATAAAAAAGTTCCAATAAAAATGCAATGGAAAATATACCACGTAGATTAGCGTTCTTCCATATGTTTTTCAATGTTGTCCATGTATGATGGTGTTCGTATTTAACGTGGTCTCTTAATAGCTTTTTGTTATAAAGAATGGTAGCTAGTGCTATTACTAAAAATACAACGGCTATAATGTAAACTAGGCGATAATTTTCTTCTCCAATTAAATAGCCTACTGCTAGCGGAGAAAATACCCATCCAAGATTAATAAATGTGAAGTAGACTGTTCTTATTCGGCCAGTTGTGGGATTTGTGGTAAAACGTTCAACAAAAACATCCATATTTATCCATATCAAATATCCCGTTACCCCCGAAATTATGAAAAACACAAAAGCCCATACTGCGGAGTTAGTGGTAACCAAAAGAAGAATACCAAGAATCTGAAGTATTATGATAACAATAGCAAGTTTATAGTTGCTAATTTTTTTTATGAAGTATGGGAAAAAGTTAATGGCGATTAAGCCAAATAATGCATTACCAAAGAAAAACAAACCTACCCAACGAATATTAACAAATTCCTCTAAGAAGGTTGATCGAATGTATCCTGGAAACGCCGTTGATAATGCTAGTATGAATCCTAGAAAATACAGAACCTTTAAATTTTTTGTTATTTTCATCTATCTAATTATATCACATCATCTGTTCTGGCGCAGATTGCTTTTTTCCAAAATTTCTTCTTTCCCATAAATGAAAAAATACGTCTAATAGTATTTTAGCTGATACTAGTAGCATTGCCGGGCTGCCAAATAAAAATCCGGCATATAGCGCTAGGATTATTACACCAAAACGTTTATATGGTGCAAAGAATAGACTATTTAAAGTTGTATTTCTTTCTTCAATGAAAAAGTTCAGTTTAAAAGACATGCCGTGACTTATCAAAAAGCTTAAACTTAATAGTGAGGCATAAAAGTACGATTGAAAATCAATTTCTTCAGCAAAAATTATCATCATTAGTAAGGTAAGATTTGCCATAATAAAAACAATATAGTTGAGTTGAAAAAATGAAATGACATTTTTTCGATCATCCTTTTCTTTATTTAAAAGAGAGGAGAGAAAAAATCTATCAAGATTAAAACTTTTTTTACTAGTAATCTTCAAGTAATTATAAAAACAGATAATCGCTCCTTCGATCGTGAAAGTAATAAATAACTCTTTTTCAGAAAAAAAACCTAATAGTAACGCTAACAAAATAATTGAGTTGGCTACCAACAATGCTATTAAAGATATGGTTATTCTTCTTGGGATTATCATGTACCAATTATAGCATTATTGTCTGTGGAAAATAAAAAGGCCAATTCTGTGTCATTAGAATGGCCCGAAGGAAATGAATATCGCAAGCAGTCCGATGAAGGCACCCGCGATAACCTGTGGCACGGTGTGACCGAGCAGGGTTTTCAACGCCTGAGGCCTGAAGTCCTTATCGAAGAGATGTTCTAATTCTCTGATCAGTCCGTTGAGGACCTCGGCATGTTGACCGGCAGCCTGCCTGACTTTAGCCGCATCGTAGATAACAAATGCAGCAAAAGTAAAGGCGACGGCAAACAAGGCACTATCCCATCCTTGCGTGATCCCGATTCCACCCGCAAGCGCTACGATCCCAGCTGTATGAGAGGATGGCATGCCACCTGTTTCAAACAGCCTATGCAGCTCAAACTTCCTTTCGGCAATAAGTGGAATAATCACTTTCAGGCCTTGCGCTGCAAAATTAGCAGCCATCGCAGTCAGTAGCACCTGGTTGGCGAAGAACTCGTTCATGTCACCTCCTTAAAGGTGGGGCTCTTACAGCCTGAGAAACGTGGCAAGGAACAATCTACATTAACATACAATCAATCGCATGGGTTAATGAGTTTAACCAAAACTGGTTTTAAAGTCAATCCTGCCATAAATTAATTTATAACAGGATCAATAAAAAAAGCTGACACTTTGTAAGAATGTCAGCTTACCTCCCAATCAAGGTAGCCGCGATTCTTTTCCATGATCTGGTAGTGGAACCGCTGTTCGTCAGTGATGGCTCGAACACTCGGCGTGACTACGCGCGACCACTGTCGTCTCGGTCGGACGATGCTACCATCTATCCGTTGCTTGCGTATGTCTCTCCCCGCTTCAAACAGGGAATGGTGGTAGCTATCGATGCAGAGTATGATCCGCCCGTCCTCTAACCGCTCGAATCCGCGGAATACAGTTTCTGTGCGGTGGTATGTAACGATATACCGCGCAATCTTGTCCCACTTCCATTTCACGATCCGGTCGAGAACAGCTTCGCGGGTGGCACCGGATCGATAAGAAATACTCTCCACGTGAAAGTGAATCGGATCGAGAGACGTAGAATTGTCACTTATCGGACTGCGTTCAAACGTAAGCGTTACGAGTTCAAGGTCGTCCGGACCCCATTTTTTCACGTGTTTCACATAATTCTGATACACGTCTTCGACTGCAGACTGTGACCACCAGGGTCTTTGCTGTTGGATTTGTTCCCGGGTGGGGTTAAGCCACAGATAACGAGCGGCGATTTGTATAGTCGTGATGACACCATTCGCAAGTTCATGCTCGGGAACCGCGGCATCGATCAATATCTCCACCGGATCGCCCGTCAAATCAAATGGCTTACCTCTGATCGCAGGAAGATGTACTTCCGCGAGTTTCACAATCTCAGGCATCATTGACCTGGGGACACGTCTCAGCTTTGTCTCATCGTTACGCATGGAGTACACCTCCCCTGAATCGTTTGCATGAAAAGAGCATGTCACGCGAATTCGTGACCGATGAGCTTAGCATAATATTTTAATTATGTCAATCTGCACAATAAAAATTAGCTTGACAGATATACCAATAATGGTATTATGGACGCGAGCAACTGTTACTGCTATCTTTTTAGCGTTAATAGTGGTTCATTATCCCGTTATTAAGTGGGATAAGTATAGTAATTATAGAAAAGATAGTCGGATTTCGAAGTTACTATATGCTAATTCATTCCTTACGAAGTTTATGCAAGGAATCATTAAAAAGCTGACTGACAAGAATTTTGGTTTTATCACCCCTGAGGGTGGAGACCAGGATCTGTTCTTTCATGCTAATGAGCTCGATGGAGTTGATTTCAGCGAACTAAGAGAAGGTGACGCTGTCACTTTCGAAGTTACTGATACTCCTAAAGGCAAAGCTGCTACCAAAGTCAGCAAAGTATAGTTTCATCGAAACTAGAAAATTAAAAGCGCCTCTCATCCGAGAGGTGCTTTTGAATTGATCCCGTTCAAAATTTATTTTCGAAAAGATTGACAATATCTCCTTTTTTGCTAAGGTAGATCATGTCTTCTAAAGACAATATTTGCACAGGACATTGAGAACTTCAAACCGAAGGAGTCGAGAGATGGACAGGAAACCTGTAGTGATAGTGGGCGCAGCTCGTACCCCGATCGGTGCTTTCCAGGGAGGGCTCTCGACGATGACTGCTCCTCAACTGGGAGCAGTGGCAATCAAGGCCGCTCTCGAACGGGCCGGTGTACCCGCGGACAGAGTGGACGAGGTGATCATGGGCAACGTGCTGTCGGCCGGCGTGGGACAGGCTCCGGCGCGCCAGGCGGCAATCGCCGCCGGTATTCCGGCCTCAGCACACGCCATGACCATCAACAAGGTCTGCGCTTCCGGTCTGATGGCGGTGGAGCTGGGTATGCAGCGGATCCAGCTGGGCGTTTCCGACATTGTAGTTGCCGGCGGCATGGAGAGCATGTCTCAGGTGCCATACTACTTGCCAGTCGCTCGAACCGGATTCCGGTTGGGTCATCAGCAGGCGGTGGACGGTATCATTCATGACGGTCTGTGGGATCCCTACGGCGACAAGCACATGGGTAGCTATGCCGAACTGTGTGCGACCGAGCACAACTTAAGTCGCGAAGCGCAAGATACCTTCGCGGCAACTTCTTACAGCAAGGCCCTGTCTGCTATCGAAGCCGGTAGGTTCCACGACGAAATCGTGCCCGTTTCGATTCCCCAGCGCAAGGGCGATCCGGTGATCGTCGATACGGATGAAGAGCCCGGCATGGGAAGGCCCGATAAGCTTCCCAAGTTGCGCCCGGC
>JAHJEX010000069.1 GCA_018825385.1 Patescibacteria group bacterium
TAGAAAAATTAAAATAGCTAGTAAGATAATAATAAAATGTTTTTTCATAATTTTATGCTAAATAATTTTATTCTAGCTCGCGAATCGGCAATCCTGTGTTGGGCGATGTAGCCAGAAATTTTATTTAGCTAGTACGTCTACTTAAAATAAAGGGGGTTCAGCTAAACGATTAGTAAGATTTTTGAATTCATCATTAACTTTATTACTTGTCCATTTATCAGGATTTGTTTCTACCTCGTTTAAAAATGTTTCTAATTCACCAAGTGCAGACCCATCAGCAAAAGTGTGGTCTAGAACTATGTCATTATTAGCAACGTATTCTTTTAGTCTTTGGACAGTTTCTAGTACTTCGGCTTTATTATTATTTGTCTCCGGATCATTTTGTGGCATTTCACGATTTGTCATAAGTTTTTATTAATTTATTTGATAAAATTTCTGAATATTTCAGCTAACAGACGTGCGTATGCGAAGCCCTGAGCGAGTAGCGTGCTAATATTTCTGCGAAGCAGAGCACGCTAGGAGTCGAAGGGTTTGGGTGAGCGGACTAAAAAGTTATTCTAATTCTTTTTCTAGCTTTTTAATTAATTCTTCCGCGCTTGAATATTCAATAAATCTATTAGTCAATATCTTCAAAGAATTAGGTATTGCACTATCCTTTTTATATATACAGATTATAGGACAATTTAGATAATTTGCCCAACCTAACTCTATTCCAAGTCCTGTAGAAGGATAGGAGACTTCAGCAATTAATAAATCAATAGTTTTTATTAGCTCTTTGGAATTAGTAGCTTCACTACTATTATCATGCGGAAGAATAAACTCATGTTTTGAAAATAAAGAACTTTCTTTAATAGGATCGTAAAGTTCTTTTTTGTAGTTAAAACTACTAGAATGTCCAATGTATATTTTCATATATTTTATTTAGTCCGCGAACCGCATACGCGGTGTTGGGCGATGTAAATGATATTTTTCAAAAATTAAATAAGCAATTTATTCTATTGTATATTTTAATCTTCTTACCGGTTTATCTTGCTCTAAAGCTTTTTGGACAGTATCTTCAACACCTACGCTATCATTAACTTGAAAGGCAACTAAGGCATCTGAAGCGTTCATAACTTCTGTGTTTCTCTCAAAATAGGTTTTTTGATTAACCTCTGTGTTATCAGGATTTTCTATTAATGCCTCAGGACTAGTTTCTTTGACTTTAGTAAGTTGATCAATTAACATTTCAGCTTGTTCAGAAGTTATTACGCCCTCATTAGCCCTTTTCCTGTAGTGGGTAGCGTATCTTTCTAGCGTGACTGGCAGATAAACTTTTATACTATTACCCGTAGTATCCACTTTTAATGCTTCGTCAGTGGCAAAAAAATCTACATTGAGAGCGCCACCAGATACAATGCCACCACCCCTACTTAAAATTTTTCGGACAGCTTCTCTTACAGATTCTTCGACTTCCTCATTAGTTTTTCTCCAACTACCACTTATACCAAACCAATATTTCTCTCCTTGTTCGAGAGATTTTTTTGCTTCTAGTTGAGTAAATATATTATCAACTGTAGTTTCAGCTAACATATCTTTAGATTTTTCGTTTGGTTTTTCCATATTTTATTTAGAATAAATTGCTACAAATATATAGATTGAAAAATATCATTTATTTCGCCTAACGTTTGCGTGTATGCGATGTTGCGATAGCAATATGGGTGGAGCGTAGCGGAACCGCATACACGCTGTTGTGCGATGTTCTCTTTTGTGAAAAAAATCTAATTCAATTTTGGCACTTTTTATTCCATTGGCCAGATTTCTTCAAGAGCTTCGCTAACTATTTCCCATTCTGTATCTTCTGTAATGCCATATTTATTTCTCACTTCTGCTTTGTATTTATCCATTAGTTCTCGATTTTTGTCGATATTTTTCATGATATTCTCTTGCTTGTAATTTGGATCAGAAATATCAACGACATATATTTTATCAGCCTCTTTTGTAGCCCTTCTTTCAGCAAAAATAATCTCTTTAAAAATTTCGCGTCTTTCTTCTTCACTAAATCCAAATTTATCTTCGGATTCTCCTCGCTTTTGTAAGTACTCTTCAAGATTTTCTTTGATTTGAATTGTTGTTTCGTAAGTTGTTCTATTATTACTTTGAGCAATTTCAGGAGTTACATTCCCGAGTTTACCGCTAGGTGCCCAAGTTGCCATTGCTACATCGTACGCACCGCTTGCAAGCTCTTTGTCGCTATACAGAAGTAAACTTATTTCATCAATGTCATCATCTTTTGCTGTAATATCTGAAATGATTTTTTGAATGGTGGATCGTACTTGTTCTTCTTTGATTTTTGGAGAAACAACAATTCTATAAGCCATTTTTTTATTAGTTGGAAGATTGCTGATCTCTTGAGCTGTGTATTCGGAAAGCGATTTGTTGCCTAATGCCTTGATGCTTATATCTTCACTTTCCACAATTTCATAGTCAACTGGCGCGGCTTGTGTTGTTTTAGTTTCGTCGACTTGGTTTTGTTGACCTTCTTGTTGTTTGTTTTGAACTACATTTTGAGAATTGTTTGTTGATGATGGTTCAGTTGTTGCCCCAAACAAAACAAAGAAAATCAGTGTCGCAGATCCAAGGATTAAAGCGGAATTTTTACGTGTTGCTTTTTCTTTCAAAAATCGAGAAAGCGACGAGGGTTTTATTAAGCCGACAATTAGACCGACCAATGAAGCCAAGAAAAGAATGAGAAATAAATTGTTCATAGTTTTTGAATTAAGTTATTAAATGATTATAAAAAGTGCCAAAATTATCCTTGTTTTTATTTTTTCACAAAAGAGAATTTCGCACAATGTGCTGCGCCTGATGCGCGGTGGTGGGATGGCGACGGAGTCGTCAGACCGACATTGAGCATAGGCGCTGTTGTGCGATGTCGCGGAGCGACGAGGACAACAGCGGCGGTAGGCGCAGCACATTGTGCGGACGAGCGAA
>JAHJEX010000070.1 GCA_018825385.1 Patescibacteria group bacterium
AGCTTGGCTATTATTATGCTGCGCTAATTAAAGAAGAAGTAATAGACTTTGATGTGATATTTGGGCCGGCATATAAGGGCATCCCGTTAGCTGTAGCCACTTCTTTAGCTTTGGCAAAAGATTTTGGTATGGATAAGGGCTACTTATTTGATCGAAAGGAGATAAAAGATTACGGAGATAAAAGCGCTTTTGTAGGATATGAGCCGGAATCCGGGCAAAAAGTACTGTTAATAGATGATGTGATGACCACAGGAAAAACAAAAGAAGATGCAGTCAATATGGTTAAAGAGAGTTTCAAAAATGTTAGTTTCTCCGGGCTGGTAATAGCATTTAATCGGCAGGAACAGAATAAAGATGGTAATGATGCGTTACTGGAATTTGAGAAATCATACGGTATTCCGGTGAAAGCGATAGTAACAGTAAGAGAAGTGATAGATGTTTTATACAATCAGGAAGTTGATGGTCAAGTATATATCGATGATAGAGTCAAAGATAAAATGGAAGGCTATTTAAGCAAATATGGAGTCACAAATGATTAAAAAATACACTGAGCGTGCAAACTCCGCCAAAAATCCGGTAGCCACAAAGCTGTTGCGCTTGATGGATGAAAAGCAAACGAATGTTGCATTGGCTATTGATGAGCCGGATGCTGGGTTGGTGTTAGAACTGGCTGATCAGATAGGTCCGGAACTATGCATACTCAAAACGCATATTGACATAGTAGAAGGATTCAGTGATGATTTTGTTTCAAAACTAATTTCACTTTCAAAAAAACATAACTTTCTAATTTTTGAGGACAGAAAATTTGCAGATATTGGAAACACAGTAAAAATGCAATATGGCAAAGGAATTTACAAAATTGTAGAATGGTCAGATATGGTTAACGCACATATTGTACCGGGTCCCGGGATAATTGAGGGACTGGAAGAAGTGGCAAAAGAGAGTGGCAAGGAGCGAGCATTAATTCTTTTAGCACAAATGAGTTCTAAGGGAAATTTGGCAACAGATGAATATACAAAAAAAGCGGTGGAAATGGCAAAAGAATATTCAGATTTTGTAATTGGTTTTATTGGTAATGGTGGAAATGTTGAGGAGCTTGCTAAACTTTCAAAACTAAATAATAGTCAATTTATTATTATGACTCCTGGCGTAAAACTGGGCGGCGGTGATGATGCACTAAAACAGCAATATACCACGCCGGCTGATGTGATCGAAGCTGGCTCAGATATTATTATAGTAGGTCGCGGTATTTATGGTGCAGACAATCCGCTGGCTTCTGCAAAGGAGTATAGGCAGGTGGCCTGGGAGGCTTATCAAAAACGACTAAACAAATAACTATGAAACATTGCTTAACACTCAAAGACTATACTAAAGAAGATATAATTGAAATAGTAGAAAAGGCAATAGAGATCAAAGCAAATCCGAAAAAATATGCGGATGTTCTGAAAAATAAAACCTTGATAATGCTTTTTCAAAAGACTTCAACCCGCACCCGCCTTTCTTTCGAAGCGGGAATGACAGAACTGGGTGGTCACGCAATATTTCTGGACAGTAGAACATCTCAATTCTCTCTGACAGATTTCAAAGATGAAATTCAAGCAGTTATGCGTTTTGGCGATGTACTGATGTTTAGAGCAAAAGAATTTGCAGATGTTGATACTGCAGCGTCGCTCAATATGATTCCTGTGATTGATGCCTGTTCGGAAAAGTATCATCCCTGCCAGTCATTAGGCGATCTTCTTACAATGGTGGAACATAGCGGGGGACTGGAGAATATAAAAAAAGTGACTTGGCTGGGGATCGAAAATAATGTCAGTAATACTTTGAAACTGGTGTGTGCTAAGCTGGGAATAGATATTTATATTGCAGCACCAAAGGTGCATGAAATAAGCGTAGATGAAGATCTAGACAAGATGGCGGACGAGACGGGCAAGGTGCACAAGACAATTGATATTGAAGAAGCAATGAAAGATACGGACTATGCTCATACTGACACCTGGATGGATATGGAATTTTTTTCCGCCGAAGGCGGACCCGTTTCTGGCGGGGAAGCTGGCAAAGTTAAACCGGAATACCAAGCGGAATATGAAAAACGAATAAAGGAATTTAAACCATTTCAATTGAACGCTGAAATAGTAGATAAATACAGTCCCAAAGCCGGGATTATGCACTGTATGCCATGCCATGTTGGCTATGAAATTTCTCGTGATGCAATAGATCATAAGAACTCCGTGATCTTCGATCAGGCGGAAAACAGAATGCATATTCAAAAAGCCATAATTTTATGGCTCCTTGAAAAGTAAGATTGTATTTAAAGATCCGCGTAAAGCGGATCTTTTTTATTTCGCCTAACGGAATGGGATTGCCGAAGTCGTGAGTAAGTGGAGGTGGCAAACATCCCCGCTTTGCGGGACCACTGGAACGAACTAGGGATTTGACGAAGAGAAATAAGATTTTATAGAATGAAAAAAGCCCGTGCTCAATTCTTACCGAAGTAAGATTCAAGAACTGGCTTATTGTAAACAACCGATTTTTTCCCAGAGAGGGCGTTCTTTTAAAACCCTTCTGGTAAATATCGTGGTCCAGAAAATGAAGTAGGACGCTGTTGTCAGTATACAACCAAGAGCTATATAGTCATGCTCAGGTGCTGTTCCGATGAATGCTCCAAATAGCATCCCAAAAACCAGCCCCGCCAAGATGCCGCAAATAGCATCCCCACGGGCGACCATCGTGGTCTCGAGGCCCCCCGAGAGAGCGGAACCGAATAGCCCACCCAAGATTATAGATAGCACTATTAATCCGCTCAGTTCGTCTCCTGAAATGATCCGAAGATCGTTGATCAGCGTAGTAGTAAGGGATAACACTACGCATAATGTAAGAACCAAGAGTAGACATAGGACACGGATGATCCGAGTGCTATTGATTCTCATGGTTGTTCTCCTTGAGAGAGTAAAGGACAGGCTACGAGTTGACTGTATTACAAATTTAATTTGTTTTTATATATTTGTCAATATATTAATTTAAAATCTCACTTCCCGTAGTCTCATATCCGGTGATATGTGATGTAGATAAAAATTATTATTTCTTAAATTGTTTTTTCTTATTTATTTTTTTCTTTTTGAGACCAGACTTCAATAGCCTCGATTGTTTCATCTGTTTCTTTTCGTGTGTGACCAAGCGCAATCATAATTTCTCTAATAGTGTCAGGACTCAGTCCTTCTTTTTCCATAATTTCAAATACTTGTTTAACAGGAATACCTTCTAGCTTCATGTCCTCTAGATTTCCTGGGCTGAATATTTCTCCAGATTTTTCTGCCATAATTTTTTCTGTCATAGTATTTTGGTTAATTTATAATGGATTAATTATATTACAAGTTAGTTAATTATTCAAGTAAATCATTAAAAGTTAAGAAAATACAAAGAAATTTTTATCTATTTCATATATCGTGCTGCGACTCATGCGCAGTGGCTGGAGGACCGCTTGCGGGACGGAAGTCATTGCGCATAGGCGCTGTTGTGCGCTGTGTGAAAACTAACGTATAAAGTGCCGCTTAAGATATGGAGAGAAGTATTCGCCAAACTTTTCTTGGATCCCTTTGAGCATCCAATCGTCCGGTTTGATTGTTATTCTACAGTTCTCTTGGCCGCAACGACATGTAAATGGACTAAAAGTAGTTTGGCTAAACGCATAATCCCAGGTTACTTCTTCGCCGGGCAGAATATCTTTTATGGCAATAATGGTGATGGTGTCGAGAAATCCAGCATTAGGATTACAGGAGTGATTTATCGTAGCAGTCAGTTGTAAATCCTCTTGAGTAGGCGCCATGAGAAAGTCGTCGCTTATATCGAGGTAGGCGTTGTCAGTTTCGTAATGAAGAAGTTGGTTGTATTTATTCGCATCGGATTTCGGTACAATCAAACCGCCGGTGATTCTAATAATCTCGTGTTTAATAATGCGTTCTTTGGCGAATACGCCGACTGAACAAATCGGTGATCTCTTTATTTCGGCTTTTGGTGTTAGCCAGCGATGAGACCAAGTATTGTGAAGGTTGTTCATTGTACTGTGGTATGAGTTAATTTTCACGTTGTGCGGACGAGCGAAGCGATTTCCGCACAACTCGTTTCTATCCGAAGTAATTGCATTGATATTGCTAAAATTTGCATATTATGCGAACTTTAGATGAGATTAGTATAATTTACTCTCTTAATATTAGCAAATATGCAGGAATATCACCATAATAACTGAGCAATTTGGGTGAGCGAGCTAAAATAATTCACGTTTATTTATAGTCTGGATATTTTGTATTAATTTTATTAAGTAGTTTTTTTTCTTTTTTAAAACCTTTACCTAATATAACAACAAAAAGCAACGTTAGAAATATTGTTATTATCCAATTGTTAAAAACTTTTTGAACGAGTATAACAACTACTAACTCAAGCATAACAATTGAGATAATGTTAGTAATAAGAATAGTATTTATCTTATTATAAATGGTCTTTAAATACTCTGTAAATTTGTTGTCGTTTTGATTTATTGAATCAGACATAAGTGTTTAATTAATAGTGAATTAATTTTTCTCGTGAACCGGCTAGCCCGTGTTAGGTGATGTAATCACACATTTTTCCGTTCCCGCAGGGAACAGATGGATCGGGGAATTTATTTTTTGAAATGTTGATTTCCTTCATAAAACAGATTATACAAGCTGATCTTGTTTTCGCCCCATTTCATATCCTGGTTTTGTAGGAACAACTTATTAATCAGCGTTTCCTTTTTAGCCTTATCGCTTAGTTTAACTCTATCTCTAAAGTATTTATAAGTGTAGTCAATCGTATTTAAGTCTTTAAGTAGAGTTTTGCATTCCCCAGTATTTCTTAGCGAGTCCAAGTATCTATTTTGATACAGCTTGTATAAATTTTCTAAAACATCCTTATGGTTTTTTAGGTCAAAATTTATTGATAGTTCTGCGATCAACATATCAATCATTTTTACAACATTATGAGTTTCGTTACCTCTCCAACTTCGTATTTTTCTGATTAAATCTTCGTGATTTGTACTTTGTAAATAGACTTTGATGATGTTGTCTAGTAATTGATTAGCTACTTCTGCACCAGTGTTAAAAAACCAGCTTATATAAAGTTGTCTTACTGATAGATACTTGAGATCGTTTAAAATTATTTGTGGCACGATTTGTTTTTCTTTCTTGGTCATATTTATAAAAAATAAATTTCCCGATTCTTTCAGTCGCATAGCGGCTAAAATGTGTGATTATTTCACCTAATGTGCTGCGCCTGATGCGCGGTGGTGGGATGGCGACGGAGTCGTCAGACCGACATTGAGCATAGGCGCTGTTGTGCGATGTCGCGGAGCGACGAGGACAACAGCGGCGGTAGGCGCAGCACATTGTGCGGACGAGCGAA
>JAHJEX010000071.1 GCA_018825385.1 Patescibacteria group bacterium
CCCTCCACCAACTTCGCTTTATGTTCATGCATTCTTCGGATAATATTGTTTGTTACACCAATATATAGCACCTTATCTGTCTTGTTAGTCAAAATGTATACATAGTATTTTCTCATATCTTCTTTCAATACCTTTAGTAGCGCAGGGCACCTCTTCTCTATTCTATTAGTTTCCTAACAATGCCATTAGTAGCATTCACTTCCACCTTATCACCATCCTTTAGCACTTTGGTTGCTATTTTTGTTCCTATTACACAAGGAATATTCATCTCTCTGGAAACAATAGCAGCGTGGCAAGTTAAACCACCCTCATCTGTGATAATGGCTGCAGCTTTTCTTATAGCCGGCATTAGATTCGGATTCGTAGCAAAAGACACAAGTATATTACCTTTTTTCATTTTTTTCATATCATCAGGAGTATTAACCATTACTACTCGCCCTTTAGCTTTACCAGAAGAAGCAACGTTTCCCTCTATTTTTGATATTGTTTTACTGACTTTTTCTTCTGGAAGTTGCTTAAGATAGTTCTTAGCAACAGTCCCATGCAGTAATTGTGTTGTTTTCCCTTTTTCACTGTAAGACACACATAGTTTTTGTCTTGCATTAATTAAGTCTTCGTTGAATTTTCTTCTTTTTAAACCATCCTTTACTTCTGAGACTAACAGAAACCTAACCTGGGCAATAGTAATATTTAAACGTCGGGCAATTTCTTTGAGTAAACTCTCTAGTAAATAATAACTGTGAGTCTGCATTTCCCTGCGCCACATTTTGTAAAGAACAAAGTCTTTGGCAATTCCGATTAATTTCTTCTCTTTGGGAGACATCTTTAACAGCTTAAAATATTGCTGTTGCTTTAATAACAGTTCTTTTTTCTCCTTATTGTATTTCTTCAATTCTTGCTCTGGGTCAACCTTTTTTATTAATTGACGAACAGCTGACTGATAGTAGTCTTTGGTTAGAGCCGGTCCCTCATAAACGTAAGTGGTCCAGCAGAATAGTTTTTCATGTTTTACTAATCGATCATTAATTTCAGATTGATTTGTCTTTTTCTTTACCAACGACGCTATTTCAAGCAGATCAATTTCTTCTTTTTTAGCTATTGTTTCTTTAGTCGGACTGGTTAAGACGACAAAGATCTCAGCAGATTTGTCAGTAGTTGTTTTTTTGCCTATAAGATCCTCGACCGCCTTGGTAAGGTAAGTAGTATTATGAAAATCCATAAGCGGCATAAACAGCGCCCAAGAATAGACCTGGTAATTCTTTTTAGTAAACTCTTCAAATAACCAACCTAGCTCGTAATCAGTTTTTTTGCCTAAATTCATCCTGTTAATTTTCTTGGCCAGCATCACTAACTCATGACATTCCTTTTTTATTCTAGCAAGCAGCTTTTCAAATACGCTATAATCAGACAGTATCATTTTTGCCATCTTTTTACTGGCCAAGCCCCACTCTGAAGCGCTGGTATAATAAGCACAACTATTATTCTCAAAGACGTTCAACCAACGTTTGATGCCGAACCCAAAACTTTCATGTAAGCCATCTACAAATGCCTCACTTAAAGAGCAAACAGGCCAAGGACTCACTGTATATTCAGCAGCAATTCTCTCCCAATTGTACTTTTTATATGACATTCTAAGAGTATTTCTTTATTAATAATTTTGCGGCATCTTTAAGAGTTTCTATGCGGTAGAATATGAACTTATTCTGTGTTGTGATGCCCCATTCTAAAATTATTTCTTTTTGCTTTATCCTTCTTTCTGCTTGTAATATTTTTTTTCTCTCGTCAGATGATAATAGTTTCTTTTTTCCAGATGAGCTGATAAGTTTTCCTTGCTCATAAAAATAGCTGGCATCAACTTTTCCGTACCGCATCAAATCTACAATCGACCCGTTTGCCGATTCAATAACTGTCCGGTTTCTTTCGATTAAAACTGTACCACCCTTTTTCCATTTCCAAGAAGGGTAAATTACAAACAATGCTTTCCCTTTGAGTTTTTTTGCAGTTCATTTATCTTCGCAGGAACCTGTCTTTTTGGCAGCCAATTAACATACAAATTTTTCCAGGGAGCGCCGACTACCTTCACAGTACGGATAGTCCAACCACAATAATCCCTAATATTATAATACTTATTCAAGTCTTTTGAGGATTTCACAAACTCCCACTCCGGGTGAGGAAGACCCGCTTTTTCTATTTTATTCAATCCTTGATAAATGTCCATAACTATACTTTCTTAATTATTCCATTTCCGGCATCTACTTCTATCATATCACCATCTTGAAAAACTTTAGTGGCATTTTTGTATGACACTATTGCCGGTACACCAAACTCCCTAGCAACCACAGCCGCATGGCATGTCAACCCCCCAACCTCAGTAACAAAAGCTGCCGCTCGTTTCATTGCCGGCAAATAATCAACTGTTGTAGCTTGAGCAATCATTATATCTCCATTCTTAACCTTGTCATTTTGTGTAGGATTCAAAATTATCTTTGCCTTACCCTTAACCATACCAATGTTTGCACACACTCCCTGATTTTCATCGTTACCTTGCAGATTCTCGGCAGTTTTTTCTAAATGTCTGAATATTCTACTGGCCTCATTCTTTGTAAAATTAATACGCTTAGTCATAGCTCGATTAAATCCCCAACCACAAATATTGCCCTTATCTTTTAGCACCTGGATTGGGTCGATCGCTCCTTTTAGCGTTTCTATTATTTCATCTTCGAAGAGATTGCGTATTTGATTAATAGCTAAATATGTTCTCCTAGAAATCTCTTTGTAAATAGGTAATAAATGAAAACCAGCAAAAGATACTAAGTATTCTTCTTCATTTCTGGTATCTAATGCCAGGCCAAAATCAATAAATATTTGCAAATCTTTCTTTTGAATATGGTATTTGCCGACCAGTTCACTAACATCCCTATTCCTGATCTCTGAATAGTTTTTCAAAACATGATAACCTTGTTTAAGCTTGAGCAGATTTTGACTTAGCAAATCTCCTATTTGTTTTTGATAATATTCTGGACCCCAGGGAGTTCCATAAGTAAAAACAGGCATCCAACCATACTGCTTAGCTAGTTTTTTGCTGGCTATATCTATAGATTGATTCTTTTCTTTTATCTTTATGACTTCACTCAAAACTGCCCGTTTTTCTTTTAGAGTAGTAGATATTTCTTCAGGCTTCGTCAGTTTGAATAATACATTATAGTATTCCTTTGAATTTCTCTGTATTTTCAGCTTCTTGACTAAAATATCTTCCATAATTGGTATCCAATAACCCTCAGCTGTCCAGCCGAACTGATCATAAATGGTCATTCTATGCATCCAATCACGATTTTTTTTATAGATCTTTATTAGCTGGATATTTGATATTTTTGATAAATCTTTTGGATTGATTTTTTGTATAGCTTGCTTAGCTTTCTTTTTTAATGGATAGAAAGTCTTTAATTTGCGCTCCAATCCTTTGTAATCTTTCTTATTGATTTTTTTGATGCAGGCATATAAATTATCAAAAAACTCCTGAGGGAAATACATATGCTGAGAATGGTCTTTGAAATTATGTAAAGCTAAACTACCTTTACTGACACCATAAAGTTTTTTAAAATATTTAGAAGAATCTTCACCGTGCCAAGTCTCACTATCAGATGGAGCTAGAGCCCATTGCCCCATCTTTCTCATTTTAATTTCTAAATAGTATTGGATTTCTTTTCTCATATTTATAGCTTTGTCACTATTCCTTTATCAGCATCCACTTCCACCAGATCTCCATTTTGTAAATGCTTCGTTATACCTTCAATCCCAACTATACAGGGTGTATTCTTTTCACGGGATACAATAACCGCGTGATTAGTTAATCCTCCATATTCAGTAATAATGCCACTTGCCTTTCTTAAGACAGGAACAAAATATGCGCTTGGAGCTTGAGTAACAAGAATCTGACCCTTTTTAATATTTTTGGCATCTTTGGGAGCAAAGGCAACTATCACACTTCCCTTGATTTTTCCTAAACAAGCTGCCTTTCCTTTAAAGCTTGTTTGTTTATGTTCAGATTTGCCCTGCTCAACAATCCTAATTTGTTGCTTGACTTTCTGACCCACGCTTGTTTTAACTTCTCCATAATAGTAAGTATATGAACAAAACTGCAATCTTTGTTTGATCTTTGCTTTACTAATTTTTTTATTATTCCTTAGATGGTCAACAATTTCCTGGTCAAGTAGGAATTTAAACTCCTGATAAGTAATTCCTAGCCGATTAGCAATTTCCAAATAGAGTAGCTTCAATAGATGAGTAGTATAGCCCTGAAAAGCATTATCGATAATTCGAAGATATACTGCTCTTCTTATTCCCTTGATTAGTAAGCCCGTTTTGTAATCAGGTTTCAATTTCTTGATTGCGACTTTTGCTTTATTTATTGTCGCCTCGTTATAGTCGTCGCCCATACGCTTTGCCTGGATACGGAAAGGTTCATTTTGAATAACAAACTTTTGAATATCTTGCCAAAGGTCTTTTTTGCTAATTGACTCAGCGTTTACTACTTCAGTTAGATATCCATATTTTTTTTGATGTCGATCAATCAGCACTTCATATTTTGGATAGTCCTTAAGAATCTTAATTCCTTCTATTTTAGCTTCTTTCTTGAAGATAGTATCTTTCTTTAATAGCTGAATAATTTTCAAAAATGCGTTACGCTCTTTGAATATTGGCGTCTTCCTATGCGGAGTAATGAGCAACGAAGTAAGTGAGGATATTTTATCAACACTTTGATTTTTTATTTTCCTTTTTACATAAGACTCAATAATTGGACCGAGGTATCGTTCCAAATAGTAGTCATAATGATCCATGAAAGAATTATATTCTAGATGAGATCTGGCCTCTAAAAAGAGAGACGCTAAGGAAAAATCTGAAATGCTCTTATAATCCTTTTTGATAATTCTTTTTATGGCCAATAAATCTCTTTTTGTATTCTGTTCATATGGCTTAAGAGTCTCAAGAATAAAAGACGGCCTTTTGTGAAACAGACTAACCATTGTTTTCTCAAGTATGTCTTGGTCCTTCTGACATAAATAGGCATATACTGTACCCTTTTTGTAGAAACCAACAAATACCTGAGGGGCATATCCTATAGCTTTTTTCCATTCATTTTGATATCTTCTGGTGAAAAATGGTTGCTCATCAAAGAGTGGCCAATTGCCAGACCAAAACCAGATCCAATTTACTTTTCTCCATTCTTCACCTGATAATTTCTGAGTCATAACTATACTTTCTTAATTATTCCATTTCCGGCATCTACTTCTATCATATCACCATCTTTTAGTAGTTTAGTGGCTATTTTTGTCCCAATAACGCATGGCACCTCGAGTTCTCTTGATACAATAGCAGCGTGACAGGTAATCCCTCCTGAATCTGTAATAATAGCTCCAGCCTTTTGCATAGCAGAAATAATTTGGGGATTAGTAGAAGTTGATACTAAAATATCACCTTTTTTCATTTTCTTCATTTCTTCTGCCTCATCCACCCTCCTCACAATTCCTCTAACCTTCCCTGGAAAAGCGGTATTGCCCTCAATCATTTTGAGGTTTGGATTAACATATAGAGATTTTTTTATTTCCTGAGATAGTTTTATTACACTTTTTCCTGATAATACCCTGTATTTAGTGCCTTTAAAAAAAACAACCGATTCTTTGATTCTTTCATTCATTAAATCCGGATCAATATTTTCTTTCAGTAGCGCATCCTTCATTTCATTTGGAGCAATCATAAAAGCCTGAATTTTAGATAAATGATTTCTTTTTGCTACTTCCCGAACAAAATCTTCCATCATTAAATGGGCCTTTTGATTCAAAAACTTTCGTTCGAACTTCCAGAAACCCAAAGTCCTTAAGGCATTAATTATCCTATTCTCCTTGGCGTTTAATTTGAGTTCCTGCTCTATTTTTCTTTGGTTATTCCTCAATATACCTGCTGATTTCATTTTTTCTTTAATCAGCTCACCAACTTTAATCTTTTGCTTCGGTAAAGGATTTAAACGATTTTCAATATCTGCTTTTTGCCAGGCCGGACCATTATAACCATAGCCGACCCAGGCATATTGCTTCAAATGATCCGCAATTTTTCTGTCAGTCAAATCCTTGTTTAGTTGCTTGCCCCGCAAATCAAGTAATGCCAACTCTTCCCTGAATGCCACTGTTTCCCTTGGTGAAGAAGATAAAACCCGGAAGTACTCACCGAGTTTTTCGTTGTTCTTGCCAAGTTTCTGTTTAATTATTTGCTCGACTCTATTGCTCAATAACGACTCTTCCATTTCCGCCACCGTCGCCATTGTACTATAAGTCATTAAACTAATAAATTTGTTCAGCCAGTCCTGCCAACGATTATACAACTCTCCACCACACAATGAAGATAAATCACCTGACAGTTTTTCAGCTGCCTTGAGCATAATTGGTATTTCTTTTATGTTGGTCGCTTCAATTTTTTTTAGCAGCGCCTCATCTTTTTCTAAACGATTTAGAATTTTTTTTCCAGGAGTGACTAGCCCCCCTTGTGTTGTTATGTAACTATACTCATGTTCTTTGTACCAACAACCAATCACATTATTTTTTACTCCAACTTTTTTAGCAGCATACTGCGCACACCACCAATATAACGCGGTTGGATATAAATAAGCGTTCTTATCATGAGCTAATTCTAGCCACTTGTAGGCCATTTCAGATTTTTTTAATTATTCCTTCTAACATATCCATCTCCACTTTTTCTCCGTCTTTGAAAAAACGAGAAGCAAATTTAGTGCCAACTATGCAAGGGACTCCTAATTCCCTTGAAACAACAGCCGCATGGCAAGTCATACCACCAATATCTGAAATAATTGCCTTAGCCTTTTTCATAACAGGCACAATATCAGGCGTAGTTGCAATTGAAACTAAAATTTCCTCTTGATTGAATTTAACCATTTCCTCCGGACCATTCACAATTTTTACTACTCCCCTTATTTTATCCCTCTTGTCAGCACATGCCACTTGTCCAGACAATTCTCTGCCATCATTACTAATTTCTTCTTTCTCGACATTATTTTCGACCCATTGTTTTGCTTCACTATTATATAAGAAGTTCTCCCCCTCTTCAGAGTCAAATAAAACACAATATTTCCATCTTCTGTTGAGAATATTTATATTCGGAAACTCGCCTGCATCCATGAAATGGTTCATTTCCCGCATTGTCATCATCCCGGCCTGTTTCATAGTTATTCCTTCTTTTGTGAGAAATGGTTTCATCAACTTATGAATAACATAGTTTGACAAAAACATCATAGGAGTACGAATAATTTTCACATAACTAATATTCTCTGCAACCCTAATAATTCTCATCTCACTATCTGATAGTTTCAGATGTTTTATAATGCCATCTCTTTGTTCCTTCTTCACCTGCGACTGCTTTTTCATTATTTGAATTTGTTCTAAAGGAGGAATATCGGAAGACAGCATAGTTATTAGAGAATCATAAGCTCCTGTAAGGCTATATTCAGGACCTGTATACCCATAAGTAACCCAAGCCCATTTTGCAACATGTCGTTCAACTTTCCTTACTATTTTAAGGGGCAAATTATTCATTTCCAGTTCGTTACTATAAATTTCTTGAGCTATCTTTGCCAGATCTTCATGAACTTTTTGATCATATGTCTCTACATCAATAAATCCTAGAATAGAAAGATATTCATTTATTTGTCGTTTGTCTTCTATTTTAGATTTAATAAGTTTTTTTAAATCCTGGCTTGATCTCGCAGAACCTAATTCAATTATTGCCCCGGTGATACCATAAACACACAGTTCAAAATAAAGATTAAAGAAGACCTTTATCACTTTTTTCCTCTTCAAATCATCTATTTTATGTTCCTCTAGATTTTTAAGGGTCTTTTTTGCAATATCATATATTTTCCCAACATATTTTTCTGAATTTTTTACTATACTCCGATCAAAACCCGGCTCGGTAATTAGTCTATTGTATACAAATTCACCCCAGTCATGCCATTCTTTCTTCAGAACCATAGCTCTAACTATGCCTTCTGAAAATTCATATGCAATTCTTGGGATTCCTTTACCCACAAAAATCGCCAATTCTTTGGAGATAATTGCACGAACAATTGGGTTGAGACTCAAAATATCAACCCCGGGTTCCGAATTGAAGATAAAGTATCTTTTACTCATAACTTTTTTATAAATCCTTTGTTGGCATCAACTTCTGCTAAATCACCATCTTTAAAAATTCGTGTAGCAATTTTTGTACCGATCAAGCAAGGTTTTTTTAGCTCTCGTGCAATAATAGCAGCGTGAGAAGTAATACCTTCTAAATCAGTCACAATTGCAGCCGCCTGTTTCATGGCCGGTACGATCCCCGGGTTAGTCATATGAGAGATGAGAATATTACCCAGATGTATTTTACCAATTTCAGGAACAGTGTTAATAATTTTTACTCTTCCTCTTACCCTGCCACCATACGCCGCCTGGCCTTTAATAATTTCTGAAGATTCTTTTTGTAATTATTTGCTGATAGATTTTCAATTTCTTTCGGATTTTCTTTGCCTGTTTCCCAACATAAATGCTAGTTTCCTTACCTTGAGCAAAATGGATGCTATACTTTTGACGTTCGTTCGTTATGTTGGAATAATTTTTTCCCTCAAGTGCTTTTTTGAAATCTTCTGGTGCTAAAAAGCGTACTTGCTCTAAAGTTAAACCGGTTCTTCTACCAATCTCCCTAAATATTCCTTCCATACAATAGTAACCATAAAACTGTGAATCCTTGCTGTAGAGCCGAATAAAAATTGAGTCCTGGACAATCTTGAAAATCTTTTTATGAGTGCGACCAATGTTATACTCTTTAAATAGCTTCTGTTGCTTTTTTACTATACCATGTAATTCATTACGCAGTTCATTTACTGTTTTAACTGCTCCTTTTCTTCGCATAACTTTGATTTCTTTTTTAAAATAGTCCAGAGATAATTTACTTCCTTGCAAACCATATTCAAGCCATTCATACTTTTTAGCATGCTTTGCAAGTGCTTTTTCTCTATTTATCTGATCATTTATCAAAGCTACTCTTGCTAGATCAAATTTCTCCCGAGTCCAATTACTTCTCCTTAGTGGCGTAATTAGGATTTGAAATGCTTCTTGAGGACTTGCAGTCAAATTCCTACTATGCCTCTGTTTAGATAAATAGTTATGTAGGTAATTCGTAACTAAATTGTCCGGTGTCTCGAGAAGCCACATAGGACCACGCGGTACATGCACATTTGCTTGTCCTATTTGAAATTTATCTACCCATGCTATCAATTGCTTATCTGATAGTTTTTCTGGATCTAGTTTCTTTACCTTATTATCAAAAACAAATAAATTATCAGCGTTTTGTTTATTAAGTTTATGAAGATCATCCCATGATTTCTGATCAGAAAAAAGTAGATCGAAATTGTGTTTATTAGTTCTTTCAAAATCATCTTTTGGAACAAATAAATTACAGGCAGAATTGATATATTCTGCCCAAGTATTTTCAACCCCAACCATTTTCCACAGTTTTGGCAATTTCGTAAGTCCCTCCCAAGTGATCACAACAAAAAGATAATTGGCATAATCTTCCTTTTCTAGCAAATACCATACTTTGTTACAAGGAATTTTCATACATACTTATTTCACAATCCTAATATCCCCTTTTCTTGTATCAAGCTCTACAACATCTCCGTCCTTCAAAACTTTCGTAGCAATTTTAGCGCTGATGATGCACGGCTTTTTCATTTCTCTGGCTACGATTGCGGCATGGGAAGTAAGTCCACCAGCATCTGTTACAAATGCTGCTGCTTTCTTCATAGCAGGAAGCAATGACGGAGTTGTAGCGACTGAGACCAGAATATCTCCCTTTTGTATTTTACTTATTTCAGAAGATTCGTTTACAATCCTCACTTTCCCCTTGGCATAACCGGTAGCAGCAACCATTCCGTGAATAACTAAAACTTGTTTAATTTTTTGCTTCACCTTTCTTGCATTCTTATTAACATATTCTTTGGCTTTTTTGCCTGTTAGAATTTCTTGCCTATCTTCACTTATTGCTATCCACACGCAATATCTTTCTCTTTCTCCCAACTTTTTTATATTGATTGCTTTTGATTTCTTCAGCCAATCAACTAATTCTGTTTTTGAACAATAGTACAATAGCTTTCTAGGAACGATTACTCGCTTTGACATCTCTGTCAATACCCTTTGCCATTGAGAACATACTCCAAATAGAGTTTCCATTCTCAAACCTTTCAAATATGTAAATAGCTGGGCAACATGGAACAGATATTTTTCTTGGTTGTTTAGATCAAGCTTTTTGAATAATAAATTCTGTTTGCCTATTAACGTACTAGAATAACCGATCATCTCAGCCAATTCCTCTTTTGCCATTTTTCTATTCTTGAGTAGCTCCTTTGCAGAAAGCACTAATTCTTCTTTCGTCATTCTGGGACCGAGTTGGCCAAAACTAACCCAGTTCCATCTGCGATAATAGTTGATGATATGTTTTAGTTTTCTTTCTGACATTTTGCCAATTCAATAAACAAAAACAGCCTTTATTGCTGTTTCTATTATACCATTCCTAACCGATTTTAAAAGCTAAGGCAGCATTTCTGAGATTTTTATTTTATACTATATCAGATTTTGACTACTCAGCAGTAAGATCATTTATTGTCGCCGGTGGAAAAGTATCAGATATCCTTATCAGCCGAACCCAGCGGGCAGTTAAATCACCTGGACCATCATTAACTAAACGAAAATCCATATCACTATCAAATTGGTTGGCAAAGTTAGCATCATGGATTGTGAAAGTATAAGTCTTAACCCGGTCATCATTACTATTGCTAATTGTTGTTGTAGATGCTAAAGCTCCGCCATTATCATAATACTCTAAATGCCAATCGGTTTGAGAATTATCTATCATTTCCACTTTAATTTGAACCGTATCGGTTGGTATAAAACTATCATCTAAGGCAAAATAAATATAATTATTACCGGTAGCTATATCTGTACGACGAGCAGTGTAATGAGTGTATGAACCTGCCCCAGCATCAAAGTAGTAGAGCAGACTTGGCACAGTCACGCCACCCGTGATATCGCGTTGCAGTAGCCAGCGTTCAAAATTCCTTACCTGATCCACCCCATAGGAACTGATAGGAGACTCAAAGAGAAGGGTCCAAGCATCCGGAGAATTGTATACGTCTTTGCCAAAAGAGAGACGGGCATATTCACTCAAGCCAGGGTTGATTTCTTCACCCGCCTCTGAAGTCCATAACCATCTCATTCGTGCTTGTAAGGCCCGCATGACAGACATCCGATACCGATATGGGTCGCTATGTTTACTACCATAACGCCATTCCCAAGCTTCACCGTACTCTTCATTTTCCTCGCCCCAATACCGTCCATCAAAATTCGGACTGTCCTCATCTATAATAATATAACCATCATCATCAACCGTACTACCCCAGGATGTTTGCTCTATATGCCAAAAATAAAATTCAATACCGCCGTTTCTATTACCAAAACCCTTGCTCCAAGCATAATATAGTAAATTGGTGCTCGCTCCCTCAAAATCCGTACGACCTTGAAACCAACTCGGACCCATCCCCACCCAAGCTACCTTATACTCTACTCCGGCGAAAGCCTCGGTATAGGCATCCATGCGTGCGCTTAGCCAATCATACATCACCGTAGGTGTCAGTCCCCAGTCAGCTTCGATAGTATTGAGATACGGCTGAGTCATCCATAATTCCTCTCCTCGACTTTCGCTGATGCCATGCAAATAAATCGACTCTAATCGTGGGTCATCAGCATACGCCTCGCCCAAGGCTCTGACCATATTGTTAAAATCACCTCCAATTTCTGGTTGCCATTGTGGGATAACAGTAATGTTGAACGTGCCGCCTACAGTTGGCAAATTCTCCGGATCAAGATCATAATATGTAAAAATCCAATCTGGTACCTCTCGAGATACAGAAATGCCGTTGTCAGGATTATATCCGCCGGTTGTAATGCTCTGGAGATGCAGACTGCCAGTCTTCCCCTGTGCCGCAAGGTTCGCGAGCCTGCTCTCCAGGGATGACCAATCGTACACACCCCTTTCGGGTTCAAAATCATTCCAACCCAACCACATACTTCCTGAGACGGAATTGTCGCAATTACCACATACGTATCCAGAAAAGTCTTCAGCTTCAACAGTATCAGGTAACGAATAATCTTCTCCTTCAACAAATGGTACTGTACTGCTGCCAAGCACAACCGTGTGACTTTCGGCTTTCTGTTGACTGATTTCAACGTTATTTTTTTTTGTTAAACTATTGTTTGAGTTGATAAACAAAAAAGCCACTGCAAAAACTAAAAGCGCAGCTAAACAGAAAAATAATGCCAAGCTTCTGGAGTGTCGATTTTTTAATGTCTGTATTTGAACCATATACTGCTATTTCACTGTCTATGACAGTTTGTTTAGTTAGGCGGAAAAAATTTGCCTACAGCTATATTTATGCCTGATTGCATTTCATTCGGAAACGCCACCACTTCATACAACGGATATTCACCCATCCCTTTCCATATTTTAATTACCGCCCGATCGCCTGATTGGACTGCCGTAACAATCTCGTCCACTCCATTATAATCAAAATCACCAGTCGCTAAGCTTACACCTCCACGAAATTCAGGATGATATGCATAAAATCCATTGTGATACAGAGTCATAGAACCGTCCGGCAAACGACGAAATATTCTAACATGCGGTCCGCCCACAGCTACCGGCGCTGTAATAATTTCATCACGGCCGTTTCCCAATAAGTCTCCGACCGCTATGTTAACTCCCCCTCTAAAGGTAGCCGGATATGCCATGAATCCCAATATATGAGGCCAAATTTTGTTTCCTTCATAATGAAAAATACGAACATGTGGCCCACCGGTTAAAATACCAGGTGCTGTGATTATATCAGCATGTCCGTCTGCATCTAAATCTCCACTTGCTATATTCCAACTTCCTCTCAGCCATTCATTATATGCAAAAAAGTTTTCAATTGTAGGAACATAGGCTCCATCTCGTTTACCAAATATCCTAATATTTGGTCCCCCGTTTGATGCTGGAGAAACAATTATTTCTTTATTACCCTTCTTATCTACATCACCTATCGCTACTTTTACACCACTACGAAATCCCTCTTGGTATACTGAAATTTCATTCAGTAAATCACCTTTCCAATTAAATATTCTCACCTTTGGTTCATAGCCAGGTCCCGGTCCAACCACGATTTCGTCGATTCCATCGGAATCAAGATCACCCGCCGCAACATTAACTCCACCTCGAAATGATTCAGAATAAGCAAAAAATTGAGAAAGCAAAGTTCCGGTTTTTGTCAGAATCCTAATTTGAGGTCCGCCACCCTGATTTGGTGCTGCAACTAAATAACTTTCTTGAATTTGAAGTTCTTCTCCGCCAACCGGAGGTTGAGGTGCTACTTCTGGCGGTGTCTCTTCTGTTGGCGGTATTTCTTCCAACGGTGATGTGGGTGAGCTGACTATATTGCATTCTTCCGTTTCATTAGGACGATCTTCTTCTTTACCACAATTGTTCAAATCACTACATTCTCTTGTTTCTGTGCTGTCAACACATTCTGACCACGCTGAACATGTCCAAGATACAACACAGTCTGTAGTATGTGAAGCGATATTAGAAAGCGCTGACCATTGTCCTTCATTATCTACAGTTTTTATCGCAAAATAGTAGGTAGTATTTGGGGCCAATCCCATAACTACAAAAGTTTCTTCAGTTCCGGCAAGTGAAGGAGCGGGAGGATCTGCAATCTGCGAAGCAGTTGTCCAACCTGAATCATCTATCACCTGAGTACTGTAACGAATATCATATTCAGAAGCCGTACCAGAAAAATCATCATCCCCTGGCGCTGTCCAGGTAAGTATTACAGAATTTGTTGAAGTGGCACCGAAACCTGCCTGTACTTCATTCAGATGTATCTGATTTCCATAAGGATATAAAAAACTATAAGCTAAACCAATAAACGCAGTCAATGCAGCAATAACAGCAATTTCAATATTGATTCTCACAAGTAGTTTTGCATTGTTTTTAATTATTGCGACTGATCTCACTTGCATTTAGTTAGTGTTCAAATCCATGGATATTTTATTGATTAAAAAAGTAATCAAGCACACTGAGTTTATAACACCTCAATAAAAAATCGCTGAACAAACAGCGACTGAAAAAAGAAAAATAACGATTATATGCGCTATTCTATTTTTTTGTTTTGATGCAACAATACCATTACGCATAATACTATAGAATTCATATTTCTATGTTTATTGTAACAAAAGTAATCACTTTTGTCAATTTTTAGATTAAATAATTTCAACAATATCTATAACTTTCCCGTACACTTAAGTTCTTTTTCCCAATTGAGAAATTTGTTCCAGAGACCCTAGAGACTGTTACTTTCATATGCCTTCTCCAGTTCCATAGCCATTGAACTAAAAAAACCAATTTTATAGAAATATTGGTCGCGGGTTTTTTTATCAAATATTGAACGTAATCTAATTTTATTTTCTTTCATCCAAGCCGAATATTTTCCACCAGTATCATCGAGGATCGCTACTATGCTAGAAATTTTCAATTCCCCTTTAGAATTCTTTATGAATACTTGTTTACTTGAACCAGTAGCAATTACATCGTCAACCAGTACAGCACGAGCTCCTTTTTCTATATATTCCTTCTACCAGAGCATCAGTAGAATAACCTTTAGACTTTTTTCTAATATAAACCCATGGGAGATTCAATTCCATGGCAGTAGTAGCAGCTAAACTGATCCCGCCCGTTTCGCTACCAGCTATCACTTCAATTTTCGGCTTAATTTTTTTGATTATTCGAGCAAATTCCTGCGCAATTGTTTTTAGCACTACTGGATAAGACAAAGCAGCTTTAGGATCCCAATAGATTGGAACAATTCTTCCGGCCTTAATTTTAACGCCTGTAGTATAAAAACGTTCTTGAGCCAATACTTCAATCGCTTTATTATTCATATCTTTTTTATTACCCCTTTTTCCGCATCTACAAATACTTTGTCACCATCTTTGAAAATTCTTGTCGCAATTTTTGTTCCTACAATGCAAGGAACTTTTAGTTCTCTAGAAACAATTGCCGCATGTGAAAGCAAGCCTCCTTCATCAGTAACGATTGCGCCCGCCCGTTCCATAGCAGGAACATAAGTAGGGTTAGTAGAATTGGCTACTAGGATATCCCCTCGTTCTACTTTGCGAACATCATGGACAGTAAAGACAAGCCTGGCTTTCCCTCGAGCTTGCCCGGGACTTGCTGGTTGACCGATTAACTCTTTTGTTTTTACCAATTCTTGTTCCCTTTTGCGATGTTTCGTTGTGTACTGCTTAAGCTTTACTCCCGAATATACTTTCCGCTGACCATTTTCTAGAATTAATGCATGATCCGAATGACGAAGTTTTGCCTCCCTTTTCATGTTAGCAGACAATTTTCCTTTTTTTAGCGCACTAATAATTTCATCTGCTCCTAGTGAATAGAAATGCCTACATGGTATCCCAAGTCTGTGCGATATCTCCTGCCAAAGCCCCCACAAATTATGTACTACATAGCCATAAGTTTCATCAACATAGTTCGACAATGAACACCAGCGCTTTATATGATATATCTGTAATCTGGTTTCTTCGTCAAGTTCAATCTTTTTTATTGATTCTTCAGTTAACTTATCATTTCTATCCTGTATTCTAAAATCATCGATTAAAGCTTTGAATTTCTTTGGCGATAATGATAAATATTCCCTCAATCTACTTTTTAAATTCTCAACAGTATATGCCACCCCTCGAAAATAGTAGAACCCCAGATAAGCATATTCAGAAAGATGGTTTTCCAGTTTTATTATTACCTTTTCGTCATTCATTATGATTTTATTCTTACGGATAGACTCAGCTATTTTCACTAAGCTCCGTTTTTCTGTCCGCATTTCTGAAGGTCTATCAGCTTCAAAAAATATTCCTATATATTTATTCTGTTCATATAAATCCGGTATTTTAGCCGCTATTTTAGTTGTAACAATGTCCGGTAAAAACTGGTTCAGGTAAATATAATCGTATGCAAAACACCATATTTTTTTGGAATGTTCATACCATTCAGCAAATACCCTGATCAATTCTAGATTACTCGACTTTGCAAAGTCAAACGATCCATAGTAGTCTGCAAAACGACGATAATCTGTAATTCTTTGTTTATATTCTCGTTCATAGTCAAAAAGATTTGAATCCTTGCCAGTTAATGCTTTTTCCATAACCGAACGATACAGTTTGAAATCCTCCCTTCCATACCATCGGGCGTTATCAAACTGCCGATAATTTCTAATATTCTTTTTTACCCGATGTGCCTTCGCCCATAGACCTTCTTTATAAAGAGAAATAATCGAATCAATAACCAAAAAAGGATGCGCTTTTCCTCTTCGTGCAATTTCAATCCATTTAGTATTTGTCATATTTAAACCTTCTTAATAGTTCCTTTTTCAGCATCTACGATTACCCTATCACCGTCTTTCAAAAACAAATCACAATTACGAACCCCCACCACACATGGAATTTTCATCTCTCGTGCTACAATCGAGGTATGACAAGTCAGACCGCCCGCTCCCCCTACTAATGCAGATGCCTTTTTCATAGCCGGAACCAGATTTGGGTTGGTATTGTGCGCCACCATAATATCCCCCTTTTTCATTTTCTTCATTTCATCAGGAATATTTATTACTTTAACTATACCTTCAACTTTTCCGGGATAGGCGCATGTACCAATAAGTTTGTTTACATTGTTTTTAGGTTTTTGTAGTTTAATTGATTTCATGAACTGTTCAGCTTGCTTCCCTGTTATGACTTTGTTGATATATCTAGCGCTCCCCGTTCTTTTGTAATAGTCTACAGCCTTTTTTAGCCTTTCATTTAAAACATTAGCATCAACCTCGCCCTTTTTCAGTGATTCTATTATTTCGCTGGGTTTCATTGCCTGAACCTGATTTACTGAAAGTCCGAATCTTTTACCAAATTCTCTGAATATTATTTCATAATAATACATTGCATTATATAGCCCGTTTTTTCTATAACTTTTAATAAATACCATCTCTTGAGCCATTTTGAGAATATTTTTTTCATGCTCCGTAAAGCCAATTTGCCCTATAAGCTTTTTTTGCTCTTTCAACAAGTCTTGGCGATCTTTTTTCTTTTGCTCCAATACTGTTTGTGGATTACTCTGTTCGCGCAAAAACGCCTGCCAACGTGATATATAATCCTCTAGAGGATACGCCGGCCCTTTGTATTGATAGGTAAGCGGGCTATAGCGCTGATAATGACTGACAACCTTTTTGTAAATCTCTTTATCCAGATTCGCTAAATTATTTTTCAGACCCTGAAGGCTGGACTGTATAAAAGTCTCTTTGAGTTTCCTTTTTTTACTTATATCCGATGCGATTCTTAGGAAACTTTCTTCCTCTTTTTCCAGTAAACTTTTTTTATTCGGTGATGTTAAGATCGAGAATACTTTTGATGCACTTTCTTGTATTTTGTTGCTTTCCAGCTTTTTAGCAATCAATCTTAGAATTGCTTTAGTTGTCAGTTGATCACCGGCATCAACATGCCAGCTTACAGCAGTGGCATGCCCATGACTAATCATGTGAATTTTCCATAATTCTTTCATCAGTTTAGCGATCTGTATATCAGTCATATTCCCTAAATCCAGCTTTTCAACATTTCTCATTACTTTAAAGAATTCAGTTGTGGCAATTTCTATCCTTTTTAGGATTTTTAATGCCCATTTTGGATTTTTAATTGCCTTGTCCGAAAGAAATTTGCATTCCGCATCAAACTCCTTCTTAACGTAGATCATTTGAGAAAAATCACCATTAAAATATGTAAGAAATTCTTTCTCAAAACTTCCAGATCCCTGTTTTGGATACACGGTATAAAAAGCAATGCTTGGAATCTCCATCATGAACATTGTATTTTGGGGAATATCCTCAACTGCTATGTATGTTTTTTTCGTTCTACCCTTCGTCATATTTACATCTTATCAATTTTTATTACAGAATTATTATCCAGGTAATAATTTCGAAATGAGGAGTACTTCCAGTCTTCGGACCTTTTAACCAATCCGGCACGCACAGGATTATTGTGTATGTAATCAAGCTTCTCTTCAAGATCTTTTTGGTTACGCACAACATGTTCCCAAAATTTCCCTTGGATTACTTTGCCAGAACTTACATTTGCTTTATTGTAGCTATTTGCGAATACTCCATCTATATGATGCATTATATCAGAAACTGTTCTTTTCATAGGAGGAATTATCAGTAAGTGAATATGGTCAGGCATGATAACAAAACCTACCAGCTTAAATGCAAATTTGTTCCGACAATAACTGATAGTTTTAATGTAAAGCGCTTTAAACCTATCCGATTCGAATATTTTTCTTTTTTTATATGGATTCACTGTTATAAAGTAGCAGTGGTTTTCTAAATAAATTCTTTTCCTCATTTTTTTTATTAGTCGGACCAAACAAGATTTGGTCCTACGTCTTAAAACTAATTCTTTCTCTATTCGCTTTGCGAGCCTGCCTGCATATAGCCCCATTTCAACTAAACAGGTAAATATCGTTTGATCTTGTATTTAAATAAGCTGGTTTTCTATTCACGTAGCTGACAAATCTTGTTTGTCAGCTCGTTTTACTGCTATGTATGTTTTATTCATATTTTTTATTTTAACGGTGCTTGTAGTGAGTTGGGTTCTTTATGAAGTATATGTTCTTCCCACAAAAACTAAAATAAATTATTGCTACTCTATTGCTATTAAAGAATATCGCTTTTCAATGATTTCTTCCACGCCATAAACATGTTCCAATTCTTTTTGTTTTTGTGCCAGCCGGTGGGATCAGCAAGGTAGGCTTTTTGGATTGCTATCGCTTCTGGAGGCATCTTTTTCGCCCTACACACGCATTCAAGCCATTCATGCCGATTATAAAGGGTGTCAAAAGTAATTCCAATTTTCTTTAATTGCTTTTTGAATTTCTGATTTTTCATGTGCCAGGGATCATTGATAACCATCACATGTTTTATTTTTATCCCATCTTTTGCACAATCTTTAATAGCTTTTAACACTGTACCACCCAAAGCAATTACATCATCAATCAGCACGCCAACAGCACCTGATTGATAATCACCTTCCACCCATTTTCTGCGTAAAGTGGATTTTTTTTCTTTATTCAAGTAGGCAAAAGGTATTCTGGTTTTTAAACTTGTCGCCAGAGCAATAGGAATGCCGGCCATTGGAATTCCTACAATCAGATCTACCTTACCACTCTGGTTGTATTTTCTAATTATCTTGCCCAATTCCCCGGAAATTATTTCAACTACTTTAGGGTGAGAGTAAAGGCATCTGCTATCGTTGTAAAATGGCACAATGGCACCGGTAGTCGTTTGATTAAAAGGACCAACATAGATTTTCATTTTAGCCACTTCTCTTAAAACCTGCTTATTCATAATTAAATTTTATCAAAACTCTTATCAAAAATTAAATTCTTTTCCTTTATTGCTATCTTTTTAAAATTTTTCCAATTTGCCGGATTTTTCTGCCATGCAAATGGATCATCAATTTGTTTGATAATTAGTTCGCTTAGTTCTTTGCTGATGAAATTACTTTCTGCAGCATATTTCATTAATTCTGGCCAGGTCGTAAGAGCAACAAATTTGTATTTTTTATTTTCTCTCAGCCACTGTTGTGGTTTGCGATATTTTGATCCGTAAAACGCATCTAAAATAACCACCACTCCCTTCACTTTCAATCCTACGCCCTCTAGTACTTTTACAATTTCCTTTTTATCTCCACCTCTTGATATTGCATCGTCCACAATTACTACCGTTTGGTTATTTTTGTAAACTCCTTCAATAACGCTATTAGTAGTGTACCCCTTTGGTTCTTTTCTTAGATATAGGAAATCTTTTTTTAGTTGATTGGCAACAGATACTCCATAAGGTATACCGGCTGCTTCCCTGCTGGCAATTAGATCAGGATTAAGCTTCCTGACTTCCTTCGCCATCTCCTTGGCAATAACTTGTAAAACTTCATTTTTAGAAAATGCTTTGCGATTATCTGGATATAATGGGAAATAGCCGATTCGAGGACTCTTTAGCCGACAAGCCAAAAAATACTCCTTAAATAGCAATGAGTTTGCAGCTTTTTTATTCATATTTTTATCATAATAGTTTTGGAATCTCGGCAACGATGTCTGATGCACTATAATTGTATGATACTTTTTTTAGTAGCTTGTCTGCCGCTGCTCCATTCAAGTACGGCCCTGCACAAGCCGACAAAAACAGATCATTTGTGCAAGCAAGGGCCGCAATTAAACCGGCTAAAACATCGCCTGTTCCTCCTTTGGTCATGCCCTGATTTCCGGTTATGTTAAATTTTACTAGCTTGGGAGTGGGAGAAGCAATAATATCTTTCTTCCCTTTCAATACTATTATACACCCAAATCGCTTTGCCATCTTCCGTACATTCAGCTCAGTAGCTTTGAGACCAAAGAGTATTTCAAATTCCTTGTGGTGAGGGGTAATTATGTGATTTTTATTCAGTAAACTCATATCCACTATTTTTAAAGCATCCGCATCCAATACAAACTTTTTTTGGGGAAATTTTTTAAGAAGGGCATTTAGCAATTTTCTTTCCTTAGCAGAAGTGCCTAATCCCGGGCCAGCCAATACAACATCTGATTTAATAATATATTCTGGAATATCAATTCTTGAAATAGTAATAAATTCGAACAGTTTAGGCTTTAGTTTTTTTATTACTCCATAGTTTTCCGAATCGGAAAAAATATATACAAGGTCAACTATCTTTGACGCGATAGTTGCGGCCAGCAATAATGCTCCGTGGTATTTCTTCGACCCACCTATAATAAAAAGTGAACCATTATCTCCCTTATGCGAACCGGATTTAGGTTTATTCAATTTAGTTATTTCGTTTTTACTGACAATATTTTTCATATCAACTTTTTCAGGTCTTTGATATTGTTGAAAACATGAATATGGTTTGTAATATTTTCAGGGAAGATTCCTTTTTCCAACATGGCATTATAAATGCTTTCCCAAAAACTGCTGATATAAACCTCCGGCGGAATTAAGCCTTGCTTTTGACTGGATTTTACATAACCAATTGCGCCGATCATTTCATCTAATGTACCGGTACCACCTTCATACACCACGACATGCGGTGCGGAAACAATCATCATTTTGCGGGTGAAATAGTTGCGTACAATTGCCTTCGGGCCATAGGGTATGATTTTGTGATATTCACATGCTATCCCTAACACCATATCCGGTTCTGCCTCGGCAGCCGCAATCATGGAACCGTAGTTTTCACCCCCGTTTATAATTACTCCTCCTTTTTTTACTACATATCTTGTAAACTCCGCAACGTCTTGGTAAACCTTATCCTCTGGAGCAAATGACGCTCCACCACAAATGCTTATCACCAATCCATTGTGGACAATTTCTGCTTCAGCAGGTTTTTTTGTATTTCTAACTACACATTCTCCTTTAGAATTTTTTACTTTGCTCTCTTGAATTACGTTTCCAGGAAGTAGCATATTGTTTTCGGGTAGTAAGGATGACGTCATCCTTACTACTCCCTTGTATTAATATCTGTTAATTCATCTGTAATCAAATCTGAAAGTGAAATCACTTTCAATTGACTAAATTTTTTTTCAGGCGGTAAGGCAATGGAATCAGTTACTACAATCTCTTCGAGACCGGATTTTTTGAGCCTTTGGATTGCCGGTTCGGATAAAACTGCATGGGTAGCTGCAAAATACATTTTATTTGTACCAAGCTTTTTGAGCAATCTGACGTTTTCCACTAAAGTTCCGGCTGTGTTTATTTCATCATCAATCATCACAACATTCTTTTTTGCGATATTTGCATTTTTCCCTGATACTGTTTTTCCCGCCTTTGGTGGGACCCCGCCGTAGGCGGTGGTAAGACTGCTCACTTTATCATGCTTGATTCTAATTTTTTTCATAACTAATAATGGAAGTCCCATGTATGATGCAAATTTTCTTGAGCGAGCAATACTCCCTTCATCCGGAGCTACTACAATATCTATATCCTTTTTACGGAAATAGTCCGCAAACAATGAAAACGTAGATATTTCTTTAACGGGAATTTTGTAAAATCTCTTTATTGCGGGGCTATGAAGATCAATAACAACAAGTTTATCGATTTTATTCGCTTGTAACAATCTCGCAATCACCTGAGCCGATACGGCATCCCCCTTTTTAGATTCCCTTTCTTGCCTGCGGTAAGGGTAAAACGACAAAACTACTGTTATTTTTTTCGGCTTTAACCGCTTTACTGCATCCAGAATTAAAAACAGCTCTAATACATGTTCGTCTGACGGTATAGAGCCTGATTGCAATATTATGACTTCTTTTCCCTTCACATTCTCCTGCACATTCACATATTTTTCGCCATCACTGAATTTCTTGATTATAATATTTCCCAGTTCAGTATTCATCTGCTTGGCAATTTTTTTTGCCAGAGGGATATTTGAAGATCCGCTAAGTATAATTTTTTTCATTTGCTTGACCCGTTAAAACCTTCTGATCTGGCTATTGCCACAAATTCATCCCATTTTTTTTGATCTTTTTGCCATATTTTCAGGTTCTTCCAGATATCGTACATATAATTTGCCAGTTTTTTCGAAATATATCCGTTACTAACCATATATTTTACAAGATCATTATGCCTGACAAAAGAGTGAATAGTTATTTTATTCTTTTCATAAAAAGGAAGATGCCCAACTCCCGCATCATATAGAACCAGAACGTGGTTTACAACCAGACCTTTTTTTTGGAGCTTTTTTATAAAGCGCTCTTTCGTTTTACCGGTGCCAATTCCGTCATCTACCACCAATACATTTTCTCCTTTTCTGTACAGTCCTTCCAGCAAAGTTACTATTGAACCGTCTTTTCTTTTCTTTTGTCTAAGATAAATAAATGGTTTGTGGGAAGCAAGAGATACAGCCATAGCTAGCGGGGTTCCTGAGACCATAGTTCCAGCTACCAAATCAATGTTCTTCCCTTTCATAAACTTCGCAATCTCTTCTGATACAGCCTGCATTTTGTCTGGATGAGAGTAAAGTTTCTTGCTGGTGATGTAAATAGGAGAAGGTTCGCCAAGTGATCCATAAAACTTTCCAAAAACAAAAAAGCCAAAGTCACTTAATAATTTTGCAATCCGCTTGTTCATAAATTAATTTGGTCAATAAACGTACTATACTATTGTAGTATATATTATTAAAAGAATAAAGGAGGAAGAATAGTAAATATTTGCGAGAAATCCCGCATATGCGGGATGACGAAGCAATCCCGTTTCAACTCAAAACCTGTTCCGAATAAGGAGCGGGATTGCTTCGTCACTCCTATTTTAAAATAGTAGCTCCTCGCAATGGTTACTGCTATTTATCCATTTCACAACTCCCTGTTCCTCCTCATTTCATCCACAGCCTCAATGACTTCTTGAGGAATAGGATAGTTTAGTTTCTTTAATACTTCAAAATAAGTATCCCATTTTGATGCATTTTTGCTCCAGGTTTCAGGATGTTTGGCATAATCAATAAAGTAAGGAAAAATTTCTTCATCAATTATTCCTCGTTTATACAAACCTTCAATCAGCTCCTCCCAGGCGAACAAACAATAAATAGGCATGCCGCTGTTTTCTAATTTTTTCCGATCCTCATTTTCCTGAAAAAATTTAGCCATCGTTTTGAAAATCATTGCCAATGCAACTGTTTCTACTCCATCATGCTTCATATTCTCTATGAACAACTTCTTAGACCCTCCTTTTGCCATGAGGTCATCTACTAAAATAGCCTTATCACCAGGATTTGCGCCACCAGAAATAAATCTATCATCACCAGTTCCACGCATTTTTTTTCGAATATAATTGAAAGGGACCCGTGTCTTATGTGACAGTATTGCGGCTAATGGCATGCCGGCTGTTTCTGCTCCCATTATTATATCAATTCCCTTCCAATCAATTAAATTTTTTAATGTATCAGCCAATAAATCCATCAAGTCTGGGTTTGAAAAAGCTCGACGGTTGTCTAGCTGTATAGGAACAGGCCCCACTGTGACTTTGACCGGATGTTTTACCACTATATTTGGAGACTTAGCATACAAATCAAATATTTTTTCTTTAGTTTTTTGATCAATCATTTTAGTTGATTCTTAAAAAATGGATAAGGAAATCGTGAAAAGGCTTCCAGAATCTGTTTTTTGTATTTAATGGTGGTCATATTTTAAGCTTATTTTAGCATAAAATTAGCTAACCCTGCTAGAAGCTATTCTCTGTCAGGGTTGACAAAATGGGCAATCAGGTATATAATGAGCTGTTAAAATAGAATACTGGAGAGAGTAGTAGGCATTCTGTTGCAAGTGATATATCATCGTTTTCAATAGAGTGCCTATTTGAATGGCACGTTGACATATAGACCACTTCCGGCTTTGATTTCTATGAAGCTGGCTTAGGAGTTTTCTCTCAATTGGAGGTTTGCGAATGACGAAGCGTTTGTTTATTCAGGGCGACGGTAATCTCGGTATGGAGCAGGCAGCTACTGCTCAAAGAATCGGCCAGCTCCTAGCTGCAAAAGGCTGGGAAGCCAACGTGGGGAGTCACGGAGATCTGGTGCCGATCATGATGGAATCCGGCATCCCATGCCACGCACACGTTGCAAAAATGAGGGAGGATGTTGATTACGGCTGTCTTGCAAGCGTGACCGGCTGTAATCAGCTCGCGAGCGAACTGATTCCCTCATTGCCGACAACCAACGAGGACACCGAGAAGATGCTGGCCTGGGGAATTCGCCTTGGCCTGTGGATGTCAACGTCCGACGCCTTCCTGTTCATCGGAGGTGCCGAAGGAACGCTGGCGCATCTCGTGCCCGTACTGGCATGGAACCGCAAGGCTCTAGCCAAGGAAGGTCGAGCCAAGAAGATCGTCGTGATCGGCTGGACGCGGGAACGAATCCAGGCACTGCAGATGCTCGGCATCTGCTCACCGTCCGATACTTGGCTCTCGTTTCACTCGAACGAGGAAAGTGTTGTTGAGTTCCTCACTTCGTAAATACATGATCTTTCGCGGAAATTACTCCGCACCCCCTTACGCATCAAACTGTCTTCGGACGGGGCGATGCGTAAGGGTATTTATTTTGTCAAAACTCTCCTACACCAATCAGCTGTTGCATTTTTTTTACTTGTCACTAGTGCTAGTCCTGTTTCTCTTATTCTACTTTCCCACTGAGGCCACTTTTCATAATATGAGCCAGACTTACCATCAGTTCGTGAGACCATATACACGCCCATCCACATTACAATCCTTTTTACAATTCCTTTAACATGGTACTCTGAGACGCTATGTGATTTCATTGTATTTATGTATGATTTCACAAATCTTCTAACAAAGTTACGGCAATCTTTGGTGATCTTCTCTTTTCCTTCTAATGATTTGATAACCCATTGTGCTAAAAAGACGCCATTATCAAGAGCAGGATCATGATGCATAGTGAAGTCAAAATCTATTGCAGTAAAATCAGTTTGACTGATAAAAATATTTCTGTGCACTGGATCTCCCCAAACAAGAGCTTTTTTCGTTTTTTTGGTTTGGTTTACAAATTTGTTAATCACACTTCTGTCTACATATTTTTTTACTCCAAATACCAACCAATTCGTCCATAATTTATAGATTCTTTTCTGCCAAGCTGAATTATCAAACATTGGTGGTGTATTATATGTCTTGCCGTGCAAATTTCCAAAAAAAACGCCAAATTTGTTTGCGAGTTGGTGATATACTTTATCTTTTTCAAATTCTTCAATCAGCATCTTTCTATTTCCTTGAACATCCAGCATTACCGAAATACAATTTTTGTAATCAACATACAAAACATGGGGTACAATTTTTTTCCCCAACAAAGATTCCAGAAATTTTATTTTTTCGCTCTCGACAACTGTTCTTATTGGCTCAACTTTGATCTCTTTGTTTCTCTTAATATGCCCACGGGACTGTTTTAAGTATAGGATTTTTTTACCCTGACTGGTTTGACAATCTGCCCTATAAATAAAACTAGCGTTAGAGTACTTTGTTACTTCCTTGACGCTTGTAACTTTTTTTAGTTCAAATGGGAACTCTTTTGCAGAATCTTTCAGGAAACGCAGTATATTCTTTTCGTTTAGAATAAGTCTTTTTTTCATATTACATTTATTTTAACTTTTAAAGAGCCTGCTGTAAACCCAAAGAAAAAAGGCCTCTCATCCATAAATGGACAGAGGCCACTCATTCAGCAAGTGCTGCCAAGAAGATTTCATACTCTTCTCTAGTGAGACCGACTGTTCCCATCTCAACCCCCTCTGGCTTGAAGGAGCCGTGGTCGTCAGATCCACCGGTTACAATAAAACCGCAGTCTGTAGCGATATTCAGGAGCTCATGGACCGTCGCATCATCATGCAAGGGATAATGGACTTCAATTCCATCCATCCCGAGATCTCTCCACTCGTAGAGCTCCGCTTTTGACGGCATCGTCCTGGGACGTTTTTTAGCCGCCAAATGCGCTGCGACCGATTTTCCACCGGCCTGTCGAATCAACTCTATAGATCGTGATAAGAGTATGGTCTTTTTGGGCGGGAGGGTGTTTGCATTGACCACCCGGTCATACGCTTTTCGGAAGGCGCGATAGCTCATCTGAAGCGGGTCAGGCAGACAACCAGCATTAACAAGCGTCATCTTCAAAGCAGCCTGAGTTACAAGGAGCTGAGTCAGATCAATCTCAGCAAGTCTCTCCCGTGGCACTCCGGCCGCCAAAGCAAAAACATCTTCAGGATCAATGTGGAGATCATGAACCCGGGCAATGTTTTTGCAGGCTTCTCGTATCCGATTAAGTCGAATACAAGATATCCCCGCAAGCGCCTCACTTAACTCACGGCTGTCTGCATCGATGTTATAACCCAGTAGATGAATTTCATGTTCTCCAGCTTGGGACGAAATCTCTACTCCGGAATGGAAGATGAGGCCATGCTTTTTGGCAGTTGCTTCCGACTCCGCCACTCCTGCCATAGTATCGTGACTAAGAATTGTCAGAGCGCCGATCCCCCTATGCTTAGCCAGTAGGCAAATTTCCTCCGGACTACGAGAGGAATCATTGCCGGGGTAGTTCCGGTGAATATGCAGATCAGCAAAAATCTTTCGTTTCGACATTACGATCCTCCTCTCGCAAACAGGGAAAAGTCAAAGGGCGAATGTCTCTTATGAGACACTGCACAATAGCAATCAATTGCTAGTTTGTCAATATCATAACAGACCCTTTAATAAAAAAATCGGGATTATTAGCCCGCCTTTTATAATGATATCTGTAAATCTGAACTGTAACATAGGTGGCGAGTTTACTCGCCTAGATATTTTGCCTTAGTCTATTGCATCAGGAAAACAACCTGTTCTCTCTAATAATCAGGAGAGCAAGCTCTCCACCTACTGGTTTTTATTTTCCTTGTTCAGGAATTGACAGTCTTACACCTTCATCTTTCACTTCCTGCCATGCATATTTTCCACTGGCCAAATCGCCATAAACCATACCCTGTACTTCAGCATGCCCTTTTTCTGCCAAAATGTTTTCAAGCTGTACTCCGAAACGAGCAGATTCTGCATCATCCAGACCCATCTTTTCTTTGAAAACGTGTTGAAGGAAGACGCTTAAATAAGAGGCCGTAAATCCGTTTCTCTGGAAATCCGCCATTGTTTCCGGCTTATATTTATCTTGTAAAATCTCCTTTGCCAGTGTGCTGACTCTTTGATTATTTTTAAGCTCCACCAATAGATCACCTTTTTCCGCTGCAACTCTCAAGGCCGCAATGGCTTTGTACTTGTCTTTCTGATGTACCGCCTCGACAAATATCTCTATAACTGGCCTTAGTCCTTCATTACTGACCTGTTCCAAGTTTGTTTCCTCTTTATGGATTCTGTCTCTGTCTTCTTCTGAACCTAAGAACTCTTCGATTAGTTTTGTTCTTTGTACTTCTGGATCTTTGGCAGGCACAGGCATAGGAACAGATTTAGTCAAAACTGGCTCCTCCTGATTCGGCTCTTCAAACATCACGTGATCAGTAGGAGTAACATTTAATGGAGTGGGAAAATTTGCATAATCGTATATTCTTATCACCTCTTTTAGAATTTCTTTTTCCTTTGGATCAAGGCCGGCAACTTTCTTACTGTGACTCATATAGTTAATCTCATCAAGTGGATTTTTCAATCCCGGCCGGTCAAAGAAACTGATAAAGTCTCTGATCCAGTTTTCTACGAGGGGATCTCTTTTATTGCCTCTCTCTGTTTCCAGCTGGTTATTACCTATCCTTTCTTTATTGTTCTGAATTCCTTTTAGCAATTTTGCCCTATCATCTCCCAATAAATCAAATGGAAATTTATGAAATACAAAATAAGTGTTCAAAACTTTTCTGACATCAATTTTCCATTCAATCGCCCTGACCAGGGAACTCTCTAGCAGGGCCTGCACCTGATCAGAAGTTCTGACCGGTATAGTAATAATTTCTCCGTAGAGCAGTAAGTCCTGATATTTTTTGTGGAGATCGGGAAAATCAGTTTCCAGCTCCCCGACAATCGGCGTGAGAGTATTTATAATTTCCACAGAGTCGCCCATCTCACAGAAGAATTCAGGATCCAGAAACGTAACAAAAAGCCGATCAAATGTTTCCACCCGCCTTATGTCCCTTACATCAAGCTTCCGAATTTCCTCTAAACTCATCGGAAATATCCGGAGCTTCAGTATATCTTCTCTTTCTGGAATATTCGATAAATCCATTGCAAAATATTAATTTATTAGCTCTGTTCCCCTTTGCCCTTTTCTTCATCTACTGCTCTATCCGTTTTGCCTCCTCTTTCCTTATTTTCTCCTTTTTCCGCTGAAGCTCCGGTGCCAGACGGACTGCCGGCACTGCCTTTGGGTCTGTTTTCGGCTTTCATTGCCTTTAGTATCTTGCCCATAATATGCAGTAATCGCTGTTGTGAAATAGGATCTTGTATTTGCCCTTCGCCCGCATTTTTCATACCACTCTTAAGATCTCCTAAAGTTTTTTCTAAACTATCTCTTTTTCCGGGATCACTTATTTTCACAATAGAATCGCTCAATTTATTGACTACTCCACCAAAACTCTTCGTAAGATCGCTTAGGGATTCGACAGTAGCCATAGCACCGCGTTCTAACTCTCCCGAAATCTTGCCCAAAGCTTCTTCCATACCAGCCAGGTCCATTCCTACTGTGATATCAGAAATATTCTCTCCTATCGCCTCCTCAATTGAACCCATATCAATATCCAGTCCTTTAACTGCTGCTACTTTAGCGTTTTTTTCTTCCACAACTTTATCTTGCGTCAGGGTATCAACTTGTTTACCGTCCTTCAGTTTCTGCCATACCGGTTTTTTATCGGCGCCGACACCTTTGCTCTTTCTATAGGTATGCCCGCCCATTTCAAATTCCTCTCCCGCTTCAATTTTCTTTGAAACATCAGAATCCATTTCTGTGGCCACCTTCTTGACATCCGGCACTTCAGCTTCCTTAACTTTCTTTTTAAGATTAATTGGTTCCCGTTTTTCTTTATTTGCTTTCTCATTTTCGTTATCCTGCGCAAGGCCCTCCCAGCCCTCGTCAATAGGAATGGCTCTGCCAACATCCTTTCTTTCACCTCTATGCGCCATATTCCAGACTGCTCGCATAATATTAGGGTTTTGATCATATAGTTTTTTCCAGTTTTCCAGTTTCTCCGGAGAAGTCGGCATACCATCAGCATCAAAAAATGCGTTCTCTTCCCCTATGCCGTTAATCGTCCCGGAAAGAATCTGAGGCACTCTGGTTTGGAGATGGTGGATTTCCGCTACCATCTGAGGGGTTAGTATTTCTGACAGCATTCTTTTCTGATATCCTGTCATATTTTCAGGATCAAGGTCATAGTTCCATTTCCCATCTTCATCTTTCACCTGGGATACGAAATTATGAGGCGCCATGTTTTGAATCAGTCCTCTAGTACCCTGCTTTCGCGCTTCACCTTTCACCTCTTCTATCTTTTGATCATCGCTCATCATATAATATTTACCGGTCTCAGGATTCAAGTTAGTTGTAACCTGCTCCCAATGACCAACTTTTCTGGCCCCCTGACTGAGGGCAAAAAGGGTGCTCAGCCGCGCCTGATCAATGTCCGATGCGTCAGCGGCACTGTCTCTGGCCGTGTCTTCCACATGTGTTCTGTTTTGTGCCGCAATTGTCCTGGCTTGTTTACGGCCGGATTTTGTTTCCAGATCCAAATTATTTTCCTTGGCAATATCGTTCAAGTTTAGTTTCAGTCCTTTTCTCGCAGCGATAGCATTAGGATCAAATTTTTCTCTGTCTAATCCCATATAGTGCATTGCAAATATTTTCTGTGTTTCTTCATTCATAACCCTTGATTGCTCAAAGCCAGTCATAACCACATTACCTTCCTCATCTTTTTTGTCCTCAAAACCCCACTCCTTGGCATCTTGTTCAGTCTTCACATAATGATCCATGAAATGGGTAAAAACATCATCCATATTGCCTTTTCCAGTGGCCATTTCCAAAATAGCCATCCGAGTATCCTCACCCTGCGTACCGCCCTGTTTCCAGCCTCGATCGGCAAATTCCATCATCTTTTCTTTGGCATCTGTAGACGAACCCATTGCCTGATTAATATCAGATATACGCTGGTTAATGACTTTACGGCGCGCTTCTTCTGCTCTTGGAAATGCCGCTCCCTTTCTCTCTTCAGTTTTAGCAAATAAACCGTACCCTTTAAATGTGTTCTTCAGTCTGTCGCCCATGCCCGGCACCCATTCCTGCATAATCTTTTCCATCGCCTCTTCACCTTTACCTGCTGTTTTTGTATCCTCTATTTCTTTCAGCTTTCTTCCTCTTTCGCCCATACCCTTCCAGAAAGCCGGAGATACAATCGGGACTTTCTCCTGAATTTTTCGGCCAATTGCCCCGCGCGGTCTTTGGGTAACTCTCCAACCCACTGAAAAAGGTTTAGTAAATGCGCCAACACCCATTGATTTCAGCTTGCCGGGAAAACTACCAAGAGTTGAACCGCCCATTACACCCAACTGTTGGGTTAACATAATGCCGGTAATAAGTAAGGCAATCGTAATGATGTAGTTGAACATATTCTGAGTTGTCATGATTGCTGTCGCACCCTTAGGTAGATCTGCCGATTTGCCATCGGTTTCTATAGCGCCAATAGTACCTCCCAGATCTCCACCGCCGCCGCCTTCCAGTTCAGAAAGATTAATAGGCATCCCGGCACTGGTAGAAATAATAGAAAGTGATAGCCATAGAAAAAATGCCAAGATTGGGCCGGAAATTAAATTTTTTCCCAATGACTGCCACCACTGAGAAGCGTAACGCGATGTATTGGGCAATACAGAGGCAATAAATGCGACCGGGGAAAGAATGACCAGAATCCAAAGCATCAAAATTCTTGCAACAATAATTATCAACATAGCAATTATTACGGCAATTGCTACTACCAACATAGCATTTGCTAAAAAAATCGCTGCAAGCACAGAAAAGAATCCCTTAAGTCCATCCGTGTCCTGAGCAAAACTAGTCATTTGTGCCAAATTCAAACCTACTGTCAATACTATTGGAGCAGAATCTTTGAATGCGCCAACAAAAGTCAACATTATTACTTGCGCAGCGTCTATAAACATGCCGGTAATGGTTTTGCTGAAATTGATCAGCACTGCCATAATAATCATTTTAACCAGCAGACTGCGGGCATGATAAGACTGAATTTTCAAGATAGTGCCAAAGGCAATCACCATTAATGCAATAATAAACATCATATTGGAAAGATCTCTAACAATTGTCCAACCGATGTGCACTGCTGGTGGTGCTTCTAAATTTACAAAATTATTGAAGCTAAATACGCCGACTAACTGTTCGATCAATATACCCAACAATGTTCCAAGCAACTTCAAAATCATACTGCCAATATCTCCTATCACTCCAATAAGTGCCTTGGAAAAACCCAAATCTGCTGCTTTTGTTACTCCCGGAAAAATCATTCCCACAAAAACAACTACCCCCAACACACCAAGTAGGGGCAGAAATTTTTTCCTAAATCGTGATAAGTTCTTCCTAAACATATTTCGGCTGTATATGAGTTTAGCTTGGATAGACAGTAATTACTCCGTCAAACCCCTGATAGTCACGAACACCGATACTGCAATCTCGACTACCTGAATCGGTTTCCGGTTGGTCGTTACAGAATCCCCAGTTGTCGATCAACATTATTTCTATATTATAGTTTAGTATCCCCCCCGGAGCATCATAGGTGTGAGACATTAAGTGTGGCTGGCTTGGGTCAGATTTTGGCGCACCATTCCACATAATATGACTTGTGGAAGTATCGCCCCAATCCACAACTATATGCTTTAATGCTTCCTGTTCCGGATCAACAAAGCTATTGAAAGTTAAGGTAACTGATCCTCCACCAAATAATTCCACATCACCGGTTGCACCATTTACAAGTACATTATCAATCGTAGGCAGAATCCCGCATAGGTCAGTTTCTCCTGGTAATCCCGGCCAAGTCGGGCGTGGTCCCAAGCCTGCATTACAACTGTCCCCAGGGAGAGCACAATCTGTGTCATTAACACATGCTGCACCGGAAATATCACATTCCATATTGCAAAGTGGCATTGTCACGAAAGCATCATTCCAATTTTGCGCCCATACAGCTGTATTGGTTATATCCTGATAACTACCCGTACCATCATCCCAGCGCCAAGCACCATAAATATAACCGAAAATTCTTTGCAATCTTTCTATCGCCCAGTCATCTCCGGTAGGATCAGTTGGTCCATCTCCTCTTCCTCTTACCTCCGATCCAACGCATGAACCGCCATTAATATCTATACAATCCTGATCAATTTCACACGCAACCGTTTGGGCATCACTGCAGAACCCAACACCCACGCATACACCGCGATCATCTGCCGTACCGCCGCAATCAGCGTCAGTTGAACATGGATACTGGACGCTACGATGCGCTGTATCATAATCACCGCCAAAACAAACTTTTGGTACACAGTCACCATCACAACTATATGGCCTGCCTGATCTTTGATTGTTGAAAGCAGGTAGCGGATAATTATCAAAATTATCAACATACAGCGGATTTAAAAGTTGCTGATCCCCCATACTGTCCCAAGTTTGTCCGGGATCATCTCCCTGCCCCGCTACGATCGCACCGAATGGCGCAGAGTCCGAACTATAAGTGTATAAAAGTTCGGGAATTACATAAGAGCTGGTATTAGCGGTCCGCTGAGCCCATGCCTTATCATCAGTTGGGCTTACAACTTTTGCGATTTCTTTGCACGAATCACGCAAATATATGTATCCCATTACCCACATTCCTCCGAAATTCGTGCTACCGTCGCTCATATGGACAAAATAGCTTTCTATCGTCTTATCAACGGAGTCAAAATTAACTTTTACTTCAAAACAGTTCAGGTCTTGGCAATTGATTGACTCACCTGGATCTTTGTTCCAGCCACCCTGATCGCCTAAAATATGCCAGCCATTTTCGGCATTGGCCACCCAGGTATAGGCATTACTGGGCCAGTCACCATGCGACGATCTTTGCTGGACCCATTCGATCCGGTCAATTTCCCACTCGTGGTAGTTTACATCTTCACCAATTGCCGCGACTGTCCGGTTGATTCCGTTGCCACCGGTGCAGCTGACCCATCCGTAAAACCCGGCCGCCGCCCCTCCCGGAAGCATCTGCCGTCCGCCGCAGGATGCGACAGACCTTAACTGCGGTATATTTTCCAGAGACCCACAAGCATAGTCGCCACTACAACCTTGATTAATATAATTCCAAGGGATATCGCATTCCGCATTCAGCCAGTTAGTCTGTACCGGACGGCGATAACCATAAGCTTGTTCCACTAAACCTGTTCTCACATTGTTTTCACCGCAAAAATCCTGCGTATCTATATTGCCGGGGAGAGTGCGCGTCGTATCGTCAAAATTGCCACTTGCCTCCACACACATATATAGAGGCCTACGGCCTTTGTAGCCGGCCGGCTCCACCGTGCCGAACACGCTGGATTCACCAGAAATTACATCAACCGGCCACCAAGTGATACACTTATTAGCATTGGTTGGATCCGTTTCAATACAATACCCTTGCCAGCCGTTGAATTCTACCAGGTCACTATTGGTATATTGGCACTTTTCAGAGTCTTCACGCGGATAGGCGCGACAAGAACGCACTATATAGGCTTCATCGCCGTCTGTAGTAGAAAGGTTTGCCGCCGGCACTATTGTAAAACCAGCTGCTCCTGCCGGTCGCCAGGTGAAAATCATTTGAGCATCACCCAAATTTTGGTAATATTCAACCATTATCGGATGCCAGCCAGCATCAAGGCCGAATAGGGTTACAGAATTGTTATTATCTCCATCATTCCAATCATCCAGAACAGGATTTGCCAGATCATCAATATAAAAACGTAATCCATCATTTGTATTGAATTGGAAACCATAGTTGCCGGCAGTTTCTAATAAGATTTGCCCGGTCCAGCGTACCGCCACTTGCTCATCCGTTCCGGCTTGGTCATTGAGATGATTAGCCATCGCCGGAACAGAGTAGTCTAAGTTGTTACTAACATATGTTCCTAAGTAACTACCAAAAACCCGTTCAAGTTCCGTAGTTAAACTGCTCTGCGGAATCAGATAGCTGTTTGGAATAGCTGTAATTCGGTTCCAGTCTGGATGGGCCATTCCTTCAACTACTGATGTAGCTGAGTTGTTTGTCCAAGCAATTGGCGATATTTCTCCGTCTCCATTAGCGTCCCATGCATACTCAACGCAGAATGGGTTAGGTATTCCTCCTCCGCAATCAGAAGGATCCCATTGTCCGGTAACCCAGCCAAGTTGTAAGCCACCATATGCACCTTCTGCATTATTAAACTCTATTTTTATTGGATGCCAACCTGCTGTGAAGTACTCGGAATACATAAATCCTAAAGTTGGAATATTACCCCAGGCGCTGACTATTTCTGCACCGGGTGATAAATCATCTACCCAGATTCTTACTCCATCATTTACATTGAAGAAAAGAGTATAAATTCCTGACGAGGGGAAATTTATACCACCTTCCCATCTTGCAGAACTTCCTTCAATTATGAGATCATTATTATTTGGTACAAAAGCCTGCATTTCTCCAGGAATAGTAACGAATCTATCCGCATTACCACAAAGACAGCAAATACTATCTGGTATACTACAATCTATTGCTGCTGGAGATTCGTCATAACATGCCACGCACGGCTCATACCAGTTAATCATTGGTACCTCGTATGGATTTGCAGCGCACGGCACCGATAGATTGGTATCTGTAAAACACTCCTCATTAAGACCGGGAACGCTGGTAACTGTAGGTTGGTACACATGTGTAAAATAATCACCTCGAATACCGGGCGAATCAAAAGCCTTCACCGCCAGCGCCGGTTTCATGGAAACATTATCTAATGCGAATGAAATATTTCCGCCCATATTTCTGATTAGTAAAAAGGTCTGCGCATTTTCGTCCGGTAGGCCGGTAACTTCGACCGGTTCTAGCACCTGCTGTGTCCACCCCGTAGAACCGTTAAAATAACCCAGAAGATTTTCACCAACAATATTTACACCATCAAACTGGGCCAGTGAAACAGCTATTTCTTCACTGCCTTCCTGAGGAAGGTATTCAAATCGAAAATCAAAGCTGGCAATATATTCAGTATTATTTAGAATATTTGATCCCAGATCTACCTTTACACCTAATCCAACAAACGAACAACTACCACCCCCGGTACATTCTGAACCTGCTAAGATACAAGTTGTTCCTTCATTATCAGATGCATCGTCACAAACTCCCAGCGCCCCAGCTTTATAAAGAAGATAGTTGTTCTCATCTAGTGCGGCATTGCCCAACGTCTCTTCACCTTCTACTACTATAATTTCACTATCAAGTGCAGGGAAAATTGGCGACCAGGACGGATCCTCATTTACATCTTTGCAGTTAGCAGTATCTGTTAATTCTTCATTTGGTATGCAATGAGCATCAACAATACAGGAATCACCTTTGTTCTCTTGCTCGTCATCACATACCATAAAGCCTTCTATTGCATCTGATTCAAAATCTCCAAATTGCACCAAATCTTTGGTTATTGCACCGCCCATTCCTACTTCAAACATTTCTGAATATGGATACAAGCCTTCTATAATATGACATTCTTCACCAAGAGGCCCCGCACAATCCGTAAGCTCCGTCGCTACTGTGCAGGAAACAGAATGATCGTCCTTACATCCATATTGAAGTCCGGCACTGACAAATCCGGAAAGGTTTTGGAAATCGTCAAATGGATACGCTCCCGTATCACCGGTTACATTTGCTGGGGGAGTGGTTACCGTACCAGCACATAGACCCCCCGGTCCAAGCTCATCACACAGACCTATTTCAAAACATACATCTTCTTTCGTCTTTCCATCACCATCCAAATCTAATTCATCATCAACTTCAAATGATGTTTTACAATAAAGCCATTCATCACATACCCTGTCTCTTCTTACTTTAAGAACAGTGTTGGAATCATTATAAGGACTACTATTCGCTGTATATAGTGGATTACATGAACCACCGAGACATTCAGCTCCCGTAGCAGTACAAGGATCTCCTGGGTTTGTGCCACCAGAACATGTGCCATATCTGCCCAGCACCGGCGGTCCGAATTCAGGATTCTCTATACAAATGCCCGTTGGCGGACTGCAATCAACATCAGTTTCACACTCTTGACCATAAAAAGTTACGTCACTAGGATCCAGATTACAGTATTTTTTCAGGCCATCCGGACTGAGGTCGGCCGAATAATTAATTGACTGTGACGTATCGTTAAATAATTTACATCCTTTTTCTTCGTTGACTACGCCATTGCAACTGGTTGCATCAACCGTTCTGTCTATATAGTAATAGGTTTCACATCCGGGTAATCCTCCTACACTTTCTGCGCAATTCTCATCAAATAGCACTCCGTTTTCATATGGACAGTTTGGTTGACAGCCAACCGGATCCACTGGATCACGATATGCTTCACATCCGTCAAATTCTGCTTCACAAACACCCACCCATGGTATGCATCGGCTGCCATTCGTGCATTCAACTGGATTATCAGGGTTGCAGACAGTTCCTGCTGGCAATGCCGGGCTTCCTCCTTCACAAACAAAAGCAGGAATAGCAGGATTAGGCGGAGTGTCAGTCTTGTCGCAAAGTTCTTCTGTTCCGACAATATACCAGTCAAGAACATATGATCCTAATAGCTGCTTATACTCGCATAAACGACCGGCTGGATCTTTGAAAAATGTTTTTCCGGTACTGCCCGAGAATCCAAACTCTTCACATCCGACCTCTGAGTGTGCACACCATATATCAGAATACTGATCGGCATTATCTTTTAGATACACCGTATCATATCCGGTTATGTTGTTACGCTCATCAAATACAGGCTCACCCAATTCCGCACAGCCTTTATCGCTAGATGAACAACGCACTTCCTCTTTATTAATAAACCTGACTGTCTCGTCTGGTGGAATGGTAATGAAGCTCTGAGTCTGTAGCGGATCACCATAGTCTTCTGAGAAAGGACTAGAAGTATTCATTGTATCTATGAGCGCTTCACATCCTGCTACATTTTCTTCACATAATTTGGAAAATGATTTTAGGTAATGGATATTTCCGTCACTATCTGAATACGCTTCACAATTTTCAGATCCATAGCATGTTCTAAATGAATCGCGCACTAGATACTGGCTATTTGTTGTTTCTACCAGTTCAATGTTATCAAGATATATCTGATTTCCAACACTTAAAATTTGTAGACTGCTTGGTAGTCCGGTCCAACCTGCCGGATCAGATATATCTATAGTTACCGGACCAAGTCTAAACTCTTGCCATTCCGGCACAAGAGTAACTGTAGGTGGAAGTGTTAAAACGGTCTGATCGGCAAACCAAGTATTGCCATTTGCACCCGCTACTGTATCAAATCTGACAGTTATCGTTTCTGAAGCTGCGGGAGTCATTCCCCAGAATCTTAATTCATATGTTTTGCCGTCTTCTACTGTCACTGTTTTATCAATATCAGTATTAACATTAGAAGCCAATGAGTGCCCACCCGCTATTACTGAATTAGTGCTTACTGTTGCTGGTGTCCAACCCTGAGTAGTACCGTCTTCAAAATCATCAAAAAATATTTGTCGATAGTTGTAGCCAGAATTTCCCAGATATTCCCTACAGCCCATAAATTCTTGCGGACAAGCTCTACTTTCACTTGGAATACCATAATAAATGTCTTCATCTATACTGTTTCTTTCAGGGTGACAATCATCTGAAACAGTGATGGTTTGTGATTTATATCTATAAAATACATTTAAGCTTGCATCAAAGAATTGTGTGCAATCAGGGTTGGTTCCATATTCATTTGTTCCTGCAGGACCACAGTCAATTACAGTATTCGATCCATCTTCACAATCTAAAGGAAGTGTTGGACCCACTTCTAAATGAGTACAAGGTGCATATGGTAGGCCTATATCACTCTGTTTCAGTCTAAATGCTCTCAACTGATAACCGGCTACGGCATCCCCTTCCCAAGCATAGTAAGGAGCAGTATTTATTTCACCTGGAAGAACACATTGTTTTAGATATGTATAATATTCTTTACCTTCGCCACCATCTGCTACTTCATCTAGATTTGTGTATTCTTCACACCCGACATATGCCGCAGAACATTGTAGACCGGTATTTGGAATGAAAGATATGCTAGGAAAGCAGTATCCAGTACCGCAATCCAGGCTCGTTAAACATGCTTCTCCCTCATTCCCACCGCCATGACAATAATTGCCAGAACGCTCTATGTGATTTGGATTAGGAACAATGGTAGTTAATGGTACTTCCTCAAATGCCTTGCACCCTACATCCTGGCTTGGACACTGATCAGAAGGTGTAATCTGTGCCGGTATTTGATCTCCGCCAGCAAGCGGGTCATACCACTGACAACCTACATCATCCGGATCACATGTATCTCTTTCTCCGGTTAGATATATCCTGTTTACAGTTCCATAATCAGCATATTGGCCGGCGCTACTTGATTCTTCTAACATGACCGCGTCATACAACATGTCACAGACACTATCTGCATAAAAACGGACATCAAGCGTTTGTTCAGAAGCAACTATCGTGTCAGGAAGGTTTACAGTGACCTCATACCTTTGCCATTGATCACTTACGTTATCAATAGCTGTTGAAGAAGATTCTATGAACCCAGTATTTCCAACATCTACCTGACCATCATTGTTGCAAGCAGTTGGATCAAGAGACATGGCATAAACTGAAAATGTAAATGATCTTCCCCTGATAGGAGATCCCGTATTAAATGAAGACATTATTCCTTCACTGAGTGGTGCGCCAGGAAGCATGCTAAGTGCTGTTATGCCAGAGAAAGGTATAACGCCTGGGGTATCTGGGGTAACGGCTTCTATAGAAGTACCCCCTATCGGCACCCATGCATCAAATGTGTTAGAAACCAGATTGTCCGGATCGCCTGTGTAGTATTCAAAGCTAGCATTGTTGATTAAATTTGTGCCGTGGGTTGTTCTTATGTATTCATTACATCCGGCTACATCAGCAGTACAGGTTTCGGCACCGGCAGTAAGATGTGACATCCAATCTCTATAATCCGGCCCAGGAGTATAAACAAGCCCCCATGGATCAAAGAGTCCATCTGACCACATGCTATAATCATCATTATTTACATCATCCCAATAACATTCCCACCTGTCATCAACCTCATTGTATTCTTTACAATACCATTGGCAGCCGACATTATCAGCGGAACATCCGTTGAAGTCGAGCGTGTCCCTTAGATAGGAATCCGGTTGTCCTTGACTGTCAATATAAGTTGTACATGTATTGTAATAGTCAGGACACGAATCTCCTCCGAAGCGCCAGATAGGATCCTCTTTTGTGCAGTAACCGTATTGCTGACAGTTACCCGCCTCGTCTTCTGATAAACATGATTGATCGTCAACGCAGGAAGTGTTGCGTTGAATTTGACGTACTTTCGGAGTTTCACTTTTTCCATCGGCATCAAGATATTCATCAAAGAGGAAAGTCTCGCCATAACCACTATTTACACACTGGCTTGCCGGTGCTTTCAAAACCCAGTCCGGATCTATCAACTGATAGTATTGTGAAGATTCATCATCAAATTCCCTTATCAGATCATTAAGACTTCTAGCCCCGCCACCATATTCTCTGATATATGAAGCAGCCAGTTCCCAACTGACAGGTACCACTCTATGCCTTCTAAGAAGAACCAGGCTGCGGTAAGGATACCCTTCTGTATAATTCAACTGGGAACCACCATCTCCATAGCCAAACGGCTTGTTTCCGTTTATATATCCCCGGTCAATCGCCTCTTCTAAACGGAGTTGCTGTTCCACTGCTGTACGGAAACTGGCATCAATAACACAGTTCTCCGGCTCTGCAAAACTTGTAGGACATGAAGAAAGGGTATTTAAAATATCCACTGATCCACCCGCACTAAGGTTGGGCTGATTGAACGAAGCAAATTTTGCTTCCGCTGCAGCAATGCTCGAGGTTCTTCCAAATTGTCCCCCGTATTGCGAAGAAGTACTGTCTGCCGCCGGATTCAAACCTTTAACAAGAATGAATTCCATGTACTTTTTAACCAGTGTATTGGTAAACACGCCAACCATGTCAGCTATAATACTGCCTGTATTTGTTTCTTCTGCCGTAGTTGTTTGGGATAAAGCAAAATTTTGGGTTGCCTCAATTGTAGCCGCGGGCGTCTTTGTTCGACCGGTAATTGCACTCACTAAATCCTTAAAGCCTTTTTCTTGTGATGCAGCTTCTGCTGTTTCAGCTTCAAATTTTTTTTCTACTGCCCCTTTATAAACTGTTAAATATTGGCCTACGTTAGTTTGCTCATCGCCCCACATATTAGGAAATTCTTTTAGGATTGTCCTAGATAGCTGGGCGGGATCAATTCCTTTTATAGAAAGTCCTCCATCAAATGTTACCTGAGAAAAGATTCCATCATTGAATCTATCCAGAATTGAAGTTACAGTACATTTTGCTTGGCGAGGCTCTTCCAGTCCTAAATCTAAAGCTATTCCATACTGGATATTGACTTTGATAGCCGGGTCAATATCGCACAAACTCCACCCCCATCCATCGGTTGTGAGAGTATCTAAAAAATCACCAACTGCTGCATTACCGGCATCTCTCACTGACTCCTTAAAATCTTCGGTATTGAACAAAGGTTCTTGCCCTGCGCCTCCGCTGGCAATTTTTACCGCCGCGTCATAAGCAATTTGTTGAGTAAAGACTCTCAAAGCATTCTTGTAAGCAATATCCCCCGAAGTCTTTACTACCGACGTTACAGCCTCTGACAACGCACGAGGGATGTCTTGAATTGTGGTAGAAAAAGTAATATCACCAAAACCAAACAAAGCATTCGCTGGTTTTGGCATGAAGGTGACAATTTGTACAAAAGCAACAACTAAAACAAAAACACCAATTACTGTTCTTTTAATGTGGTGTTTTGATTTTTTTTGAGGGCCTTGCATATTGCCTTAAACGAAATAATTAAACACTAAAATGCTTAGTATAATTCTTCTTGTAAAGCCTGGTAATACAGAAGCTCCAACGTTTCATCATCTACCTGGCTTAGATCAGCCTCGCTAACTCCACTGCCAATTAGCAGTTGCCTGATTTGTGCCGCATCAAGTTGTTGCAGAGCATCAAGCGTAATTTCCTGACCTGCTGAATCCGCCGGTGCAAGACTATCTGTCTGATTTGTAAGTTCTTGAGGGTCAATGCCTGTTTCCACCACTGTATCTTCATACACTGTCCTAAGCGTCTCATCATCCATAGCGTCAACAATATTTGCCGGCGCTCCCAATTGTTTCAAAGTATCTCTTAGCTCTCCTGCAGAAAGTTCATTCGTAGTAGTGGTAGTGACAACAGTATTTGTTAAATCTGACGCAGGTTCAGTTGCTACCGTTGTAATTACACAAACCTCGCCCTTTGGACAATTGGGGTCGTTTCCGCTGTCCAGCTCGTCTTTATCTGAAATATTGTCGCTGTCTGAGTCAGCTACATACGGACTGGTTCCATATATGTAAAGTTCATCATAGTCATTAAGCCCGTCCTGATCTGTATCCTTCTCTTTGAGAAAAACCAGCTGGTCATATTCCGAATCACTATTTGTCAGTGCATTTTGTGTATCTTCTCCATCGGAACCGACAAGAGGAGAACCTATTGTACCGGAAATTTGGAATACTCCCAGTACTATTGCGCTGAAACCAACAAACAGAAGTGCTCCAAAAATGATATTCTGCCTTTTTTGGGAGTCTAATTGTGATTTTTTGTTTTGATTTTTTTGGGGTGAGACTACATCCATAACCCTTCTATAGAGTGTAAAATAGCTCAAAAATAATCGTCCCCATTATATCATAATTACCCCAAAGTGTCAAACTGATAGTGCTTTCAATTGCCGATTTTTGTCTTGCTGTGCTACTTTTCAAGAATTTTCTTATTATTTAGAGTAAAAGTCAACTTTTTCCAGCTATTTACGGCAATGTCTTGCGGTCTGAATTCGGGTTTAATACCGCTTTCTACTAATATTTTCTTTATTTTCTGAGTTTCAACATGCAAACTGTTCGCAAGATTGTTATGAATCTGTTTACGCTTTGCAGAAAACCCCGCCTTTACTACTTGAAAAAACTGTTTCTCACTAAAATCATAGCCATCCGCCTTATTTCTCTCTTTAATTTGCTTGCCTGTTCTAATATTACCTATTTTGACTATAGCACTATCAACTTTTGGCTCAGGCCAAAAGCATGTCCTTGAAACCCCATGGATAATTTGGGGTTTTCCGTAAAATTGGACTGACACTGCTAAGAGACTAAGTTTCCCTACACTGGCCACCACTCTTTCTGCCACCTCTTTCTGCATCAGTAATGTCATTGCACAAGGTTTAGGTTCTTGCTCAAGAAACTTTCTAAGTATAAACGAAGTTATATTGTACGGGAGATTCGCAACTATTTTATATTCCTGGCCGCTTACTAGTTTGCTAATATCTAATTTAAGAATGTCCTGATGAATTATTTCGATCAAAGGGAAGGCAGTCCCCAGTTTATTTAACTCGGGCATAAATCTTTTCTCTAATTCTACTGCCCATACTTTTTTTGCTTTTTCTGCAAGTCTTTTTGTCAGCGGGCCAAAGCCAGCTCCAATCTCAAGCACATTATCACTTTTTTTCAGTTGCGCTGCATTAATGATTATGTCCAATGGTTCTTCTTCAATTAAAAAATTCTGCCCGCTTTTGCGTTGAGGGTGGATCCCATATTTTTTTGTAAGATATTTTGTTTCGTCCTGAAGATTATTCAAAATATGATTTCATTTTTATAATAAAACATATAAAAGGGTCATGCTACCGCCAATAATAAATGCGATTGCGAATCCCCAAGAAGCTGGAAAGATGAACAATAAAATCAAAATTATAAAAGCGGCGAGCAGCTTACCGATTACCAATGCTAATTCAAAATTAACAATAGATTTCATAACATTGTGCTTCTGAGCTCTATCATACGTCATAGCCATTAACGGAACAGCGATCGTTTTCTTGGTTATTCGGGAAAGTGAATCAATTAAAAATATATGCCAACCAGCCGTTGCAATTAATCGGATGAGCCAGATAAAAGTTGAGCTGATCGAACCGAACCTCACGATGCCTCTTTTGCTTCTCTTATCCGTGAGTTTACCGATGTAAAGAGTAGCAAATGTCGTAGTAAATGTTGCCAATGCAACAACCATTCCTACGGAAAAGAAATTTGTCACCACAACATATATGAACACCGGCCATACTACCATCACGATCAATTCTTCCCCAAACCCAATATAAGCGAACAATTTTCTTCTGTTCTTTTTGCTAAACAACCTTTGATAAGCATCTTGATAAGAAAAGTCCAGCATTTTGAATTTCTCCTTTGTTGTCAGCAGTGGAATGCTTGAAGCAAGAATTAGAACAGCAGCAATAATGAAAAGAACGTTAAAATTCCAAATAGCTAAAATTGCTCCGCCAACAAGCGGACCAACTATATATACCAGCGAGTCAATTGCATCCATTTCTCCAATCTCTTTTCCACGCTCTTTGCCACTAGAAAATTTTGCAAAATCCGCATGATATCCTGTCCAATAGAGAGATTTATTGATGGCAAAGAATAAAGGGGCAATTACTAAAAAAACTGCGCTTGTCCCTATTGCATATAAAGCTAAATAGTATCCCACCAGAAAGATGGTGCTTAATGTCATGCTGTGCTCATAGCCAAATTTATTGGCATACTTGGCACCTAATGGAAGAATAATGAAATAGACTATATATACTTCAATATAAAAAAGTAAAATTACCTTGAGTGAATAACCCAGAGTGTAAATGTATATCGGTTCGAATAATGAAACAGACGCAACTGCAAAATCCATTATTGCTCTAGACCAATACAACTCTTTTATTTGACGGGTAATATGGTGCGGGAAAAAACTGGGTACGGGAAGATGAAAATATTTAGCCATTTTTGTTTAAAAAGTTATGCTGCCTCTCCTCAGAAGCACTATTTTTTTAGATGATGCCTTGACAATGGTTGAAGGTTTCACTTTTGGCAATTTGCCAATGTTGACTACTAGAGCAACTTTTTTTTCTAGGTTGGAAATTTGTTTTTGGATTGCTTTTACAGAATAACATTCTTTTTCCATTGAGTCATTAGCACTAGTGCTAATAATCGGACCGCCTAGTCCTTTTGCAATTTCACGCGCAATAGAGTTTCCGGAAACTCGCATTGCTATAGTTTGTTTACCAGCTGTCAATAATGCCGGAATTCCTTTTTTCTTTTTTAGGACAAGTGTAAGTGCTCCCGGCCAATACTTTTTGGCCAGCATTGAAGAAACGGGATCAAATAATGCAAACTTTTTTGCCTGCTCTATATTTCCGACTATTACTGGCAGTGGAAAATTTGCTGTTCTTTTTTTGATTTGGTAAATTTTTTTGATAGTTTTTTTATTTCTTGCGTCACCTCCAATTGCGTATGCAGTTTCTGTGGGATAAATAATAACCCCCCCTGCTTCAAGGAGGGTAACAATCTTCTGTACAGTTTGCTTAGAAAGTTTTTTGTTCGAAACAAAAATTTGCTCCATGAATATCTACAATACATTAATAAACAATGAAACTAGCGCTGCAACAGGAAAGGCCAAGTTTATACCGCCAAAAGCGATTATAGCTAACATAAAACAAAGCATAACAACACGACCTAAGTTTATAGACATCTCTCGCATGACCGTATATTCGTCAACATAATGACCCGAATCGGCCGCTTTCTCATACATTAGGGCATCAAAAGGAGTACGCATTACGACAGTAGCAAAGTTATGATAAGTTGAGGCAATGAAAATTTGAAAGCCTGTTGTAACAAATGTCTTAAAAATCCAGCCGGCGGCATAGAGTATTGATCCGGTTCGCATTAATTTCTTTTTTTTCACTTTGTCCGTGTATTTGCCCATTATCAAACGAATAACAATCGTCACAACCACAACAATAGAAGAAATTAAACCAATAGTTAAATAATTTCCTTCTAGGATTTGCCAGATAAATATCGGCCACAAAACTACCCCCACTGCATTTTCTGCTCCATCCGCCCCATATGCAAGTATGTTCCTTCTGTTTTTTTTGTGAAAAAGTTTTTTGAAAGTTTCCCAATAGCCAAAGCTGTATTTTTCATACACTGCTCTAATCAAGAAAAATGGAATTACTGACATAATAATCAAGATTATTACGATAACAAATAAGGTCTGAAAATCAAATCTATCTAGAATAAAACCACCGGCAAAAGGAACGGCAATACTGACTAAAGAAGCAATAGACGCTAAGAAGCCAATTTGTTTTCCTCTGTTCCTTTTATCTGTGAACTCTGCAAAGTCAGTATGATAAGGGACCCAATAAAACATTCGATACATTGTCAAGAAGAATATAGATGCAATCGCAAATAGAAGAACATCGGATTCAAAAAGGTACAAGGAAACATAATACAGCGTCAGAAAAGGAACGCTAAGTATTAGTGTTCTTTTTAGATTTATCTTGGACATTACTTTTGCTCCAATCGGGCATGTGAAAAAATATATTATGTGTCCAACCATAAAATAGTAAATAACGTAGTTGATGTTTTGATCAAAACTGAGGTAAAGAAAAACGGGCAAAAAAAGCCCGAGCATTCCGTTCGCTATTTGCAGAATCACCCGATTCATATATAGCGACACAACCCCCGAAGAAAGTTCACTCTTCAGATAGAATTTTGAAAAGAAACCTTTCATCTATTTTACTACAATATTTAGCAACTTGCCTGGAACAAATATTTTATTTATAACCTGTTTATCAGAAATCAGTTTCTTAATTTTTTCATTCCTTTCAATGTATTGTAGCACATCTTCTTCGGTTACGTCAGTTGGCATCATGCTTTTATCTTTCAGTTTTCCATTAATTTGAATCACAAACTCAATTTCTTCATCCTTTGCTAAATTTGAATCAAAGTGCGGCCAGGGTGATAAATGAATAGATTCTTTGTGACCTAGCTTTTTCCATAATTCTTCTGCCAAGTGAGGAGCAAAAGGAGACAAAAGCAACAGGAATTTTTCAAATGCTTCTTGCCCAACTTCTTTCTGATTGTTCATTTCATTAATCATAATCATCAGTGCCGACACAGCTGTGTTGAAATGGAATTCATTTATATCCTCTGTAACTTTCTTAATTGTTTTATGAACCAAGTTCCGATCAAATTCTGCACTCTTTTTTACTTTTTCAAAAAGTAAATTTGCTTTATCCAAAAATCTGCGTACTCCCAAAATACCTTTTGTGTCCCAAGGAATCGCTTCGGCAAAGGGTCCCATGAACATCTCATACATGCGCATCGTGTCTGCACCGTATTCTTTTATTACATCATCAGGGTTAACCACATTGCCAAGAGACTTTGACATTTTCTTGCCGTCCTCTGCCAGAACCATACCGTGGGAAATTCTTTTCTGGTAGGGTTCCGGTTGAGGCACCATTTTTAAATCATAAAGCGCCTTGTACCAGAAACGTGAATATAAAAGATGCAGAGTTGTATGTTCCATCCCGCCGTTATACAGATCAACCGGCATCCAATATTTCAGTGCTTTTTTAGAAGCAAATTCTTTTGCATTATGTGGATCGCAGTAGCGCATAAAATACCAGCTGGAACCCGCCCAGTTTGGCATCGTATCTGTTTCTCTCTTTGCATCACCCTTACATTTTGGACACTTAACATTTACCCAGTCTTTTATTCCAGCCAGAGGTGATTCCCCAGTATCAGTCGGTTCATAGTTTTTCACTTTAGGCAGTTCTACTGGAAGATCCTTTTCCGGGACAGGGACAATACCAACTGGCATCTGACTACCTTCTACTATTTCTTCAAATATTTCAGGGAAGGTAAATGCACCGCCATTAAGTATTGTAAAATGACTTCTGCCCTTTAGCATTCTAAAATCTGCTTTTAGTACTTTTTTGTAGTGTTTAGGAACTGATTCTGGAATGTAGTGGTCATTGTCTGAATGAAAATAAACAATTTTTTCAGTATTATTATGGATTTGATCATAAGGTATATCCGGCTGGTTAAATTTATGTTGATATTCTGTTGGATCATTGGGATGTTTTTTTGCATAAGCTTTCCAATCAATGTCACGACATGTTGGTGCAACCAGAATCAGTTTTCCGATCTTCTTTTTTAGTTTGGAAATAAATTGCATTGCAGCTACCCCACCAAGGGAGTGTCCAATTATTACTGAATTCTCGTTCAGTTTATCCTTATATTGTTCCAAGAAACTTAACCACGTATCCAGATTAGGTTCCATAGGATCTGGCATATCAGGAGCAACCACTTCATGACCCAGTTTTTCTAATTCGTCCGCTAGCCAACCATACCAAAGATTTCTACCATAATTACCTGTTCCATGGATAATTAAAACTGTTTTCTTTTCTCTCTCTTTGCAATTTTCGCAATGAATCAGAGGAATTGGCTCTCCCCAATAATGCTGGCGAGAAAAGATCCAGTCGCGAAGTTTGTAATTGACCTCCGCTTTACCATATCCTTCTTTTTCTATCCATGTAGTTATCCTTTTTATTCCTTCTTTTGAATTTAACCCATCAAATTGTCCGGAGTTAATTATCTTTCCTTCTCCAGTATAAAATTCCTTCTTAATATCACCACCAGAAATCACTTCCTGAATAGGAAGATTAAATTTTTTGGCAAACTCATAATCACGCTCATCGTGAGCAGGCACCGCCATAATTGCACCCGTACCATAAGAGATTAAAACATAGTCCGCCACCCAAACAGGCATCTCTTTACCGCTCGCTGGATTGATCGCTTTAATTCCTTTCAATTCAACACCGGTTTTTTTCTTTGCTAAATCAGTCCTTTCTAAATCGCTTTTATTTTGTGATGCTTTGACATATTTTTCTACTTCCTTTGAATTGCCAATTTCTGACAATAGTTTTTCTACCAATTCATGCTCCGGTGACAATACCATATAGGTCGCACCGAAAAGAGTATCCGGTCTTGTAGTAAATACATTTATTCGATACTTCAAATCCTTCAATCTAAATTGAACCTTTGCTCCGTCAGATTTTCCAATCCAATTAATCTGTTGGGTTTTAATTTTCTTCAGATAATCTACAGTATCTAAATCATCAATTAGGCGCTGGGCATATTGAGTAATTTTGAATATCCATTGTTTAAGATTTTTTTTACCAGTTTCTGTGCCACAGCGTTCACATTTTCCTGCAACCACCTCCTCATTGGCCAGCCCGATTTTACAGGAAGGGCACCAGTTGATTGGCATTTCTTTTTGATACAGTAACCCGGCTTTATAAAGTTGTAAAAAAATCCACTGTGTCCATTTATAATATTCCGGATCGGTTGTTACCACTTCTCTTGACCAGTCAAACGAAAGGCCCAGAGATTTTAGTTGCAAACGAAAACGCTCAACATTTTTCTTTGTGATGTCGGCAGGATTTTTTTTGACTTTAATCGCATAATTTTCCGCCGGCAAACCAAAGGCATCAAATCCCATTGGGAATAAAACATTATTTCCCTCCATTCGTTTCTTACGCGCAACAATATCCAATGCCGTATAGCTGCGTGGATGACCGACGTGCAATCCATCCGCCGAAGGATATGGAAATTCGATCAGGCAATAAAACTTTTTTTTACTGGAATCGTCTTTGGTGGCATAAAGCTTTTGCTTTTCCCATTGTTCCTGCCATTTTTTTTCTATTGATTGATGATCGTACTTCTGAGTTTCAGACATATGAAATAAATTCCTTTCAGAACATTGATTAAAACCCCTATTTATGGTTATTTTAGCACTTTTTGAAGACTTTTGAAATCGGTTTTTCCTGAAAAAATGGGGATAAAATGAATTTTTTACTAATTATTTTTGCCAACCTTAGCGAAAATATTACCATATATTCAGAAAATAATTTGACAAATAGAAGTGGTCGTGATAGCTTACTCAGTATCCTAAATCATCGTGTATTAACAATATGGTTTAGAGATAAAACTATGCAATACTAAAAAACCAACAGCTATTTTCTAACCGTTAGAACATGGCTTTTAATTTGGGAGAGAACTATTAGTATCCAAATCAAAAAAACGCTTAGTCATATATTGGTAATCTTCTTGAAAGGATTAATCTATCTCAAGAGAATACTTTTCTTTTTAGGGAAATACATTTTAGCCATACCCATACAAAAAGTAGGAAATTTTGTTTTCTATTTTTTAATTGTCAGAATGTATAAAGTATATCTCAATATTAAATCTCAGCTTGGATCAATTTACCGTCCCGCAAAAGGAAAATTTCTATATTCGCTTACTACTCGGTATGTTGTCCATGCAATAATTATTCTTCTTACAATTATTGTTACTACCAGCAATCTAAACGCTAAAGAGCTAAACACTGAAGTTGGACAGAATAATATTCTTGCTACTCTTATTCAGCCTCAAAGTGAAGAACTGTATATGGAAACTTCCGAATCTACGACTGAGGGCAATTCAGTATTTACAGAATCGACAGGAAGCGTAGTAAGTGCACAAACTATTGGCAATGACAAGATTGCATTTGAAGAAAGTGCTTCTATTACCGCTGAGGGGGCAATTGTAAAACCTAACTTAATTGCCACTACTATTGGTGACCGTGTGCGCGAGTCTGTTATTTATCATGATGTACAACCCGGAGAAACTGTAAGTGAAATTGCATCATTGTACAAAATATCTACTAACACTATCCTTTGGGAAAATGAACTTGGTGCCAGAGACTTTATTAAGCCAGGGCAACAACTCACAATTCTACCAACCTCCGGCATTTCATATCAGATAAAGTCTGGTGATACGCTAGAGAAAATTGCTGATAAATATGGAGTAACGGTAGATGACATAGTCGAATACAATCAACTAGCTTCTGCTGAGGCTATTTCAAAGGACCAAATTATCCTCCTGGATGGAGGGGAACCGCCCGCACCACCCGCACCTGCAATACAGCCAAGTTCTCGTTTTGCCTCTGTTTCTGATTTCTTTGTTCCATCTAGTGCCACACCAACATATGGAACAAAACTGCAGTGGCCAACACCCAGCCATCGTATTAACCAGTACTACGGCTGGCGACACACAGGAATTGATATCGATGGCACAACTGCATCACCAAACTACGCTGCCGATACCGGTCGTGTTATCTATTCTGGTTGGTCAGGTGGATATGGATTAATGGTGAAGGTTGATCATGGAAATGGAATGCAGACACTTTATGGACATTTTAGCAAAATATTTGTTAATGTTGGTGATACCGTTAGTAGGGGCCAAACGTTGGGAATGATGGGTTGTACAGGTTGGTGTACTGGAAACCATCTACATTTTGAAGTGATTGTTGGCGGAAGAAAGCAAAACCCACTAAGTTATTTATAAATACAAAAGCGCCCCCACACTTATAGTAAGCGTGGGGGCGCTTTTTTGATTAGGAAATGATATAATAAATCCACTATGGGAAACTTATATACTGTCGCAACACCAATTGGCAATTTAGAAGATATTACCTTTAGAGCAATCAACATTCTTAAGGAAGTTAACCTTATTGCTTGTGAGGATACAAGGCATACTTTGAAATTGCTAAACCATTATGATATTAGTAAGCCGTTAATCAGCTACCACCAGCACAGTAAAGTATCTAAAATTGATCATTTGATTGAGGAATTAAAAGCCGGAAAAGATATTGCCATAGTTACTGACGCGGGCACACCTGGCATTTCCGATCCTGGGCAAGTTCTGATCAGCAAAGCTGTGGAAAAAGGAATAAGGGTAATACCAATCCCCGGGCCTTCTGCTGTGATTGCAGCGCTTTCTGCCGCCGGAGTGCCTACTGATGCATTTATATTTCTAGGATTCCTTCCGCTGAAAAAAGGCAGAAAGAGAATAATTGAATCCTTTAAGGATGAAAAAAGAACAATTGTTTTGTATGAATCCCCTCATCGAATAGAAAAACTGCTTGGAGAATTAAAAGATGTATTGGAAGATAGAAAAATTGTGGTAGCTCGTGAACTGACTAAAATGTTTGAAGAGATAATCAGAGGCACTGTGTCAGAAGTTCAAGAAAGATTAAAAATAATAAAAGGAGAGTTTGTGGTAATAGTCAGTGCAAAATAAAAATGTCATTCTGAATGTCTCGACCGTGCTAGACACGGGCTCATTTCAGAATCTCTGGGGATGCTGAAACAAGTTCAGCATGACCGATGGATAGACCATAAGAGTATCAAAAAAGAGCCGGGATCTACTTCAGCTCTTTTTTTGCTTCTGACTATTCAGTGAATTGGAAGCTTGCGCGCACCTTCTCTTCTGTTGAGTCAATCTCCTGATCACCAAGGAATTCAAGACCAAGATACTGTTCAGCTACAGGAACTACATCAGCAACAGTTTCAGATCCACAACTTGGGCCGTCACAATACTGATAAATAAAACGATTACCATTAATACCACCCAGAGAAATTACACTATCAGCTGAATTATCAAACCATGTAGGATATTCAGAACGAATTCTAGTCGAAAGAGTGCTTTGCCCTGTTTCGTCCGTCCAGTAGACATTCTCATTCGTGCTCATTTCAATAATATCCCAATCAGGCGGATAATTTAATGTGTATCCATACACATTATTTGTATATGTCTGCCAATCATCAGTTCCAGAAGAATCAATTACTACGGTATTAGTATTAACGGTTGATTCTTCTTCTACTTTCAAACACCGACCGTCAATACATTGTGCCTCATATTGTGCATATGATTCATCATAATAACATGGGCTAAATGAAACTGGACATTTTGGAGATGCATTACAATTTGATTCAAATTCGTCAAGATAAGATTCAAACGATTCATTATTTACACTAATCCATCTATCATCACTGCGTGTAGTACAATTGGGTAATTTAGTACAACACGGGAAGTACTTATTTGTCTCAGTAAATGCAAGCGTACAGTCATCATCAACTAAGCACGAGGTTGAGACTGAAGTAAGATTACTGTCCTTAATACTGCTGGTGTTAACATTTACTTCTTCATTAGTGTTCTGATTCACGATTTTTGAATTACTATTTATAGCACTAGTAGTCTCACTAGAATCATTTTGAGCAACAATATACCATATACCCCCTCCAGTAATTGCCAATATTAGAACAATAATAACTGCAGCTACTACAGGAGTCAGTCCTTTTTGATTGAGCATAGTTTTGGGTTTTTATACTTAGTTTGTGAATTGGAAGGTTTCCAGTAATTCAGAACCATAATTAAGCTGCTCTGTATTGTTGTCAGGCAGAACAACACGATATTGTACACCATTGTTTTCCAGATAAACCGAGGTCCACTGTCCATATGGACCATCAAAAACATTCTTCGTGCCTTGAACTCCATTAACATTAATTTCCTCTGAAGAAATCAAACTCACTTCAGGTGAGTCTAAAACTGAAGTAGAATCGTCACTCTGGTATGTCACAACCACTGCATATATATCGTCTGGATATCCTTCCGAAGCAAGTGGCATAAAATCCATATAATCAGCACGATTCCAAAAGCTGGTTTGCCATCCATTTTCGTCTTCAGCACCAGTAGTAGAATCCGTCCTTACGATCAAAGCGTTGGAAGGGTATTGGATAGACCAGCCTTGTGTCTGATTGGTATAGGTTTCCCAGTTATCGGCCGTAGAAGTATTAGTATCTACCTCTACGGTGGTGTTAGTATTTGCTTCACTATTTACGTTTTGATTTAATTCCACGTTAGTATTAGTGATAACTTCCGTAAAAGTTACCCCCTCCACTGAACACTGCCTCGGGTAACTTTCCATAGCAGGATTTCCGGCTGCAATACAATCTTCAAATGAATCAATTACTGTAGTAGCATTGGTGTTTGTAGCAGTATCATCTGAATTAACAAAGAAAAACCACCAAACACCTAAAAAAACAACCGCAGCTGCTACAAATGATAATACTGCAATTATAATATGGGTAAACCCTTTTTGGTTAATCATTTTTTGCTAATTAATTGTTGATTAGTTGAAATGAATTATAAAATGTTTCAAATTCGGCATTACGTCCCGCACCGTCATTAATAGCATAAAGCGTATCACTGTCTTCTAGGAAGATTTGTATGTGTTGCCAGCCGATTATTGTTTCAGTAGTGACCGTTACCTTTGTTGCTTGTTTCCCTCCAACTGTAATTCTTTCCCTTATTTCCTTACGATCAGAAAACTGATCACCCATTTTTGCAATCAAAGCATCTTCACCGGTTGAATTGGCACTATAGAGTAAAACAGACCACAAACTGTCACTAATTATTTCTGGCGCAGAAAAAGTAATAGTTTCTAAAGCAAGATCTGAACCAGATATATCAGCCCGTGCTTCCCATCCACTGGGGTATTGCAATGCAAAATTAGTGTGCGTATATGACTGCCAATCATTCTCATCTGATTTGCTTACTAATTTGAATGCTACTATGATATCTTCAAAAATTGGGTAATTAGTATCATCAGAAGCGTTCAGGTCATAGATCCTTCCATCAAACTCCACTACATAATGGACTCTATTTAAACCAATGGCTGTGCTAAAAACCAGTTTTCTTCCTTTTTGTTGTGAAATTGTAATTTCCTCATCAGATATTGGTATGCCGTCTGATAACTGATAGTCTACATTCGTAGATGAAGGCGGATCAATATAGGATATCTGCAAATTATTTACATATGTAGCGACTGTTTGCTCCGATATTCTGATATTGATAAGTGGCAAGGAAGAGTTTTCAGAAGACCCTATCCATATATCTTCATCATTACTGTCATCATGTATAGAAAAATTAGAGGGATAGAGAAAAGTAAATCTTTTGTTTTCATCTGTATATTCCTGCCAATTATCTGGAACAGTAGAACTATTAATATTAGCATTGGCTTTGACCTTCGCGCATTCACAGCTACATGCACCATTTATTAGTTTATAACTACTGACTGTCCCTGTTTCACAAACCGCTTCTTCCTGACATTTACCAATGCATTCTGTTATTATATTCTTTGAAGGATCCAGATTCTCTTCCACATAATTATTGAAATACCACAAAACACCAAAAGCCAAACCGGTAACTATGGCAACCATGATAAATGCAATAGAAACTGCGAGAAAAATGTGAATGTAGTTTGTTTGACCCTTCATGTTGTGATGGTAAATATACTCCTTCAGTATATACCATTTATTCTATTTCTTACAGCTTCATTCTGTACTGCAGAGCTTCGGCAATATGTTGAGTTTGAATTTTTTCTTCCTGCTCTATGTCAGCGATAGTTCTGGCCACTTTCAAAACTCTAAAATATGCGCGTGCTGATAGTGGAAATTTTTCTACAGCTTGCTTTAGAAGAGCTTGGGCCTCTTTGTTTGCATGGCAATAGCGAATTATCTCTTTTTGAGTCATTTCAGAATTTTCCAGTAATCCACTTTCCTGTAAACGGTTCCTTTGGATGGATCGTGCTTTTCTGGTTTTTTCTCTAATTTCAATTGTCTCCTGGAGTGAGCTAGGTTTTTTTACAAGTTCAGAAAATTCTACTCTGGCCACTTCCACTTGCAAATCCATTCTGTCTAATAACGGTCCGGATATTCTTTTTTGATAATTTATAATTTGGTTTGGAGAACATCGACACTCTTGTTTGGGATCAGAAATAAAACCGCATGGGCAAGGATTAGCAGCAGTGATTAACATAAACTTTGCCGGAAATTGTATTGTTCCAGAGACCCTAGAGACTGTTACTTTCCCATCCTCCAAAGGTTGGCGAAGGCTTTCCAAAACAATTCTTGGAAATTCCGGAAGCTCATCCAGAAAAAGTACTCCTCTGTGAGATAAGGAAATTTCTCCCGGCTTTGGGGATATGCCACCGCCAATCAGAGCAGCGGCAGATGCGCTGTGATGTGGACTACGAAAAGGTCGCTTAGTAATTAAAGATCCACCTTCAGCAAGCATTTTAACTACACTGTAAATTCTTGTTACTTCCAACATTTCTGAACTCTCCAAGGCCGGAAGAATTGAAATTATACTTCTGGCTAGCATAGTTTTTCCAGTACCTGGAGGACCGGTCATAAAGAGGTTATGCCCTCCTGCTGCGGCAATAGTAAGAGCCCGCTTTGCAAACTCTTGGCCTCTCACATGAGAAAAGGTGTCGTCTATATTCCCGTCTTCTTTTTGCTTGGCAATATAGTATGGCGTTGGCATAACTACCCGTTTCTTTTTGAGGTGATTTACTAGCTGAATAAGTGATGAAATGGGAAAAACATTCACTCCAGAAATAACACGCGCCTCTTCTATATTTTCTGCAGGGAGAAATATGTTTTTGATATTGTTTTGTTTAGCCATCATGACAACTGATAAAACACCGCTAATCCTGCGAACATTTCCATCTAATGCCAACTCTCCGATAAATACTGACTTTTCACAGGGAAGATCTAAATCTACACCCCTTGTCGCCAGAAGTATTCCTAAAGCTATTGGCAAATCAAAAGATGACCCTTCTTTTTTTAGATCAGCAGGTGCCAAATTCACAGTTACTCTTGTTTTGGGAAAGGGAAAGCCGCTGTTAATAATGGCCGATCGAACCCTTATTTTTGCTTCCTGAACAGCTGCATCCGGTAATCCTACAACAATCAAATTGGGAAGCCCAGAAGCAACGTCCACCTCTATTTCAATGATTTGGCTCTCTATGCCGATTAAGGCAGCAGAATATAATTTTGATGGCATTTTAAATTTAATAAATAAAAACAGGCGCTAAGAACGCCCATTTGTTCGCATTTATTACCTGTATAGTATCACTCCGTGGACCATCCAGTCAAGCTTATATTGGTCCAGCTGATCGGATCTCATCTGGAGCTTCTTTAAATTTTTCAAAATTATCCTTAAATAGCTTTGCCAATTCTCTCGCCTTTTTTTCATAACTACTTTTATCTTCCCAGGTATTAATTGGATTCAGAATTTCTGAAGGAACTGACGGACATGTTTTAGGCATATCCAGATTGAATAAAGGATGTTTTTGATATTCAATCTTTTCTAACTCCCCCTCTAAGGCAGCGGTCACCATTGCTCTAGTAAGTTTTATTGAAATTCTTTCACCAGTTCCATAAGGGCCGCCAGACCAGCCAGTATTGATTAAAAAAACATTCGCGCCATACTTAGAGATATATTTCCTTAACAGGCTAGCATAGATCATTGGTTTCGAAGGCATGAATGGTTCGCCAAAAAAAGCAGAGAAAGTTGCCTGCGGCTCTTTGATTCCTCTTTCTGTTCCGGCCAGCTTGCTGGTATAACCGGACATAAAATGATACATAGCCTGCTCATGATTTAGTTTTGAAACAGGAGGAAGAACACCAAAGGCATCTGCAGTAAGAAAGATAATGGTTTTTGGATGTCCACCCATACCAGACAGTTCTGCATTGGGTATAAAATCAACTGGATACGCAACTCTGGTATTTTCAGTCATGGAAGAATCTGCAAAATCATATTCTTTAGTTTTGGGATCCATTACAACATTTTCCACAACTGCACCAGTTTTAATGGCATCATATATTTGCGGTTCGTTTTCTCTAGTTAGATTAATACACTTAGCATAACAACCTCCTTCAAAATTAAATATACCTTCCGGAGACCAGCCGTGTTCATCGTCTCCAATTAATTTGCGGTTAGGATCAGCAGATAAAGTAGTTTTTCCCGTACCAGAAAGTCCAAAGAAAAGAGCAGTGGCACCGTCTTTGCCGATATTTGCCGAGCAATGCATCGGAAGAATATCTTTCTGGGGTAGAAGATAGTTCATTACTGTAAACAAAGATTTTTTTATTTCACCGGTGTATCGAGAAGTTCCAATTAATACAATTTTTTCTTTAAAATTGATTAAAATAAACGCTTTAGAATTAACACCATGTTCTTTAGGATCAGCTTCACAATTCGGTGCAACCAAAACTGTAAATCCAGGGTTGTGTGACGACAATTCTTCTGATGTGGGCCTTCGCAAAAGTTGTCCAATAGCAAGATTGTGATAAGCAAATTCATTTACTACCTTTACCGGTAGTGAATGCCTAGGATCTGCTCCGATAAATCCGTCAAAAATAAATAACTCCTTAGCTTTTGAAAGATGACTAATCATATGATTATAGAGTCTTTTGTAATTCTCAAAAGAAATAGGTATATTTGTTTTTCCCCAGTTTATTTTGTCATGCACCAAAGGATCATCTACGATAAAGCGGTCATCTGGAGAGCGACCGGTATATTTACCGGTTTTTACTGTGAGTGCCCCGGTTTTATTTAGTTCTCCCTCTTCCCGCTCGAGAGACTTTTTTAATGATTTATCAACACTAATATTTTTATGAAGTTTTCCCTTAAACTTAATTCCTAGTTGTTTTAGTCGAGTAGGCATATTATTTTTCTTTATCCTGACAGGCAAGATAGATATTGTTAAATACGTCCTTCAATTTTTTTTGTGCTAAAGATGAATAGGCAATTCTTAAATAATTATTAACAGCAATTATCCCAGTATCATATGATTCCAATAGATGTTTTCTTATTTCCTCAGCATCCAGTTTTCCCGATAAAGCCAGGCACATGAAATAGCCAGAATTATAAGGCAGTGGTTTAAAATATTTTTCATACTGGGGATTGTCAGAGATAACTTTTTTTATTTCTTCATACCTGGATCTTAATATTTTTTTTCTTTCTGTTTTTTCCTCTTCGTATTTTTCTTTATCAAAAGCTTGCAGAATTAAGGACTGCGATAAATGTGATACATTAGAAATAGTTGCCCGTACTGCACCTGCTGCTTTATCTTCTAAAGCATTATAAAGTTCTGGACTGCCATTTTTGCAGCCAAAGGTTACAAACCCGACTCTTAAACCCCAAGCATAATCCTCTTTAGTGATACCGTCTATTTTCACAGCCAATATGTTTTCGCTTAGCTTATAGAATTTCGAGAAGATCGATTCTTCTGACACCCCCGGCTCATATACTAATCCAAAATAGGCATCATCACTTATCACTATTACATTTTGCTTTTTTGAATACTCTGATACTGCATTTACAATTGCCTTGGTTTCTTCATTAGTAGGAGTATAGCCAGAGGGATTGTTTGGGAAATTCAAAAGGATAACTTTTTTAGGCCCACCTGCATTTAATTTTTCTCTAAGTCCTTTGATATTAAACTTACCGTCTTTAAAAAGAGGGAAAGTTATAATCTTTGAGCCGAAGGTAATATTAAAGGTTAAGTTATAATTTCCCCAATAAGGTTCCGGCATGATAATTTCTGTGTTTGCATCCATAAATAGGTAGCCAACTACATTCAGTCCATGAGTTAAAGCGCTAGTTACCACTGGCATGCTTATATTAGACTGCTCGATCGTTGGATTTTTTGAAACAATCTTTTTTTGCCAAGACTCTCTTAGCTTTTTACTGCCAAAGCTGGAAGCATATGGAAAAACTAATTCATCATCAATCGAAATTTCTCCTGACATACAGTCTAAACACATGATAGAACCGTTATCATTGCAAGCCATACCAATAGTGGCATTCAGCTCCTTCCCTTTCGCTTCTGCAGTTTGGCCTAAGATTCCTGCGTGGGGGAAGAAAATTTCTCTGCCCCTTTCCGACAGTAGATTGAATATAACTGCACTAGAATGCTGGATTGCTTCATTAAGCTTTGTTGCTTGTGGATTTAATTCTGGCATAATACATATTATGTTACTAATAACGCTTTTTGATCGTCATTCGTGCCTAAACGATTGATTTTTTCTTTTCCGCATTTTTGACAATAATGGATAAGTTTATCTTCTCCATTTTTTTTTGTTAATCCTATCGGTTTCATTAGACCCCCACATTTTGACTGGCGATCACCAGGGTTTTCATCTACATGCACAGAATATAAACAATATGGACAGTGATTAGTATAACCATTACCAGTTACTTTTTTTCGACAATTAGCACACACAAAATCTTCTTTATTTCTAGTGAACTTTTTCATAATTTTTTTTCCTTAAACTGGAAGTTTTGAAAATCAACATTATCGCTCCTACAATAATTAGACAATCTGCTAAATTGAAAACGGGAAGAAAGCGCAGATTCACAAAATCGATAATAGCCCCATGATAAATCCGGTCAAGAAAATTACTAAAAGATCCAACTGCAATTAAAGAAAGACTTATAACTAAATTCATGTTTCTTTTTTTGAATGCCCCAAACAAGAAAAATGCAACGGCGCTAATTATTGCAACAGTCACAATATAGGTCAACGGCTGATATAATGGAATGCTAAAGATAATTCCCTCATTCATATAGAGTTCCAGTCGAAAAACGCTTAAAAAGTTCAATGGCCCTTCTTCGGATAATGCATGGAATGCCCACCATTTGGTAATTCTATCAATGATAAACAAAAAAAAGAATCCAATACTAACAACAATAAATTGTCTGGACTCTTTTTCCATTTTAAATTTTTCTAAACGAATTTATTGCATTCCATACATAACACTGCGGCTGGAAATGCCTCTAGTCGAGCAACATCTATTTCATTAGCACACTTATCACATTTACCATATGTACCATTTTTTATTCTTTCCAGTGCTATATCAACCTTCCCTAATGTTTTTTCTAGGTTCTTTTCCAAAGAAAGGTTATCTTGAAAATCAGCAACCTCTGTTGCATTTTCTTCATCCTTGTCTCCATAATTCGGAAAACGCGTATTATAGTCATCTTCTTTTTTGACACTCTCATCTGCAAAGCTGGAAAGCTCCCCACGTAACTTAGCTTGCTGTTTGAGGAGTTCTTCTTCCATCTTCTTTATAAATTCTTTATCCATGTTTTTTTACGTTACAACTTATATGCCCCTACATTATACAGAATTTTAGAAAAAGAAAAAGGGCGCAACTAGCGCCTAAACATAGTTATTATAGCACTGTCACGCCCAAGGCCCTTGCCCAACTTTCGTTCGTCATAAAGACAATTGAGAGATTGGTGATGCAAAGACTCTAAGCATTTTCTTTCCTATGAGGGTTTTAGGGAGAAAATGACAATTCTCTACCATTTTTGTGGTTGATCATATTTTTATATATGTCTACCTCTTTTATTTTTGTTTTGTACCCTCGTCAAAATAGTAAAGAACGTTATCCCTACAAGCGCTTATGTTATAGGGAGGAATTCCTTGCTATTTTGCTCAAGAAAGATGTTTTTTCAATATGCGCTTGTACACGTGAATTCATTTCACTTACGAACAGTATATCATAATTTTTCCATCATGTCAACAATATTGCCTAATTGCAAAGTGATTTGGCTAATATTAGCCAAATCATATACAATTCTTAGCAAGGGAAGTATTTTTGGATAGTATATTTAGGTATAAGTCGCTATTCTCTACATCAATTTCGGCATTTGCGATTATATATTGATATGGGTCGTTTCCTGAACATCGAGAATATGTGTCTTTCACAAGTCTTTGATTAGAATCACTGTTTGATAATAGTGCTAAACGGACAATCTGAGTTGAGGAGGACACAATTATATAATCACCCATAATTGAATAAGCCAGAGTTGAGTCCTCTTTATTCGATAATTCATATATCTTTTCTCCTTTGTATTCAATGACTGTCGGTTCAACATTTTCCGGTTTCGGTACAAGCTCATAAACGATCGTGCCATCAGGCAAAGTTAAAGGCACTTGTGAAGGAAATTTCTTCGCCCAAATTTGTGCCACCATTTGCTTAAAAGATTCCCATTGATCACTTTTTGGCTGATTCAATTCTATTATCACACCCGGTGACAAGTCATCTTTTGGATAAAAGAATAAAGTTTGTTGATATGTGGGTGCCTGAATGTCTGAAGAGTTCTGCTCTGTAAAAAAATCAAACGTTACAGGTCCTACAACGTACGCAAGCTGTACATCTTTTGGCACAAATTTTAATAATCCCTCAAATGACCGTTCTTTGCTTTTTATTTCGTAAGTTACTGAAATATTTTTATAAGAATCTTTGATGATATCTTTAATGTTAGGATGAAAAAAAACAAACGCCATAAAATATCCTGCTAATATGATCACAACCAGAACACCAAAAATAATTTTAACTCCAACCCTATTTCCTGATGTTTTCTTTATTATGTCCCTTACCTCTCTAACAGTCTGCTCCAGTTTGCCTTCATGATTTATAACTTTATAGTCATAAATTTTTTCGTACTTTAACCACTCTTTTGTGTATTTCATTCTTTCCTCAACATAATTGGATTCCACTTTGCTTCTTCTTTTTATTCGGTTCTTTAGAGTCTTAAGATCCGGTGGAGCAATATATATTGATTTCACATCTGACAGTTTTTTCTTTATTATCTGTACTCCTTTATACTCTATCTTCCAAATTCCGATTTTCTTGGATTTACCTACTCGCTCTAATTCTTTTTTTGTTGTTCCATAAAAATTACCATTATAAGCTTTGGCGTATTCTATAAATTCACCCCTTTTAATCTTGGCTTTAAATTCTTTTTTACTAATAAAGTGATATGGATTACCTTCAGAATCACCTTTTCTCTTTTTTCTGGTGGTTGTTGTAATAACCCTTTCAATATCAAAATAGTTACGGAGTCCTTCGATTACTGAATCTTCCCCCGCTCCAGACGGACCGGAAATAATAAATATGTTTTCCCCTGCTTTCATAAATTCCTTTGAATATGTCTTGACTATACTCTATCACAAAACGCTTTCCGAATAAACCAAAACCGCCCCCACGCTTTATAATAAGTGTGGGGGCGGATATTAGAATCTCTGCAATTAGTTATGACGTCTTCTTGGAGGCCTGTCTCCTCCTCGTCCACTATTGCTGCGAAGTCCTCTATGGTCATCACGACTGCGTTCTTCAAAGCCAGCCGGGGCCTGCAATAGTGCCTTAATAGAAAGCTCCACTCTTCCACGCTCTTTATCAACGCCCATTACCTTTACCTTAGCTATATCACCAACTTTCAATTTGTCGCTTACGGTATTCACATGTTCATGGGCAAGTTGTGAAATATGGACCATACCGTCTTTACCATGGGCAAGTTCTACGAGAGCACCAATTTCTTTACCACTGTTGCGATCAGCAACAATCTTGATTACCTTACCTTCATACACTTCTCCAACTTCCGGATCACTGGTTACGCCTTTAATCCAATCTAGAGCTTCGTCTAGTTTGGAATCCTTATCGGCAGTAACCATTACTAACCCATCATCCTCGATATCAATCTGAACGCCTGTTTCATCAATTATTTCGTTGATTATTTTACCGCCAGGACCAATAAGGTCGCGGATTTTGTCAGGATCGATCTGGATTGGAACAATTTTTGGAGCATACTCAGAAAGCTCACTGCGAGCAGCCGGAATTGTTTGTTCTATAACATCTAGTATCTTTCCACGTGCTATTTTTGCTTTTTCTAAAGCGCCTTTAACAACTTCCAGTGTTAATCCGTTATTTTTGATATCGACTTGCATGGCTGTTATTCCTTTGCGGGTTCCTGCTACCTTGAAATCCATCAGACCAATATGATCTTCCAGTCCCTGAATATCCGTAAGTAGTTTGTAGTCGGACATATCTTCGTTGGCCATCAACCCGATTGAAATACCAGCCGCTGGGCTGCTAATTGGCACACCGGCATCCATCAACGCCAAAGAAGATCCACAGATCGAAGCCTGAGAGGTTGATCCGTTTGAGGATAACACCTCAGATACCACTCGAATTGTGTAGGGGAATTTTTCTTGATCCGGTAGTAGGGGTACAATTGCTTTTTCAGCCAATGCACCGTGTCCGATTTCTCTTCTATTAGCAGACATCATTCTCTTTACTTCTCCCACTGAAAATCCAGGGAAGTTGTAATGATGCATATAGCGTTTTTTACCGGAAATTTCCATGCCATCCAGTAGCTGTTCATCGCCCGGAGATCCCAGTGTTACTACTGACAATACTTGAGTTTCACCACGATTAAACAATCCTGTTCCATGGGTTCTAGGAAGTATTCCCACTTCAGCTGAAAGTGAACGAATATCATCAACACCTCTGCCATCCGGTCTGATACCTTCTTCCAGAATCTTTTTGCAGGCTATGTCGTCAATAATTCCTTCAACCATTTTCAAGCCTTTAACTCTGCCTTCTTTAGTTACTTTGTTGTCCTCTTTCAGAGTTTCTTCCAGCTCATCCATGAGAGTTTGCATAGCTTTCTTTTGAGCGTCTTTTTCTTTTTCTGCAAAAACTTTACTACCATTCTCAGTAGTATATTTCTTTACAATTTCTTCTACATGCTCGGCCTCTTTCTTTTCTTCCTCGTTTGGCTCACCGTATTCCAGTAACATTTTTTCTTTACCAATCTTCTTTTGGACATCATTGATAAAGGTCATTAATCCTTCAATATGCTCATGACCAAAGTTAACTGCATCCTCTACTGTTTTTTCGTCAACTTCTTTACCTTCAAATTCGATCATTGCTACACGGTCTTCTATCCCTACTAGCAATAGTTCGAATGGACTTTTTTCCGCTACTTCATAAGTTGGGTTCAATACCCACTCACCATCAACTTGCACTACCTTTACACCAGCTATCGGCCCATTCCAAGGAATAGGTGAAATGCCTAGTGCGCATGATGCGGCAAGTAGCGAAACGAAATCAGGATCGTTTTCCTGATCAACTGAAAGCACAGTCAGTACCACTTGTACTTCGTGCTTCATACCTTCTGCAAAGAAAGGCCGAATTGAACGATCAATAAGACGTGCAGTTAATACCGCTTCGTCTGTCGGCCTGCCTTCACGTTTTATAAACCGAGATCCTTTGATTTTGCCGGCGGCATACATCTTTTCTTCGTAATCTACGGTTAACGGGAAAAACCCCCGATCTTCATCATAGTCGGGATTAATTACCGCAGTAGCCAAAACAACAGTATCTCCATACTGAATGGTACAGCTACCGTGTGCTTGACCGGCAAGTCTGCCGGTCTCTAGGGAGAGTTTTGTTCCCCCAATCTCTGTCTCAAACGTTTGCACGCCAGAAGAGCTTGTTTTTGGATTCATAAATGTATCCTTATACTTTACCCCTAAAAGGGCTGTTTCTTCTGACTATCAGGCTTTAGACTGCAAAGGAGACAATCCCTTATAGCCTAACTGTCTGACGTTCAAAAAAAACAATGATTAATTAATTTTCAAAAAAGAACTCTGTTTTTATTTTTGTTAAGAATTCGTTTGTTCCTTGGAAGTGGAACAGCTTACCATCCTTTTTTATTAAAATCAAATTTGTTTGCGAGCCGTCCTTATTACTAGTTGCCACAATTTCTGTTCCTTTGACTCCATTAACACTTATTTCTTTTTCTGACTGGACTAATATCGCTCCTTTGACAGCACTTTCCATATCTTCATCTAAAATACTCAGTTTATTGCTGTCAAAATACACTGTATATATAGAAGCGGAACTTTCTTCTTTGATCGCCTCTTTTTCAGAAAGATTCAAGGAAAAATTGTATTTCAGATTTTCAAATACACGATCACCATTGTCCTTTTCTTCGACTACCTGTGAAGTTTCTTCTTCCTCTTCTTGTTGTGCTGTTTGATTTTGACTGATAGATAAGTTTACTATTTCATCAGTTGCCTTGTTCCCCATTCTTAAAAACCAAGCCCCAACTAAAACTGTAACCACAATCAGAAATATGATAAATGGAATTCCAGATTTTGATACTTGCTTTTTGGGCATTTTTATCTTTCGGTGGTGGTTCTAGGCACAGGCCTTGGTGCTGGTGCTGGCCTAGCCACTGGTCTTTGAGCTGGACGGGTAGTAGCAGCAGTTCTAGGCACTGGTCTAGTAGCAGTCCTCTGATCTGGACGAACAGAAGTATGTCTGCGTTTTGCTATTAGAAATTTCGCCTTCTGTTTGTATAAATCTATAAAACTATCCGCCTCTGCTACCAAGCTTGCAGAAGCTGATTTGCCAAACGCTACTACTTCGGTACGACAACCCAGCGCTTTAGCATGTTTGAGTAGCTCTGTAAAATCACCATCACCTGATGCAAGGATAATCACATCTAATTTAGAAGCCATTCTCATAATATCCATGGCAATCCCAACATCCCAATCTCCTTTTTTGGCACCACCAATAAAAACTTGCAAGTCTTTTATTTTCAATTCGTAGCCTTGATTGCTTAGTGCCTCAAAAAACAGTTCTTCCTCAGAGCTCTGAGAACGAACTACATAAGCCAATGCACGGATGAGTTTTCTACCCGAGACCGCTTCTTCCAATATTTTTCCATAATTCACGTTGGCACTGAAAAGGTGTTTTGCAGTATGGTACATATTGGAAACATCTACAAAAACTCCAACGCGCTGTTCTTTGTGTCTTATTGACATAGTTTGAAAAGCCGGCTTAAAAAAGCCGGCAAAATTTACTTTTTAAGTTTTAGCTTTTTGACTAAATTCTGATAGCTTTCAGAATTTTCTTTTTCCAGATAGCGCAACAGTCTGCGTCTTTGACCCACTTTTTTTAAAAGGCCCCTTCTGGAGGAGTGATCTTTTTTGTGTACTTTTAGATGCTCCGTAAGCTCATCAATCTCTAATGTGAGAATGGCAACTTGCACCTCAGATGAGCCAGTATCGGCATCGTGAGTCTTATACTTTTTAATAAGATCCTGTTTTTTTTCTTTCGAAAGACCCATATTAATCTCCTATGTATTCGCAGATTCCCGAGTATCGCTCCCTCATCGCGTTTACCAGAGAACCGCAGATTAACTGATTAGACATTGCTAAATTAACAGATAGTACCATTTTTGTCAACAATATTGTTATGGTTCAATAGCTTGGCACCACCTTAAGGTATACTGTTATGAATATGCCATATACAACAAATCCCCATATGCCAATGGTTAGAAAAGAGGCGGTTAAACTATATCGATCTGGTTGGAGCGCTAGACAAGTAG
>JAHJEX010000072.1 GCA_018825385.1 Patescibacteria group bacterium
GAATCGTGGTCACCACTGAAACGGTGGCGCTGAACCTTGGGCCGTCCACCGGGCAATGTGATGATGGTCTTCTTCATGCTTGCTTCTCCTCCTTGGGCAAAGTATGATTCATTGACGCGATTGATTTCAAGGGCAGATTTGGAGGTGAGTTTCCCGCCTCCGGCGGGCAACTGCGTGTCGTAAGTTTATGACCTATGAATAGATCTACTTATGACGTGAAACATTCCGATCAGGATACTTCTAGCCAAGGCCAGTAGTGTCCTGGGATACGTTTCTTGTTCTCTCCTCCAAATCTGCCCCGAAAAAGATGTAAAGTTCATTCCCTGAATATTAGCATCAAGGGATTTGGAGGTGAGGCGGACCAAAGGAGTATATTTTTTTATCGGTCTCCTCTTAAGATATGCGCTTAGATCTTTGCCTAAGTGCTTACTCCTCCAAATCTCTTGCTCTAATACTAGATGTAACAAAAATGGACGGAAATATTTGTTGAAGAGAGTTTCTTCGACTAAAACCACCCATTTTGCCTGCATGTTTTACATAAATGTTTTTGAATACTCTCTCCTCAGTTTTCAAGGTATTTGATTTTAACTTAGGAGTATATACCCAAATTTAAAATCTGTCAAGCCCTACTGGCCAGACAGACATAATTTTTGGCTAATTTTAGCTAAATTCTATTCTTGGAAGACAAACCCAATGTAGCGGTCCAGATTTAAAGTTGTGGTAAACATGATTTTGCCAGGAGTTATTTCTACAGTACTGTCTGACGGATATTGCCATACCACATCATATTTATTTGGAAAATTAATTGTGGTTGAAATTACCGATCCTTTGGTTCCTGACTGTTTTTGCATAAATAAACTGTATGAATCTGACTTACTGAATATCCCATCCGGTTTTACCGTGAATGGCAATCTATATGTAGCAGAAACTTGAGAAGTTTTACCAGCCTCTGTGGCTACCCAGTTGCCAAATACTGTCTTGCTGAACTCATTATTAATCCTTGTTTCTGAGGACTCATCAACAATAACAGTACCTTGTACTTCTTGCAGTAACTTATCTTCTTCATAACCCTCGTTGGGATACAAGAACATTCTAGGGTCGATATGACTGAATCCATCAGCTTCAATCAAAGTGCTTCCTTCCGGAACATACATTCGCATAAAGTCCATATTTTTTATTCCAGTAATAGGGTTATCTTCCTGACCGGTATGTGTTCTGGTCACAGTTACTTTTGCTGTTACTTCACCACCCTCCTGAATTTCAACATTGTAATCAATCAACTCATCTATTTCAAGATCAGTCTTTCCACCGGAAATATTTGTATTAATAATACTCAAGTAGTCATTAGGGGAATCTAAAATTTCGCCAGCCCATCCATGATCAACAATTGATTGCTGTAACTCGTCATCTGTGAAATACAGTAGGAGATGTTTCTCTTTCAGAAGAGTATTCAAAACTCCCAGGATTTGTAATTGATCCACCCGATCTAATTCCAATATTTTATTGAACACTAAAGGTGTTAAATCTGAAATTATCCTCTTGGGCTTATTTGTATTTTCATATTCCTGTTCTACCTGCTTCACAACTGTTCTGAAATTTTCTGCATTAACAGTTACACCGTAGTCATTTGTCATATCAATAGGCCCCGACAATGAAAGTAGCGATTCTATAACATTCGGCGTTAGCGCAATTACACCATCAGTGGAAGGTCCACCGCTTTCTGTAAAAAACCACATTAATTTTTCTGCTGATGTTGGGAAATCCGGAAACCAGTTTGCATCCTGGAAATACCAGTGTGGGTTTACTAGATGTAAAGGTCTAGGAGCAATCACCTGCTCTTGTAACCATCCATTGAGATCATATGAACCACCTCCAGGAACCTCCAATTCCTTCATTATTCCATCATTAAAAGTCATAAGTGCAAAACTGCCAATAAATCCACCGGTAGGTCGAAGTTCTGCATTGTTTTGGAACGCAAAAAGATAGCGCTTCATTGAGCCATGCCCCAGAATTGACAAAAGAAAGTCTGTGAATTCACTAAATTCCTCCAAGCCAGCACGCAGGGCGGGCATATTCCCCTGAACAATTAAAAATTGCTCTCGATACTCACTAGGAAGAGATGATACAGAAACTTTTTCAATGAATTGTTCAGCATTTTTTAATTCTGAAACAGCTGGCTTTATATTTGCATCTGCCAGAAGAAGTGCAGCAGTAAAATTGAAGGATTCTTGAACTTCACCTTCTGTCAAACTAACAAACGGTGCAAAGGCTTTGGCAAGATAGTCGCCCGCAGAGGAGATTGATTCCCCGGATTTCAATATGCTGTCCGCCGCAGATACTTCTCCACTGGCAACCGGTACAATTTTGACTAATCCTGACACAGTTTCCAGCATCTTTTGAGCATCTACAAAGTTTTGTATTGCTGACTTAAATTCGAAAGACGCATTTTCAAACTCCAGATCAGCAAATGCCTGAGCAGCTATTCCTAAGTGATCATATGCCTCCCAAGACACACCGAGCACTTTTTCCTTTAAATTATCCGCTTTATAATAGGACGCTAACCCATAAATAGGTAAAACACATACAGCTGCGACTAGAACAAATCCAATTATGCCTCGTACTTTTGCCGTAGAAAATGCGCTGAAGGGATTATCAAAACCGCTGAAAGGATTACTGAATACAAATTTATCTTTTAACGAATAATTGTGGATCTTTTTTTTCTTTCTTCCAGAATAAGAAAAAATATTCTTTTCTTTTTTCTCAGTTTTCTTGAACTGAGATTTTTTATACAAATTTAGGAAGCCACTTCTTGTTTTTTTTGAAAGTGTATTTTCTATATTTTTTTTTTCTTCTTTTTCAGCAGCTAGCTTTTTCAAATCTAAAACATTATCAGCTGGTACTTCGAAATTCAGATGATTTTTAAAATTGACTTGGTGTTTTGTGGTTATTCTTTTTACCGCCATAATTTAAAACAATTCTCTTACATAGATCGAATGAGTCTTCTCTACCATCTTTCTCCAGCTAAACTTTTTGATATGCTCACGCCCTTTTTCCCGTAAGTTTTCCCGCATTTGCTTATCCTGGATTACCTGCTTTACTACCTGTACTATATCACTTATTTCGTCTGGGTGAAAGTATTTTGCTGCCTCACCCAATATCTCTGGCATGCAAGGAGCATTAGAAGATACAACAGGCAAATCGTAACTCATAGCTTCGAGTGGTGGCAGGCCAAACCCTTCAATTGAAGAGGGGAAAACATAAAGCAAGGCCGACCGATAAAACAATGGTAATTCTTCATCTTTAACAAATCCTGGAAAAATCACATCCCGCTTCATCCCCTGTTCATTAACCAATATTTCCAACCTTTCAGAAAAGTAATCTCTTTTTCCTACCAATACTAACTGGACATCTATTTTCTCTTCGTTGCGCAGTTTTCTAAAAGCGTAAACTAGTCTTTCTAAGTTTTTATGAGGATATGTATTGCCAACATACAAAAGATACGGTTTTGTAATTTTGAATCTTTCAGCAATATTGGTAAAAGTACCACCTACCTGCTTTGGTGGATCGCAAGCTTCATATGTTACTACTACTTTTTCATCCTTGAGCTTAAAGTGTTTTACTATCTCTTGTTTGGAAAATTGAGAGACGGTTATAATTCTTTTTGCTTTTTTCGCTGCCAGCCAAATAACTATTTTATAGCCTATCTGCTTTGCTTTATACAAGAGTGGGCCAAGTTTAGTGGCACGCCTTGTAGGAAAATGAGTAATGATTAAATCGTGAATAGTTACTATGAACTTGCCTGGGTAGAATATGGGTATATTAAAATGAGGAAAATGCATTAGATCTACTTTTTCCTTCTTGATTTTCCAGGGTAAAAATAATTGCTCCGTTAACGAATACCAACGATAATCAGCCAGCACCTTTCTAAAGTGATTATTCTTCGGCTGAAATTCATTCCAGTTGTCTTTGCGCAAAAAAACTACATACTCATTTTCATCATCAATTTCCTGTAGATAGTCAACAAGTTTTTGAGTATATCTGCCTGGTCCTGTTCTAGTTGGCCCATAAAAACGGGCATCTATTCCGATTCTCATAATAATTATATTAACTATATACTACAATA
>JAHJEX010000007.1 GCA_018825385.1 Patescibacteria group bacterium
AAACAAAAAGGGGGAGAAACTAGACTGTCTTTTGGATATTCCAAGAGTTGATAATAGTCCGATTATTGTCTTAAACAATAGTTGGGGTGGTGACAAAGAATTTACGCCGATTAAAGAAGCTGCAGAGTTTTTTTTGGAGAGAGATTTCGCGGTTTTGAGATTTAGTTATTCGGGGGTTGGAAATAGCGACGGAGATGAAAAAAAGCTGACTATTACTTCCATTGCTGAAGATTTGCAGTCAGTTTTGGAATATGTAAAGCAGATTAAGAAAGTTGATAACTCAAAAATCGGATTAGTCGGTCATAGTTTAGGCACCTCAGCGATTGTGAAAGCATTTAGCAGTGAATATCCGATAAAATGCATCGTAATGTGGTCACCGGTTTGTGATCATAAAATAGTACATTATCAGCACTATTTGAAAAAGTTTAGAATGGACTTGGAAGCAAAAGGATATTTTACAAGGCATTCTTATACCGCAGACAGGGATGTGTATGTTGGAAAAGAGTTAATGGAGGAATTTAGAAATTTGGAGTTAACACCGTATTTCAAAAATATAAACGTTCCAACTTTAATGCTTTATCCAAGTAAGAATTTTCCTAAATATGATCAAAGGCATATTATGAGTTATTTAGAATACATTTCCGCACCAACAGATTTTAGACTAATAAATGGAAATCATGATTTCGAGGACAGTAAATCGAAAAAGGAACTTTTTGATAATACACTGGAGTGGTTCGAAAAATATTTGAAGGATGCCTAGCATGTTTATCTTTGATTTATGGCTAGGAGTCATGATCTTCAGAAAACCCTCGGCATAGTATTTCTGAACTGTTGCTTGTCTCACGCGAAAGCTCGGAGAGAAGACTGTACCATATGGGCTAATTCACAGAGAATTGACGAATCAGGTGATAGTTGCTAACTTGAAAGACCAAACAGAAATTGGTTAGTTGTGTTCTTTTAGTCTTGAAACTTAAAGGGGGAGGGTGAAGTGGAGCGATTCAGAAACTTGAGAGCATTGATTCGTGCCTATAATGCAGGGCAGTATCAGCTGGTTGAGGTTTTAACTTCTGAAGTGCGGAAGGGGGATTTTTTCATGTACGGAGGCATCTGTAAGGTTGTTGCCGTGGAAGATGATCAAATCAGATACCGCACTGTGAATTTGAAACGTCGTTGCTTGGGACCAGCAGAAGGACAAACCACGAAGCGTGGCATGTTCAATCTGTTCTACAAGCCGTACAAAGCTCGAGACGATAAGAATGTGGTTTATGATCTTTAGTCGATGGTTGCTTTCCCAGCATTGCGGCCATTTTTTTATTTGACAAATAGTTTTTAGAATGTTAATTTGATAAACCAAATTTGCACGTTAAATACACCATTCACACTTTCGGAAGGGGATTTTGAATGAGAGCCTTAATCAGTGTTTCGGACAAGCACGGCCTAACGCCGTTTGCCCGCAGTCTAAGCGAATTAGGCTGGGAAATCGTTTCAACTGGAGGCACTGCAACTCATCTGACTGAAGCAGGAATCGATGTGATGACTGTTGAGCAGGTAACAGGCTTTCCGGAGATTCTGGACGGCAGAGTCAAGACTCTGCATCCGGCAATTCACGGCGGTATTCTGGCCGTTCCGGAGAACGAGAGACACCTTGCCCAGCTGAACGATCACAACATTGTGGTGTTTGACATGGTAGTGGTGAATCTCTACCCATTTGAGCAGACAATCATGCGCGAGGGCCTGCTGTTTGCAGATGCGATCGAGCAGATCGACATTGGCGGCGTGGCTCTTATCCGCGCGGCAGCCAAAAATCACCGGCGCGTGTTGGCGGTCACCGATCCTTCGCAGTACGAACTGGTACTGGAGGAACTGCGGAATCCGGAACATGTGGCTACGTCGGTACAGAGGCAACTGGCGTATGAAGCGTTTCAGCACACCGCGTGGTACGATGCGACCATCGCCGAATGGTTCAGCCGGACAAATGCTCCCAGGTTCCCGGAGCGCACGGTGCTGCGGTTGCGGAAGAAGGATGATCTGCGCTACGGCGAGAACCCGCACCAATCCGGTGCGTTCTACGAACTGCCGGGCTGTAAAGACATCTCGGTTGCAAGCGCGGCGCAAATCTGGGGCAAGGAGCTTTCCGCGACCACGGTACTGGATATCAACGCCGGTATTGAGACAGTGCGGGAGCTTTTCCCCGCCTGCGTCGTGGCAATCATCAAGCACGGAACGCTGTGCGGAGCTGCCATCGGCAAGAACATCCTGCAGGCATTCCAACAGGCGCTGGTCTGCGATCCTGAGTCGGCGTTCGGTGGCGTAGTCGTGCTCAATGCCAAGGTCACTATTCAGGTGGCTAAGGCAATCTGCAATCAGAAGGTGGATGCGATCGTGGCGTCGGAATTTACTCCGAATGCCCTGGCTCTGATTCAGCAGAAGCGACGCAAAGGCCAGACACCGGTACTGAAGCTCGAAGGTGTGCCACAGCCCCTGCCGGAAGGCGCGCTGAACTTCAAGCCGGTTACCAACGGCATGATCGTGCAGCAAGCTGATATCTTGCCCTTCGACTGGAGTACATCCCGCACCGTGACGGATCGGCCTGTGCCTGATGAGCAGTGGAATGATATCACGTTCGGATGCCGGGTCAGCAAGCATGTGAAGTCCAACAGCATTGTCGTGGTGCGCAACTATGCGACGATCGGCATCGGCAACGGCCAGACCAGCCGGATCAAGTCGGCACGGCTCGCGCTGGAGCAGGCACATGCTGCCATGTCTGATGCAGGCCTGGACTTGAGCGACGCAGTGCTAGTCTCGGACAGCTTCTTCCCGTTCGACGACTGCGTTCACCTGGCGGCCGCATACGGCATTCAGGTGATCATCCAGCAGGGAGGCTCGCTTCGGGACCAGGATTCCATTGATGCGGCGAACGAACTGGGCATCGCGATGCTGTTCACCGGTCGCCGGATGTTCTGGCACTAATGGATGTTCTGCACATTTTTTATTAGAACCCTGTCTTTAACACTTGGGGTGTTGGGCAGGTTTTTTTATTTCGTAAAATACGATATAATAGAAGTAATGAAAATCAAGCAGAAATTGGTTGATCTACAAGTGCATTCTACTTACTCTGACGGTTCATTGACGCCATCAGAGCTTTTTCGTATGGCAAAAAAACAAGGTGTTGAGATTCTTGTAGTATGTGATCATGATGCAGCAACCGGTATGGCTGACGTAAAAAGATCAGCAAACAAATATGGTTTTCCATTTATTTCCGGAATTGAGATGACCATTGCTTTTAAGAAAGAGGAATTACATCTATTGGGATATGGCTTCGATCATAATCATCCGGTGATGAAAAAGGCGGCAAAATTCTATATGGACAGTCGGACAGAACGCATGAAGAAAATGATTCTTAATTTGCGGAAGATTGGCTATGAAGTGACGTTTACTCAGGTAAGCAAAAGAGCAAAAAGCGTTATTGGACGACCCCACCTTGCAGATCAAGTTATATTTGATAAAAAAAATAAGAGCATGCTTATGAAGGAATTTGGTTTCGTTCCGGATCGGTCCTTATTTATCCAGAAATATTTAATAAAAGGAACCAAGGCTTTTGTTGAAAAAAAGAATCTTTCTGCACGAGACGGAATTAAACTGATTCATAAAGCTGGTGGATTTGCATTTATTTCTCACCCGCTGGGCAGGAGGTATAGTCCGGACCTTTCGTTATGGCCTGTTAAAGGTAGTTGGTCTCAGAATCTTTTAGAACTGAAAAAGATGGGCCTCGATGGAATAGAGGCATATGCGTCTGACCACTTTATAAAAGATGTAAAAAGTTTAATAGAATTTGCAAATAAGCAGAATCTTTATATTACGGGTGGGAGCGATTTTCATAATAGTAATATTCCCGGTCTTCCACTTGGATACATATCCAAAACCAGGCCTATTCCATATTCTGTTGGTGAGAAGCTTTTGAAATTAGTTGCAAAATAGGTTATAATAGCAGTAGTTAATCACTAAAAAGATTATTATGGAAGAAGAAAAAAATCAGCAGGAAGAACAGACTCCTATGCTAAAAAAACAGGAAAGCGATCCTGAAAAAATGCTTCCTCCCGGACATTTGCCACTTGGCATGAAGTTTTTGTATTTAATCGTGATCAATGCAGTGGTTTTTGGGGCGATCTATATTATTGTAAAAATCTTTTTCGTTCAGGGAGGTGATATATCCCTTATGTTTGCCGAGATCATAACGGCGATTACATTGATTGGAAGCGTGGCTTTTCTGATTACCAAAAGAAACAAATAGATGATAAAACCAGTAATTAAACTACATAAAATTGATAAAGCATATCAACTGGGAAAAAAACGATTCCTTCCGGTTATTAAGCGAGTTAGCCTCGAGATAAATAAGGGGGCTTTTATTGCCTTTATGGGTCCGTCTGGATCTGGCAAATCGTCACTGATGAATATCATCGGCCTACTGGACTGGCCGACCGCCGGTTTATACGAGCTAGACGGTCAGAATATTTCAGAAATACCAAAAAGAACTTTTCCAAAATTAAGAGGAAAGAAGATTGGTTTCATTTTCCAAACCTATAATCTGCTTCCTCGTTATTCGGTTTATAAAAATGTTGAACTTCCCCTCATCTATTCAAAGGAACCGAGAAATAAGAGAAAGCAAAAAGTATTAGATGCGATCAAATCAGTGGGGCTTTCGGAAAGGGCACATCATAAACCAAATGAGCTATCTGGTGGAGAAGCCCAGAGAGCAGCGATTGCAAGAGCATTAGTAAACCAGCCGGAAATAATTTTAGCAGATGAACCAACCGGGAACCTTGATACAAAAACAGGGAATGAGATAATGGAACTTCTGAAATCTGCAAATGACAAGGGAACAACCTTACTAATTGTTACCCACGATCCGGACATAGCAAAGTGGGCTAATAGGACTATAAGAATAGTTGATGGAGAATTGGAAGGAGTAAATGTATGAATATATTAGAGAGCATCCGCTTTGCATTTTCTGCACTTTGGGCAAATCGCATGAGATCAGTGCTAACCATGCTTGGAATTATAATAGGAGTATTTTCAGTTATTACCCTCATGAGCATTGGAGATGGGGTGCAGAATGAATTTTCAAGTGCTGTTGATTCGTTCGGCGGGAATATTGCAATTGTAACTGCCGGAGATATTGAAGGCGGAAATATGGATCCAACTGCCATGATGAGCTTGTCTGCACTTACTATGGAAGATAGCGATGCGATAGAAGCATTAGAAAGTGTTAAGGCAGCTTCACCATTGATGATTGTTCCGGGCGCGATTACTCCGCCGGTTGGTGATCCATATTTGCCACTTATGGTAGCAACAAATGACAGGATGGCAGAAATAATTGATATGAATGTTATTGAGGGTAGAAGCATCACCGAGCAAGATCTTAATGATAAGTCTAGGGTAATTCTAGTAGGACGTGATGTTGCAAAGATAGATTTTGAAGGTTCTCCTGTTGGGCAAACTGTGACTTTATTGGAAACAGAATTCGAAGTAATTGGCATACTAGAGACTGACATAGAATTTCTTGGAGGCGGATCTGAAGAAGGGGGTGATAGCTTCTTAAGTGGGCAAATGCCAAATCTTCATGAGGCATACGTGATACCTATTACAACGGCGCAAGACGTTCTGGATGCGCTAAATATCTTTAGAATAAATGTTGAATTTGAAACAACTGAAGTAGTAGAACAAGGTGTGGAGGAAGTAAATGCTTTAATGCTGGACCGTCATAAAGGTGTTAAGGATTTCTCAGTATTAACTACCGATGACCTGCTCGATCTTTTTAATCAATTCTTTGACATACTTACTAGTGCGGTTGTAGGTATTGCGGCAATATCACTAATAGTAGGTGGGATTGGTATAATGAATATTATGCTGGTATCTGTGACGGAGAGGACCAGGGAGATAGGAATCAGAAAAGCATTAGGAGCGTCTGGGGCAAATATTCTATCCCAATTCATTGTTGAATCAAGCGTATTAAGCTTCACGGGCGGATTTTTGGGAGTGGCATTATCATACTTAGCAACTCAATTAATTACGAATCTATATGATATTCCAACATTAATTACATTTGAAGCGCTGGGCTTGGCGTTTGGTGTATCTGTATTTGTAGGGATAATATTTGGTATTATGCCAGCCTCAAAGGCTGCTAGAAAAAACCCAATTGAGGCACTGCGTTATGAGTAAGAAAATCAAGAAGGAAAAAACTACAAAAAAAGCGGCAGAGGAGGCATTGAAAGAGGTAATAGATCCCGAACTCGGTGTAAATATTGTTGATTTAGGGCTGGTTTATAGTATGACTGTGCGCAAAGATACAATACATCTTAAAATGACATTGACCTTCCCAGGTTGTCCTCTTGCCGGCCCAATTACAAGAGAGGCCGAGCAAGTATTAGAAAAATTGCCAGGGATTAAAAAGGCTAAGGTGATGTTAGTATGGGATCCACCATGGACCCCGGATATGGTACACAAAAACATAAAAGACGAATTAGGACTATGAAAATAACAAATAAAAGGCTAGTAATAATTATCGCTGTTATTGTAGCGGGCATTTTATTATGGACGTGGTTGGCTCAGAATAATTATCTAAGAAATGAGGATAATAGTAATGCTGTTGTAGGTGAGGAACTCACACTGGAAGAAGAACCAGAGATAAGAATGCTATTCCCTGGAAGTCAGGCTATAATGAACCCTGGTCCACTGATAGCACGCTATGTTTTGTCTGGCGAAACAGATGCGGTACAAAGGGTGGAATTGGAATTGATTAAGGACGAAAAAACAGTAATAAAGGTATCAGGGTCGTTTAGTACTACGAGCAAGTTGGGGAGTCAGATGATAACTACAGTTGATGAAGGTGAATATACCCTTAGAGCGCGTCTTGTTAACCAAACAGGTGAATATTTCAAGTCTGCTGAATCAATCAATATCACATTCTTCAAAGTAAAAAGTATGTTTATTGAAGAATAATTCTTAAGCTTTCTTTATGGCAAGTTATACCGCATTTTTAGCCTGGTTTGTGCTGTTGATTGTTTTTAGCTTTGTTTTGGATTTTTTATGGAGCAGAATTTTTCCAAGACACGGATATCGCTGGTTTATTACTTCAGGAATAATTATTCATGAGCTAAGTCATGCTGTGGCATGCATACTAGTTCGTGCAAGGGTTACTCGTATTAGGTTTTTTGCGCCACATGGTGGCGAAGTGGAACATGGACCGCCAAAAATTCCTATTATTGGCAGACCAATTATTGGATTGGCACCGATTTTTGGCTGTTCATTATCATTATGGGGACTTTTTGTTCTTTTTGGCTATCACGATGCGTTGCCAAGCATTGATTTTTCAACGGTATTTATTCAAAACATAGATGCTCTGTATCAAAGCGCTCTGGATTTTTTCAGAACATATTACAGTGACTGGACATTTTGGTTGTTCTTATATCTTGCAACAAGTATTGCCGCTTCAATAGCTCCAAGTACGGTTGACATAAAAAATGCAATTTGGGGAATTATTTTTCTAGTAATTCTTGGTGGAGCGCTAATCTACTTTAATATTGGTAAAGAAGGCTTGGAAATATTTATTAATAAATATTTTGGTCGCGTTATATCGCTTGGTGCATTAATGGAATTTTTTGCACTTATTGTAACTATTCCGGTCTATTTTCTTAAAAAAGCTCTTACAAACCGCGCCCCGTTTTGAAAATGAAAAAAATTATTCTTGCATCAACATCTCCCAGGAGAAGGGAACTGTTAAAAAAACTTAATATCAACTTCACTGTAGAAGCAAGCGACTATGAAGAGGATATGCAGAAAAAGATGCTTCCTGCTAACTTGTCAAAGTTTTTGGCACTAAATAAGGCTAAGGCAGTCGCAAAAAAGCACAATAGTGGCATTATCATTGGTGCCGATACTTTTGTTGTGTTTGGTAATGATTTACTGGGCAAGCCGAAGAATGCTGTAATGGCAAGAAATATGTTGAAAATGATAAGCGGAAAAACACTAACAGTAATCAGTGGATATGCAATTATAGATGCGAAAACGAACAAAATACATTCCGGTTATAGTACAGCAAAAGTTTCCATAAAAAAATTGTCACCAAAAGAAATAAGCTGGTATATCAATACCAAAGAACCACTCGACAAAGCAGGTGCGTTCGCCGTCCAAGGATATGGCGCTGTATTTATTAGAAAGTTGGAAGGTGATTTTTTTAGTGTTGTTGGTTTGCCTATTTATTCACTTGTGCAGGCGCTGAAAAAGTTTGGCGTTAACGTAATATAAATATGTGGCTAAATCTTTTAATTTTGCTGATTCTACTGCTTCTTTCCGGGTTCTTTTCTGGTGCTGAAGTTGCTTTGTTATCGGTGACGGACGTAAAAGTGCGGACTTATCTGAAAGAGAATAGAAAAGGATCCCGAGCTCTTTGCAAATTGAAAGAAAGTCCGCGCAGAATGATTATTATAATTTTAATCGGTAACAATGTAGTAAATGTTTCTGCAGCATCTATTACAGCAATTATTGCTGCAGAACATTTTGGCTCAGGTGGTCTTGGCCTAGCAACGGGGTTTCTTACACTGCTTATTTTAGTTTTTGGCGAAATAACACCAAAGACATTCGCAAATAAAAACTCCGGAGCAATTTCCCTACTTATTTCCAGGCCAATTTATTACTTTGGGATGGTGATTTATCCCGTTGTTCTTTTTTTAGAATGGATAACCGGTTTGATGCACCGGCTTGTAAAAGTCCCTGATCAAGAATTGATAACAGAGGCCGAAATAAAAGAAATGATTCAATTTGGCGTAGAAAAGCAGGTGATAGAACCAGAAGAGCAATATATCATTAACAAAGCTTTAAGGTTTAGTGATACTTCTGCAAAGGAAGTCATGGTTCCTTTTAAAAATGTTTTTTCTCTGCACGGCGGAAAAAGAATCTCACAAGCTATGGGGAAAATAATAGTCAGTGGTTTTTCACGAGTACCAATATATAAAGCGGACAAGCGGAACATTATCGGAATAGCTATGGTAAAAGATATAGCGCGCGAGCTTTCTAAAAACAAAGGCAATACGCAACTTGAGGATGTTGCCAAAACCCCTATATATATAAATCAAAACCTTAGGATTGATTATCTTTTTAAAATATTTCAAAAAAAGCATGTTCATATTGCGGTAGTTATAAACAAAGAAAAAAAAGCAGTTGGGATTGCAACACTCGAGGACCTTTTAGAAGAATTAGTAGGGGAGATAGAGGACGAAAGCGACTTAAGAGCAAAGCAATATAGTGCTTGAAACAAATCCGGCAATAAGCCAAAGCAACAGAACTGCCCAAAAAAGGCTCGAACTGAAAGATAATAATTTATTGGGTAAAATTTCGCCTAACAGACGTGCGTATGCGAAGTTCTACTTGAATCTTATGCTAAAATAGCACGGCTTGACCTCCGAAACTTGATTTCATAGTAACAGAAGTGTAGGAGGTAGTGCAAGCATAAAATGAAAAGTAGAATTTAGGTGGAGCTGCTTTAGTTTTTCTAGAACTATATAAAAACAGATAAACTTTACTTTACCTGTTTCTTAAATATTGTCTCGGTAACCGCATACGCGGTGTTGTGCGCTGCAACAAGACCGCCATTCATCCTCTGCAGCGATTAAGCAAATCCTGGAGATCCTTTTTTACCACTTCTTTGTTAAAAGTTTTAATGCCTTGATCATCCTCAAATTCATCAGGTACTTGATTCCACAAATCTGTGTCTACTAGGACACTTTCAGCGAAGTTTAAAAGATCCGTTGCTGTATAGCTTTTAAGTTCATCGGCGGCCATACCTCCGGTAAGCTGAACTCCCGCATAGCGTTCGATTTCTAGAAGTATACTATGAATTTCCTTGGATGCATGAAGTGATACTTGCTCATTCCACCCTTTTTTTAATGGACCGGATTCAGGTGTGCTCATAATTATTATGATTAAGAATTATTGTTTAATTATAGTTGAGTTTGTTTTTTAAAGCAAGCGTTTGGCGGCATAACTCGTTTCTATCTGAAGTATCTGTATTGATATTGCCAAAATTTGCATATTATACGAACTTCGGCTAAAATAATTATACTTTATTTGTTTCCATTTTAGCAAATATGCAGGAATGTTTGAAACAAGCCGAGAATGAACTTAAACTACGTAACTATAGCGACACCAGTTACTTGCGCTGTTTAAGGAAACAACAGCGCTTTTTTTATTACACCGTTTTGTTGTATACTTAATGAGTAACCATTAAAATAATAAATTATGAAAATACTCATCAAATGGTTAGTATCAACAATTGCCATAATTATTACAGCCTATCTATTGCCTGGTGTTGAAGTGGACGGGTTTGTGGCTGCGCTAATCGCATCTCTTGTACTTGGCTTGATCAATGCATTTCTAAAACCTCTTCTGGTTATACTGACCCTGCCAATAAATATAATCTCGTTGGGGCTTTTTACACTTGTAATAAATGCTGGCCTAGTTATGTTAATGGCTGCAATAGTC
>JAHJEX010000073.1 GCA_018825385.1 Patescibacteria group bacterium
ATAGCGTGCTTCTTTTGTTTATCAATATCCAAATCTTCCGCTTCTTCTATGCTGTATATATCCCCGTCCAAACGTACTCTTACATAACCAGCCTTTCTAATTTCTTCCAATGTTTTCTTATGCTCTCCCTTTTTATCTTTGATTACCGGTGCCATTATCATTATCTTGGTGTCATCCGGTAGCTTTGAAATATGTTGAACAATCTGATCCACATTTTGTTTGGAAACCTGCTTGTCGCATTGGGGACAATGAGGTATGCCAGCGCGGGCATACAATAGACGAAGATAATCATAAATTTCTGTTACTGTTCCAACGGTCGATCTGGGATTATGAGAAGCTGTTTTTTGATCTATTGAAATTGCGGGAGAAAGCCCTGTAATTTGATCAACATCCGGCTTGTCCATCAGGCCCAGGAATTGTCTGGCATATGCTGATAAACTTTCAACATAGCGCCGCTGTCCCTCGGCATAAATAGTATCAAAGGCCAATGAGGACTTCCCAGAACCAGAAAGCCCCGTAATTACAACCAGTTTGTCACGGGGGATAGTTATATTTATATTCTTTAAATTGTGTACGCGTGCTCCTTTTACTACAATTGAATCAGACATGTTTAAACATTATTAAAATTTATTCAATGGATAACAGTATACATGAGATTTTATTCAAGGTCAAGCTTCTAGGGGTTTGCCTTAAATAGCGGGTGTCCTATAATACAACTATGCATAAATATTTCTTCATTTTAGGAAGGTCGCCAAAACTTGCCCAAGCGGAGATTGAATCAATATTACCAACACTGCCTGGGGAATATAGGATCGCAGAGAGTGCTGATGATGTTTTGTTGTTGGATTTGAAGATATTTGGTGAAAACGGATTTCAACTAAAAAACTTTATGAAAAAATTAGGTGGGACTATTAAAGTAGGAAAAATTATTGACGAGGTAGAAAACAAAAACCAAGCTACTAATACTTTGACACCAGAAAGATTGCTAAAAAAGTACCTCCCGCAAAAAGAGCAGAAAATTACTTTTGGTTTCAGTCTTTATAGCGCTGGTAATTCTTTCTCAAAATCATTTCAAAAAGATTTAGCTAAAACAGGAATACAAATCAAAATAGGTTTAAAAAAAGAAGGTTTGAAGGCGCGCTTTGTGACCTCAAAGGATAAGGCGCTTTCTTCGGTAATTGTCGGGGAAAACAAATTGGTTGAACGCGGAGCGGATATTTGTATATTTTTCGCAAAGGAAAAAATTTATATTGGAAAGACAATCGCTGTACAAGATTACAAATCATTCAGTAAATTTGATTATGGCCGACCAAGAGCTGATGCTAAATCAGGCATGCTTCCGCCAAAGATTGCACGGATTATGGTCAATCTCGCTCAAACCAAGCCGGACGAAATATTACTGGATCCCTTCTGCGGTTCAGGAACTGTTTTGCAGGAAGCGCTTTTACTTGGAACAAAAAAAGTAATTGGGTCTGATATAAGTCGAAAAGCAGTTGATGACACAAATAAAAATCTTGAATGGCTTGGATCAGAAGTCGATATCAATGAATCAAATTATCAAATACTGCATAGTGATGTCAGGGAACTATCAAAAATTCTAAAACAAAAAGTAGATGTAATAGTCACTGAGCCATTTCTTGGTCCGCCTTTAAGAGGTAGTGAATCAATCAACCATCTGCAACAGAATGTTAAGGAATTATCCAAACTATATATAGAATCTTTTCAGGTTTTTCAGAAGATTTTAAAAGAAAATGGAAAAATTGTTATTGTTCTTCCTGTATTTAAAAAAGATAATCAAGAGTTCCCAATACTAATTATTGATGATATCAGAAAACTAGGATTTAAATTAAAAAGTAGTTCTGAATCAAGTAAAAGAGGTGGATATCTATATTCACGCCCAGACCAAAGAGTGATGAGGGAAATATTTATTTTAAGCGGAAAAAGTAGCTGAAAATAAATCCCACTAATCCAGCGGACTTTTTACATTTTTTAAAAAGTTCTGAGCCACATGAGTATATATTTCTGTAGTCTTAATATTTTGATGTCCCAATAATTTTTGGATATGTCTGATATCTACTCCGTTTTCAAGCAAGTGAGTTGCAAAACTATGTCGCAGACTATGACAACTAGCGTCCTTTTTGATGCCGGATTCTTGAAGGGCATGATCAAATATTTTTTGGGCACTACGTTGACTGAGATTTGAATTGATTAATTGACCATTAAATAAATATTTCTGGGTGTTTGGCAATTTTGGTAAATAAATGTTTAATAATTTAATACTGATATCACTAAGTAAGGTGTAACGATCTTTTTGACCTTTAGCATTTTTAACAAGCAGACTTTTGGAAATCAGATCTAAATGGTTAATTTTTATTTTAACAACTTCAGATACTCGCAGTCCTGAACCATAGAGTAAGGATAATAAAAGTTTGTGTTTGAGGTTGTGAGCACAGTTAATTATTTTTACAATTTCAGCTCTGGTCAAAACAGTGGGTAAATATTTTTCTTTTTTTGGTCGGTGGATTGTAAAAAACAGCTTCCTACGGAGTAATTCAGTATAATAAAACTTGAGAGCAGAAATGACACTATTGATCGATGTGTTGGAATAGTTTCGGCTTTTGAGATAAAGAAGATAATTTTTAATATCTTGACTACTCACCTCTCTAGCTGACTTGCCGATAAAATTCAAAAAATGCTGGTTATGTGATAAATAACTCTTTATAGTCCTTTTAGAAAATCCCCTGATTATTAGCTCTTGTGCCAGACTGGCTAGAGAGTGACTATTTGCTATAATCTGCGAATTTGCAGACAGTTTATCTACACTCTTCAAAGATTTTAGTGGGACAAGTTTACTATTTTTCATACTTACTTCTGATTAGTAATTATTATTTACTTTTTAGCTAACCTAAGCTACGATGTCAATAGGTGCGCAAACACACTGTTGTGCGGAAATCGCTTCGCTCGTCCGCACAATGTGCTGCGCCTACCGCCGCTGTTGTCCTCGTCGCTCCGCGACATCGCACAACAGCGCCTATGCTCAATGTCGGTCTGACGACTCCGTCGCCATCCCACCACCGCGCA
>JAHJEX010000074.1 GCA_018825385.1 Patescibacteria group bacterium
GCTTCAGAAAGAATTTTATTTGTGAGTAGGAGCTTCTCTATTTGTTTTAACGGTAGCATAGTCTGTTTTTAGTATCAAAACTGCTAAAATTATATCACAGAATTGCCATAAAGTCAATTAACGAAGGTAATGTCTAAACACGAATTTAGCAGATACTAATTCTTTCGGAAATCATAAACATAAATTGAATAACCGATTCTCACGTCTGGCTCAACAGTTTGCAATGCGCTATAGGTTCCATCCTCAGAGTAAAGTGCTGAAACACTTATTGCTACAACTCGGTCAAGTTGTTCTAATTGTTCCTGATTGGTTACTCTAGGAACAGGCTGGTGGGAGATTCCGTAATAGGATGGCCAAAGTGAGCCAAAATAAGTGAAGTAGTATTGATCAATGTTATGATCATCTAGATACTTTTTGAATTTTATAATGTCCTGACCCCAATCAATATTTGAATCCGTAACAAACTTAGCACCGTTTTTTGGTCCACCAATTGATTCATTAAAATACGAAATGAAATTTGGGTATATTAAGATTGAAGCCAAAACATACCAAATCATGAAAACTACAACAAGAATTCTGATATAAGTTTTTTTATGTCCACATGAAAAGGTAATAACCTTAGCGGCAAGCATTATTAAAAATGGATAGATAATCAATATATGTCTATGCCCAATATTAATTTTGCTGGTTATTGCCCATATGAAATAGAAAACCGGTGTTGAGATCAGTAACCAATATGTGAATGGGATCTCGTTGTAAAAAGAAGTAGTCCGATGCAAAAGAAAACGAAAACGCATTTTAAGTCTGAATTTCTTTGATGGAATAAAATTAGTTGCAATTTTATTAAACCTTGTTGCGATATTTCTTTTAAACAAGCGCGACAACAGGAGCAAACATCCAAACGCCAAAAGAAAAATCATAGAAAGCGGAGTTTTGATTAAAAATGTAGTTGGGAAATAGTTCCAGAAACCAAAATTTGAGTACTCCCCATGAAGGTATGACATATGACCCCAGTAATTATGTGAAAAGAGAGTAAACATACCCTTTAAATACTGAAAACTAGGAATAGCAATATTTTGTGCTACATAGTAAATAATTTCACCTGATTTTGTCGAAGGATGAGTGATGATTCTTAGTTTTTCAATCAATGGTTCTTCATTTTCGAAATCACTAAGATTTGTGACGTTCAATTGTTCGTCATAATACCATTTCACGTCTGAATCAGTTATGGGTACAGTTGCTGAAAATCCGTATACAATAGTTCCAGCAATGAATGATGAGAACAGCATTAATAACAAAATCTTCAAAACATGTGCAAAAGTGAGCTGAGGAATTTTTTTGTGAAGCAGTTTAAGTACTACAAATATTAAGAAGAACGCGTACAAAATAACCGCCGAAAATTTAACAAATTGTGCGATCGCAAATACGACAATAAACTGCAATAGATTCTTCCGCGAAAATGTATGAAAATATTTATCAAGACAATATATCGCCAAAAAGAAAAATAAGGTCGCAGCTAAATCAGTTGTAATATATCGAGAATGCGCTAAGATGTTAGGCTCAAACACATAAAGTACTAATGCAACTAAACCTGTTCCTTGTCCCCAGAGCCTTGCTGCCCACTTGTAGATGAACATTCCAAGGAGTAGACTTAGCAGCATTATGGGCAATCTGCCTAGCAGTAGAATTAAATCCGCATCTACTGTATTATTATAGAGGAACTGGCGGCCAAATTCCCATTGGTTTTGTCCAGTCCAGGAGATGTGATCAAGTGGAGCTTCTATTGGTAAAAAAAGAAGTGGCAGAGCACTAACCTCCTTAATCAATGGTGGGTGTTCAGGATTCAGTCTGAAATCCCCTGTGGTGATGTATGTGTATCCACTAGAGAGATGCGAACCCTCATCAATTGTTTGGCTTTCTTGTAATGCCGAGGTGAATTCCATAAAAAACATTACTGCTAGCAGTAATACTACAAGAGGAATATAAAATTTATTTGATTTTAATAAAGATGTTTTCATTAAATAAGAAGTCTGATTCACAGCTAGTAAATGGTGAAGAAAAAATTGTGGACCAGAAGCGAATAAAATTTAAACAAGCACTCCGTGCTCCTCTGAGCAGCAGAATCATCGGCGTAGGAGTCCTAATATCACTATTGCTTAATCTCGGTATGTGGGTAATTCTTTACATCTTTATTAAACCGTCACCCGAGCCGATCTATCTTCATTATAACATTTACTTTGGTATCGATCTAATTGGTGAATGGTATAAAATATATTTAATCCCACTGACAGGCCTTATAGTAATTTTGGTGAACTATTTAGCCGGTGTTATAATGTATTCATCAAAAAGAGTGTTAAGTTATTTAGTGGTAATTTTTGCAATACCTGTTAATTTGTTTCTGGCACTTTCTGCAATCCTATTGGCATTTATTAATAGATAAGATAATATGGACCTTTCCGCAAATTTTGACATAATCAAGGCACTATTTTTAGGAACAGTATCGTTTATAGTTACAATTGCACTAACGCCAATTCTAACGCATTTTTTGTATAAATATAAGCTTGGTAAGCAGATTAGAAGTAGCGACAATGCCCCGATATATTCTAAATTGCACGCAAAGAAATCAGGTACTCCTACAATGGGGGGGATCTTAATATGGTTTACTATGCTGGTATTGGCGCTTTTTTTCTTCTACCTGGCAAAAATAACAGATATCTCGTTTATTGAAAAACTAAATTTTCTTACTCGTGCAGAAACTCTATTGCCACTAGGTGCGCTTGTGGCATCAGCAATTATTGGATTATGGGACGATATTTTTAATATTCGAAAGGTTGGTCCACGTGGAGGTGGTCTTACAGTTAAGCATAGACTGCTGTTTTATACTATCATCGCAATTTTTGGAGCATACTGGTTCTATGCAAAGTTAGATTGGGATGTAATTCATATTCCATTTATGGGAAACTTTGAGATTGGTCTATGGTATGTACCCATAGCAATTTTTGTTATTGTAGCAACATCATTTTCCGTCAATGAAACTGATGGTCTGGATGGCTTGGCTGGCGGAGTACTTCTTTCTGCATTCGCGTCGTTTGCTGTAATTGCATTTATGCAGGGCCGATTCAATCTTGCTTCCTTCTGCGTGGTCATTGTTGGAAGCTTACTGGCATTTTTATGGTTCAATATTCCACCGGCCCGATTTATCATGGGAGACACCGGGTCGATGGCACTTGGAACTACTTTGGGAATTGTGGCAATGCTGACAAATTCTGTTTTAGTTCTCCCAATTATTGGTTTTGTCTTGGTAATAGAATCAATGTCAGTGATCATTCAGTTGACATCAAAGAAGCTTCGAAAAGGAAAAAAAGTTTTCTTGTCCGCACCTATTCATCATCATTTTGAGGCAAAAGGTTGGCCAGAATCAAAAATTGTTATGAGAATTTGGATTATTTCAGGAGTAACATCTGTACTTGGCTTAATCCTGGTACTTATCGATCACACATAACACATGTCAACAGTCATTACTTCACAGAAACTAGCTAAGTTCCCCGGAATTAAGGCAGTTGTTTCAACAAGAAGTTTCGGTAATCAATCTTTTCAGCATTCATCGATTTCAGAAAAAGAAACGATTCTTAACAGGAGACGTTTTTTTGACAAACAAGGTATTAATGCTGATTTCGTTGTAAATACAGGGCTAAGTCACGAAGACAAAGTTTATTGCGCTAGGATAAGTGACCGAGGACGGGGTGCAATGGCCAAAAAAACAATCATCCCGAACTATGATGGACTGGTGACTAATAATAGAAATGTATTCCTAATGGTTACGGTGGCAGACTGTTTCCCAATATTCTATTATGATCCGAAAGCAAACTGTATTGGCATAGCACATGCTGGTTGGAGGGGAGTGTTAAATGGGATTTCAATAAATGTAATTGATGAAATGAAGAAAGTTGCAGGCAGTAAGCCTGAGGACATAATAGTATTTATTGGCCCTGGGATACAGGCATGTCATTTTGAGGTTAGCATAGATCTCGCAAGTCAATTTGAAAATGCATTTGGTTCTGAAGTAATCGTTTCAAGGGGAGGAAATAGATATGCAAATCTGAGTATGGCTATCAAGTCTCAACTGGAATCATCTGGAATTAATTCTTGTAACATCGAAATATCGTCGGAATGCACTTACTGTGCCGACGGGATATTATCATCATATAGAAGAGATAAAGGTGGGTATATTGCCCAGGCGGCAGTTATTGGAATGATTTAATGCGAAATGATATACTTCTATAGAAATGAAACCATCTGATTTTAGAGGAAAAAAAATTACAATAATGGGTCTCGGTACACTTGGGGGCGGTATTGGTGTTGTTCAATATCTAGTAAAACTTGGTGCGAAATTAACAGTGACGGATCTGCGGATACAAAAACAGCTGGCCCCAGCACTTAAAAAAATCAAATCAAAAGGAATTATCTATGTTTTGGGAAAACACAGGGAACAGGATTTCAAGAATGCTGACCTGATTGTTAAGAATCCAGCAGTCCCCAAAGCATCAAAATATCTTGAAATTGCAAGACAAAATAATGTACCAATAGAAAGTGATGCAACACTTTTTTTTCAGTTATGCAGGATACCGATTATAGGAGTAACAGGTACGAAAGGAAAAACAACAACTGTAGCTTTGTTAGAAAAAATTATAAAGCGATCTGGCAGACATGTTGTTTTAGTCGGTCACAATCAAATATCTGTACTTGACCGTCTTAATCAAATAAAAAAGGATACGATTGTTTTATTTGAATTATCCAGCTGGCGATTGGAAATACTAAGAGAGCACAAACTTAGTCCTCATGGTGCCATAGTTACAAATATAGCCAAAGATCATCTCAATACTTACAGTGGGATGAGTGAATATGTAAAAGCAAAGAGTAATATTTTTGCGTTTCAGAACAAAAATGATTTCGTTGTACTAAACAAGCAAAATCCATATACACAACAATTTGGAAAGTCCGTAATTTCAAGAAGATTTTGGTTTTCAAAAGTTCCCTTCACTGAACAGAATGGAGTTTTTGTTAAAAATTCAAAGATTGTATTTAGGAATATGGGGAAGGATAACATTGTTTTATCAACAGACACGTTGAAGATAAGAGGGGAACATAATTTGGAAAATGTTTTGGCCGCTGTTTTGACTGCAAAAATTTTGCAAGTGCCCAATATTTACATTAAGTCGGCAATTGCTGAATTTTCAGGATTAACAGACAGGCTGGAATTTGTAAAGAAGTATAATGGTAAATCATTTTTTAACGACACTGCTGCAACCATGCCGGATGCGACAATTGCTGCGCTTAAATCATTTCCTAAAAAGGTTGTTCTCATTGCCGGAGGCGTTGATAAAGAACTATCATATTTTCAATTAGCAAATGCAATTAAAAAACACGCTCGTGTTCTTGTTTTGTTGCCAGGCAGTGCGACTGAGAAGCTTAAACTGTACTTGGACAAAAATAAAACTAGCTACACTGAATCAAAGACTCTCCAACAAGCGGTTGAGACTGCGTATAACTTGGCAAATGAAACAGATTCGATTCTTTTTTCACCAGGTGCAGCTAGTTTCAATCTTTTTGAAAACGAATTTGATCGTGGTGAGAAGTTTAGGAAAATTGTTAAAAAACTGACATGACATCATCAAGACAACATCCACCAGATTATACGTTAATTGCTGTTGTTTTTGTTATTCTGATATTCGGTCTGATTATGCTTTCGTCTGCGAGTTCAGTTGTTGCTTACCAAAAATTCAACGATAGTAATTACTTGCTGAAGCATCAACTGTTCTACGGTGTTTCATTGGGTCTCCTTGCTATGTTTATAACATCTCGAATCGCCTATCAAACATGGAAAAAGCTTGCGATACCGATGCTAGCAATAACAATATTGGCTCTTTTTATTGTTTTAGTATCTGACGCTGGTCTTACAAGCGGTGGTGCAAGACGTTGGATTGATTTTGGATTCTTCACGTTTCAGCCGTCAGAATTAACCAAGCTCACTTTTGTCATCTATTTGGCTACGTGGCTTTCAAAAAAAGGGAAAGTTATAAGCAATTTTGCTTATGGATTTGTTCCATTTCTTGTGCTTCTGGGCGTAATTACTTTTCTTGTCATGATGCAGCCTGATCTTGGTACGATGACTGTTATAGCGCTTGTGTCTATTGCAATTTATTTTATTGCCGGGGGAGGTATTAAACATATTCTATTGATCATTGCCGGAGGAATATCTCTTTTTGCCTTGCTCATAAAAATTGCTCCATACCGTGCTGCTCGGTTTTCCGTTTTTCTTAATCCTGAACTTGATCCTCAGGGAATTGGGTATCATGTTAACCAAGCTTTACTCGCAATTGGATCGGGAGGAATTTTGGGACTAGGGTTGGGCCGGTCAAGGCAAAAATACAATTTTCTACCTGAAGTAACAGGTGACTCGATTTTTGCAGTTATCGCAGAGGAACTGGGTTTCATTATTTCTTTTGGACTTATAATTTTATTTTTCTTATTAATGATCCGCGGCTTCAAGATTGCTAGAAGCGCACCTGACACATTTGGAAAACTGGTTGCAGCAGGTATAACTTGTTGGTTTACAATTCAAGCTGTTGTTAATATTGGTTCAATGGTTTCCTTATTACCTCTAACAGGGATACCATTACCATTAGTTAGCTACGGAAGTTCAGCAATAATAATATCCCTGGCAGCATTGGGTATACTTATTAATATTTCTAGATATACACTGACAACGGAGCCTTCAGCAACGAGAACGCGAAGAAAATAAACTACTATATTTCTTTACCTAACGACTGATTTGGGGTATAGTTGAAACATGAGAATAGTTTTGACTGGCGGCGGAACCGGTGGATCGGTTGCGCCGTTATTAGCCATATATCAGGAGATAAAGAGCGTTGAAATAGCTGATTTTTTATTTGTTGGAGGAAAGGGTTCGCTTGAAAGGGAGTTAACTGAAGAAAATGATATACCATTTCAGTCAATCACATCGGGAAAGCTGCGAAGGTATTTTGATCCCAGGAATTTTCTAACACCCCTCAACGTTATTGTCGGTTTTTTTCAGTCGCTAGCGATTTTAGGAAAATGGAAGCCTGATATTGTGATCTCTGCCGGAAGCTTTGTTGCAGTACCCGTTGTATGGGCCGCATGGCTGCTAAGAAAGCCTATCGTAGTTCATCAGCAAGATCTTTTAAAAGGATTGGCAAATAAACTTATGGCCCCGCTTGCTACGAAAATCACAGTTACTTTCTCTGAGTCGTTAAAAGATTTCCCTCACAAAAAAGCTGTGGTTACGGGAAACCCAGTACGGAAAGCTATTCTGAGTGGGGATCGGGAGTCTGCGAAACAATTGTTTTCACTTAATGATTTGCCAGTTGTTTTAATCCTCGGTGGTGGTACAGGAGCTTTATCTTTGAATAAAGTTGTAACAGAATCACTATCAAAGCTTTTGGAGTTTTGTCAGATAATACATATTGCAGGAAAGGGCAAAAACATTTTTCAGGATGCGAATCTGGAAGATACACACCGTCCTGACTCAGTCGAGGCAATGCTTGATGATAAAGTTACCATCAATTACAAAAAAGGCAATTTTGAGAAATATCATGCCCATGAGTTTCTGAATACTGATGAATTAAAACACGCATTTAGTGTTGCGGATATTGTTGTTACTCGGGCAGGACTTTCGACACTTTCTGAGTTGGCAATTCTTGCAAAGCCGATCATCATAGTTCCCTTGCCTGATACGCATCAAGAAAAGAATGCGAAATATTTCGCGTCAAAAAATGCAGCATTAATTCTAAATCAAAAGATTTTCAACACAGAGCTATTCACAAACTTTGTTTACGAATTATTACAAAGCAAATCTCATAAACACGAGCTTTCTAAAAACATATCAAACATAATGAGTCATGATGCCGGCACAAAGGTCGTTAGCGAGATAAAAAGCATTTTACATAAAGATGAATCTAGCTAATATAAAAAATATTCATTTCATTGGGATTGGCGGTGTCGCTATGAGTGCTGTTGCTGTAGTTGCTAAACAGCGAGGATTTATTGTCTCTGGCAGTGATGGTGATAAAATTTATCCTCCGGCATCTTTAATTCTTGAACAAAACAAAATTGATTACATAGCCGGATACAATGAAGCAAATATAGGAAAACCAGATCTGGTTGTTATAAGTGCCGGTGAATCGCCAGAAACAAATCCGGAAGTTGCAGCGATTATTAAAAGAAAAATTCCCTATACATCTTTCCCTGAATTGATCTACAGCCTTTTTAATAGTCATCAAAGGATTGTCGTATCTGGAACCCACGGCAAAACTACCACAAGCTCGCTAATTGCTTATGGTCTTAACGCGGCATTAAAACCTGCCAATTTTATAATTGGTGGTTATGTTCAAGATTTTAAGACCAATTTTTCTCTTAATGATTCGAATACAATTGTCCTAGAAGGTGATGAATATTATTCACTTTTTTCTGATAAGAAGCCCAAGTTTCTTCACTACCATCCGCAAATACTTGTTATTACAAACATAGACATGGATCATTTTGACTATTATCGAAGTATAAATGATGTAATGGAAAAATTCAGAAAATTAGTGAAGACAATACCTCCTAACGGCGTGATAATTGCATGTCATGATGATTCAAATGTAAAAAAGCTATTAAAAAAAGTTGACCAACAAATTATTTGGTATGGCTTGAAGGGTATTAATGTTGATTGGAAGGGAGAAAGAATTAAGCATAATGACAGAGGTATGAATTTCGTTGCAAAAAAGCTCAAAACGACTGATAAATATAACATTGCGCTGTCACTGTCAGGTGATCACAGCGTGTTAAACGTATTAGCAAGCATCACCTTACTTGACTATCTGGGCTGTGATTTGAAAAGGGTAGCAAAAAAACTTGGTGAGTTTAAAGGGCCAACCAGGCGTTTTGAAATAAAAGGAGTTGCAAAAGGAGTAACAATTATTGATGATTACGCTCATCATCCAACAGCGGTGAAAGCAACATTACAGGCCGCGCGCTCAAGATATCCTAAAAGCAAAATATGGGCTGTTTTCGAGCCACATACTTATAGTCGGACGCAGGCAACAAAATCGGAGTTAGCAGAAGCGTTTGAAACTGCTGATGAGGTAATTATTCCTGATATTTATCCGGCGCGGGAAAATACAGGTGATTTCAAAATCTCTAGCAAAGACATAGTTGACGAAATCGCAAAAAAGCACCAAAATGCATCTTATATTCCTGAAAAGAAACAAGTATTAGAGTACCTCAGTGCAAATGTAAAAGAAGGAGATATTGTTGTGATTATGGCAGTGGGTGATTTCAATAAAATTGCAACAGAGTTAATCGAAAAGCTATAAATGTCCAAAATTAAAGAGTTGAATGAGAAACTAGTTAATCGAGTGAACGAAGACTTTGCCCTGGCTCCGCTCACTGGATACAGAATTGGCGGTCCGGCAAAGTACTATTTCATTGCGGAAAATACTGATGATGTAAAAAACGCTGTTGGTGCTGCACATGGACTTTCTTTGCCTGTGTTTATTCTGGCAAGGGGCAGTAATGTTTTAATTTCTGATAAAGGTTTTGACGGTTTAGTTATTCACAATAAGTCAAAAAATATTTCTGTTCGTAATACTGAAATTGAGGCAGATGCAGGAGTTAATTTAAGTAGCCTTGCTAATTCAGCAAAGGATTTGGGACTATCTGGAATTGAGTTTGTAGCAGGCATACCAGGAAGTGTTGGTGGCGCAATACGTGGAAACGCTGGGGCCTGGGGAAGTGAAATAAAGAATGTTTTGACAAAAGCTATGGCAGTCACGGAAAACGGTGAAATTATTGAAAGAACCAATAAACAATGCGATTTTAGGTATCGAGAAAGCATCTTCAAGGTGAATAAAGAGATAATTCTCTCAGCTAGCTTTAGACTAAGCGAATCCACAAAAGAAGATGTTCAAATCAAGATAAATGAGATAGTAAAAAAGAAGAAAGGTGAACAGGAATTTGAATCGCCAAGCGCCGGATGCGTTTTTAAGAACACTAAAGTAGATTTTAGTAAAGAAGAGATGGCTAAAAAGGGAATTGATTCATCAGCTGTGAATAATGGTTTAGTTTCTTCCGGCTACCTGATTGATCGGCTGGGGCTAAAAGGATTTACAGTTGGTGGTGCAATGGTTTCAAAAGTGCATGGCAATTTTATTATAAATTTGGGAAATGCCACAGCAGAGCAAATCGTTATGCTGATCGGGATTATTAAACAGAAAGTACGAGATAAGTATGGCATTCAATTACAGGAGGAAATACAGTTGGTTGGCTTTGATAATTATTAAATGATAACTTGAAATGGCAATTCTAGGGAAACTGTTTGGAGATCCAAATAAGAAAAATATTTCAAATCTTGAAGCACAAGTTGAGCAGGTGGAAGGATTTAGAGAGGAATTTGCAAAAATTCCAATTGAAGCCTTTTCTCAGAAATCAGAAAAATTCAAAAACGAATTGCAATCCGGAAAAACGCTGGACGATATTTTGCCGGAGGCTTTTGCTTTGGCTAGAGAGGCGGCAAAGCGGGCAATCAATCAATTTCCGTACAAGACTCAGGTGATGGGCGGACTCGTATTACATCAAGGTAAAATTTCGGAAATGAAAACCGGTGAAGGAAAAACGCTGGCTGCAACCATGCCTCTATATCTAAATGCGCTAGCAGGAAAGGGAGCTCATCTTGTAACAGTTAACGATTATCTTTCAAAAAGAGATACTGCTTGGATGGGTAGGATATATAACCTGCTTGGAATCTCTGTCGGATGTGTTCAGCATGATGAAGCATTTTTATTTGATCCCTCTGTTAAATCAGATGTAGACTCTAAAACCGCAATCCAGGTGGATATAGAGTTACTAAGGCCAGTTAGTCGGAGAGAGGCGTATCAGGCTGATATTACATACGGAACTAATAATGAGTTTGGCTTTGATTATTTACGGGATAATATGGTTCAAATTCGATCACAGATGGTGCAAAGAGAGCTTAATTATGCGATTGTTGACGAAGTCGATAGCATTCTCATTGATGAAGCAAGAACTCCGTTGATTATTTCTGCACCGGATGAGGAGGCTACCGACCAGTATTATAAGTTTGCTCAACTAGTAAATAAGTTGGAAGAAGGCCCTGACTATAATATTGATGAAAAAATGCGAGCAGCCACTTTGACGGAACAGGGGATTACTAGTGTGGAAAAGTCACTTGGAATAGAAAACCTTTATGCTGAAGGAGGAATCAGTTTAGTGCATCACATAGAGCAGTCACTAAAAGCAAAGGCGCTATTTAAATTGGACCGTGATTATGTAATCAAGGAGGGTGAAATAGTCATCGTTGATGAGTTTACCGGTCGGTTAATGCCGGGTCGACGTTATTCAGAGGGGCTACATCAGGCAATTGAAGCAAAAGAAAATGTTGAAATTAAAAAGGAAAGTAAAACACTTGCTTCTATAACTTTTCAAAATTACTTTAGAATGTTTAAAAAACTGGCGGGAATGACTGGAACCGCAGCAACTGAAGCGGAGGAATTTTCGAAAATATATGGCCTTGAAGTTATGGTTATTCCGACTAATAAAACATTGATACGTAATGATAAAACAGATCAAATATTTAAAACCGAGGAGGCTAAATTTAAAGCGATTGTGAATGAAGTGAAACAGCGTAATGAAAAAGGACAACCGGTGCTTATTGGCACGATTTCTATCGAAAAGAATGAGTTATTGGGACAATTGCTAGATATGGAAGGAGTTCCCCATAAAATGCTAAACGCTAAGCAACATGAGCAAGAAGCAAATATCATTGCCCAGGCTGGTAAAGATGGGGCTGTTACAGTTGCAACCAATATGGCAGGAAGAGGTGTCGACATTATCCTTGGTGGCAATCCTCCAGACGAAACAGGGACAGAAAAGGTTCTTTCAGCCGGCGGCTTATTTGTAATTGGCACAGAGCGACACGAATCACGTCGAATAGACAATCAATTAAGAGGACGATCAGGAAGACAGGGCGATCCTGGTGAAACTCAGTTTTTTGTATCCATGGAAGATGATTTGATGCGTATATTTGGTTCTGATCGCATGAAGGGGATTATGGAAAGGTTGGGTATTCCTGACGATATGCCAATCCAAAATAAGATGATCAGTCGATCCTTGGAATCTGCCCAAAAGAAAGTTGAAGGAAATAACTTTGATATTCGAAAGCACTTAGTGGAATATGATGACGTTATTAATAAACATAGAGAAGTAATTTACAAAAAGCGCCACGATGTATTGAACTCAGAGGCAGGTGAAGAAGGCTATAACGGCGAAATATTGAAAATGATTGAGTCAGAAATTGAACAAGTAGTTTCATTTCACACTGCTTCTGAGGATGAAGATATATGGGATATTGAAGAGATATATGAGGTTGCTGACACTATTTTTCCTGTCACAATGGAAGCACGGGTAAAAATGGAGGATATTCATAAGGAGGCAGGAACAAAACTTGAGGATGCAGAAAGCAGAACGCATCTGATAAAATATTTAATTGGTCTGGCACACAAGGAATACAAAAATCTTGAAACTAGGGTTGGAGATGAGAATTTAATGCGAAATTTGGAGCGAGTAGTTGTTCTGAGAGTTATTGACCGACTATGGATTGATCATTTATCACAAATGGAACACTTGAGAACTGGGATTGGCTTGCGTGGATACGGACAGAGAGATCCACTTATAGAATATAAGAAAGAAGCTTACCAGCTTTTTACAACAATGATGGCTAGTCTTCAGAATAATGTCGCTCATACTATTTACAAAATTGGTTTAGCAAAAGAAATCGCACCATCAATGATGCAGGCTAATCAGATAACACAGGCACCTTCGAAGACAATGAATGGTCAACACCAGCATTTTACCGTTCCTATGGAGCAGCCACAGGCGGCAAATGACACATTTTCTCAAACAAAACCACAGGCATTACCCGGGACAAAGGTTACAGAAGGTGGAAAACTCAAAACAATAGATGGAGAAAAAGTCGGAAGGAATGATCCATGTCCTTGTGGATCAGGAAAAAAATTTAAAAAGTGTCATGGCCAATAATCCAAAATACAGAAAAGAAAATATTATTATACAGTCTATTGCAAAGGATGCTTTTAGAAAATATAAGCAATTATTTAAGGTTGTAACTGTTACAAAAACAAAGAGTGGTCCAGCTGATGTTGTTTCTCAAATGGATCTTGTTATGGACCGACTATTGAATAGAAGAATTAAAAAGTACTTTCCAAGTGATGCAATATTTAGCGAAGAAGGATCTGGCGTCCTGGATCAAATGATTGCAGATTATGAAAGAGTATGGGTTTTGGATCCTATTTGCGGTTCGCTGAATGTTAAGAAGGGGATTAATATTGCCGCAACAAATGTTATTTTGCTCGTTCATGGTGAAATTAAGGCTGCATGGGTCTTTGATTATCCGAGGGAACGGGTATTGTGGAGTACTGGCGGTCGAAAAGTTTACGACGGCAATAAAAAAATACCAAAACTTGGAAAAAACGAAACAGTTTGGCATATTGAGGCAAGTAAGGGATACTTACATTTGTTTAGTAGTGGATACCAGAATTTGTACGGAAAATTTATTCAGACAATCGCTACTAGAAAATACACTTATTTTGGTAATTCTGGCAGTTCATTAACTTTTGCGTATGTGGCAACCGGTCAGTTTCAAGGAGCAGTAGCTTTTTATGTAAAGTCATGGGATTTATTGGCTGCGTGTTTTCTTGTGGAGCAAAATAGTGGTATCGTAAGGAATTTTGATGGATCAAAGTGGGGGATTAATTCTAAAAGCGTGATCGTCGCTGGTAACAGAACAGTATATAATGCCCTGCATGCAGGAATCCAACAATTTGGAAAACAAACTATCAAAAAGCTAGTAAAATAACCTGCTAGATTTTTTTTACCATATACTCATCCTCAAGCTGATATCCTAGCTTTCGATAATAGTCCCTTACTCCAATTCCGGAAATAACGGCTATTTTTTTGTATCCATTTTTTTTGGATAGTTTTTCGGCCTCATCCATAAGACGTTTCCCGAAACCTATGTGTTGTGTTCTACCTTTTTTTGTTGATAATGGGATCATTTCTCCGTATGTGTGTAATTCTCGTAAAAGTGATGCATTCTGTAAGGCACAAATGTAATGATCTTTATTTTTGTCTTTTGGAAATCTTAATCTACAAAAAGCAAAGATAGTAGAATAGTCTTTTGACTCGTAGCTCAAAAATATTTCAGTGCCACCAGATGCTTTATATACTCTTTTTACCAGTTTTACATTTTTCTGAGATACCTTCATTCCTCTTGCTTCTCGACATCTTATACATCGGCAGAATTTTTCCTCATGTTTAAGCTCATTTTGAATTATCTGACGAATATTTGTAATCTTCATTCCTCCGGAAATGCTTTGTTTCGGTATATCTCTAAAAAGCCGTGCTATACGAACATATGGCGGGCAAAGTAATTTGATTTCCTTTAGCAGTGCTTTTAGCTTGTTGTCTGAATAGGGCTTATATATTCCGTTTTTCCATAAGTCATATAGCTTAGAGTATTTAGAAACTATGGTCGGATAAATTTTTATTTGATCAGGCTGGAAGTCAGGGTTTGTGAAAATCTGCTTAAACATCTCAACATCTTCCTTCGTGGTCGCCTTATATAGTCCTGGCATGAGATGATATGTAATCTTGAATCCCGCATCCTTATACAATTGAGTAGCCCTAATTGTAGCTTCGACTTTATGACCGCGCTTATTAAAATCCAAAATGTGATCATGAATACTTTGTACACCCATCTCAACACGAGTTGCACCCAACTCACGCATTAGGTGAACCTCTTTTTTACTTACAAAATCCGGTCTAGTCTCAAGCGTTATACCCACAACCCTATCTTTTGCTGTTTCGTTAAGCTTTTGAGCTCGTTTCAACTTAGCCATTATTTGATTTCTTCTTTTTTTCGTTTCTAATATACTCTTTACCTCTTTTATTTCATTCACATCAGCTCTGCTTCTTCTACTGCTTGAAATCCCATCATTAAATGCGTCAAAACATCTCTTTAGATACCAAATCTGGTAAAGAGGATTGTGATAAGACCAAGTCCCACCCATTACAATTAATTCACACTTGTCAGTTGGATGGCCATTTTCATAATAGGCTCTCAATCTTGTCCTTACCATTTTATAGGGATCAAATTTCTGTGCCATGGACCTCATTACAGCAGGTTGTGTCGAGAGATAGCTTTTTGGCATGTCATTTTCTGTAGGGCAGTAAATACATTTACCCGGGCAAGGAAGCGATTTTGTGTGTACGCCTATTGAAGCAATCCCAGAAAGTGTTCTAATGTCACGTATCCTTAAAGCGCGAACAAAATTATTGTTCTTCTTAGTTATTCCCTTATTAACCAATTGCCGGTAATGCGCTAAAATAAGATTATTGGTATAAAAGGGGATTTGATGTTTCTTAGAAAACTGTCTTTTAAATCGATAAAGATCCCGCCTTCCCTTCAGATCGGCTTTAATGGCTTCGGTCACAAATTGTGTAATAATTTTTTGAGGCATATGAATAAGAATACAGCAGATTCAATATTAGAAAAAGTAGCGTCCGACTATAATAACATAGCGGGCCATTTTTCCCAAACTCGGTATAGAGATTGGGCTGAGTTTTCTGATTTTGAAAAGTTTCTAAAAACAGGTGTATCGGTTCTTGATGTGGGGTGCGGTAATGGGAGGCTTCTGCATTTCCTGAACAGATACAGAGTTAAGTATGTTGGTATTGATGTGTCATCAAAATTACTAAAGATTGCCAAGCAATTAGTGGATGAAAAAATATGCACTTCTATAACAAGCCATAGCTTCATTGAAGCTTCTGCTGAAAAGCTCCCATTTGCTGATAGAACATTCGATATTGCATTTGCAATTGCGAGTCTATATCATATTCCATCAAAAGAGCTTCGCCAACGCTCAATAAATGAAATATCACGTGTTTTAAAACCAGGCGGTGTGTTTATTATGACTTATTGGAATATGTGGGAACGATCCAGAAGGACATTGATATACAACAACATTACTGACAAACTTGTCGGCAAATCCAATCTGGATTTCTTTGATGCTAATAAACCTTGGAAAAATCCAAAAGGTCAGGTGCTTGCTGAGAGGTTTTGCCATGCCTTTACCTTAAGGGAGATTGAGAGACTGTCGAAAAAAAGTAGTTTCAGAACTGTCGATAAGTATTATATGAAAAAGGGACAAAAATCCAATTCAAAGTATGGCTTTAACGGTGTATATATAGGAAAGAAGTATTGACAGAAGCCGAAAAATATGCTAGACTAGTACTATAGTTCATTCCAAAACAAAAATAAAAAACAAAACCAGAGGCTAGAGATGGCCTCACAGAAATCATAAAATTCGAAATCAATATCGAAAAAAATGGGGCTGTCTCTGGCCTATTTCTATATCTCTTAAAAAGGCCAACAAAAACAAAAATGCAAAATCACAGAGTAAAAATTAAAATTTTGGTGTTGGCAGTACTGGCAAGTACTGTTTTTTTGATACCTAAAATCGTACAAGCAACAGAGTCACGTGCACCAGAACTACGTATTTTTAATTCCAATAGCTATTCGGTCGACAAGGCATTTATGGTTTTTGATGAAAACTTTCAGGGTGGCGCATCCGTCGCGATAGGTGACCTTCAGGGAAATGGAACAAATGAAATAGTTGTTGCACCGGGTCCTGGAGGAGGTCCACACATTAAAATTTTTAAATCAGATGGAACTTTTATTTCAAGCTTTTTTGCATATACCTCTGGCTACAGGAAAGGTGTGAATATTGCAGCGGGAGATTTGGACGGAGATGGCAAGGATGAAATTATTGTTAGCACTCGTTATGGAGCAACGCCTCATGTCAGAGTTTTTGATGGCAATGGTATTCCAAAGTTCACATGGGGATTTTTTGCATACCAAGAAAATTTCAGAGGAGGTGTAAATATTGCAGCCTGTGATGTTGACGGTGATGGAGAGAAAGAAATAGTAACAGGTGCGGGGCCGGGCGGTGGACCACATGCTCGTGTATTTGATAAAGATGGCACTTATGCGGGTCTGGATTATTTTCCGTTTGCATCAGATTTTCGAGGAGGAATTTCTGTAACCTGTGGCAATGTAGATGGCGGTGCAGAAGAGGAGGTAATTTTTAGTGTTCAGACCTCAGATGAAGCATGGGTAAAGGTTTACAAAACAAATTCTGAGCAGACAGTCCTTGGAATGTTTCGTGCATTTCCAGAATCATTTCGTGGTGGCATAAATATAGCGAGTGGCGATGTTGATCGTGATGGGCTTGATGAGATAATTGTTGCAGCTAATACTGGCGGTGGCTCACATGTAAGATTTTTTGAGGCCTATGGTTTTCCACATCCCGATTCAATTTTTGCCTATGAAGATGAGTTCAGAGGTGGAGTCTTGGTAACAGCAGGCGATGCAAATAATGATTCTTATGATGAAGTTATCGTATCTCCAAATAGAAGATCTACAGAAGGAAGAACTGATTTGGATAAATATATTGAAATAGATATTTCTGACCAACAATTAAACTACTATGAAAATGGGTATCTTGTTGACTCTACTCAGGTGTCTACAGGAAAGTGGTCAATGCCGACACCGTTAGGAACATTTAGCATTCAAAATAAGCATCCTCGAGCTTATTCTGCCACTTACAATTTGTACATGCCTTTCTGGATGCAGTTTGAGTCAAGGGGATATGGACTACATGAACTCCCAGAGTGGCCTAGTGGCTACAAGGAGGGTCAGGACCACTTAGGTATAAGAGTTTCACATGGTTGTGTCCGTTTAGGTGTCGGTCCAGCAGAGAAACTATATAGCTGGGCAGAAGTTGGCACTACTGTGATTGTAAAAGATTAATGTTGCCAAAAGATTATTTACGTGGTATAAGAGAACTATAAATAAGAATTAAGAAATATTTATGCCAGGTGAACCAAAACCAGAACAAGAGTCTCCCCTTGATATTCCAGGACTTGTTTCAGAATTAGATGCGATTACTGCTCAATGGGGTGTCGAAGATCTAATGGAAAGAAATGAGGTTGCACTAAGGCAACGCGAATCTAAAGTTGCCACTGTAGTTGATAAACTTCTTAATTCTGACGTGACCGGTGAAAAAGAGCCAGCACTTCTAGAATCTGTAATAGGTGCAATTGGAATGTTCGATGGTCAGAGTACTACATTTAAACTAAAGGAGTTAAAAGCAAAATTAGAAGGGAAATAGTTAATACCGGCTCACTGGGAATGAGGAAAGAATCCAAGGAAACATTGACATATCAGAAGATGTTTGATAAAATTTCAGAATTGCTAGATTTATATAAAGAACTTTTCAATCTTGAGCGAATGCGAGCATTTGCCCCCCAAAAAAATATAATCCACCTAATTAGATATTCTAATTCTAATATTGAGTAATTAATAAAAATTATTCTCTACAATAAACACTAACGATCAAATATATGACTGGAGAATTTAAACCAGATCAAGGCGAACTCAATGTAGATGTACCTGCATTAGTTTCTAAAATCGATCAAATAAATGACCATTGGAAAGCTAAAGATGAAGGTACCGCGGAAATTCCAAATGATTTACATGAGCAAGAACGGGAAATAGGTGCTCAATTGGAGCAGTTACTAAATTCAGATATTAGCGCTGAATCAAATCCAGAATTATTAGCATCTGTAAAAGCCGGTCTAATGTTTTTCGATAATGCAGATATTGCGAAAATCTTGATGAGAGTCGAAGCAAAGCTGGAGAGCAGGGATGTTGATGAAGAAGCTCTTGAAAAGCTTGGGGAGCTACCTTTACTATAGGATTTATAATAACCACCAATATAGAATTATAAAAGAAACATTTAGCCCACTCACAAATCCTGAGCACGAAGTAGTGAAATAGTATATAAATCAATTAAGAGGAGCAAGCTTCCTCTTTTTTGATTACTCAAATTTTGGTACAATATAGAGATGAAGAAACTTATTATATTTGCAGTTGCAATTTTGCTTGCATTTCCACTATCTGTCTTTGCATATACAAAGACGCGTGCACCGGAGATTCGTGTGTTTGATTCAGATGGAGAGATGAAAAGAAATCTGACTGTGTACCCTGAAGATTTTTATGGAGGGGTTTCCGTTGCTTCGTGTGATATAGATGGAAACGGGAAAGATGAAATTATTGTGGGCGCAGGCCCGGGCGGTGGACCAAACGTAAAAATTGTCTGGCCCTATTCACTGAAGATAACCGGATTTCTGGCTTATGCAGAAACTTTCAGAAAAGGAGTAACAGTTGCCTGTGGCGATCTGAATGGTGATGGTGAGATAGAAATAGTTACAGGTTCAGGATCAGGAGGTGGACCACACATCAGAATATTTGATACCGAGGGAAATCAAAAGTTTACTCCGGGATTCTTTGCGTTTGGTGAAAATATGCGAGGTGGTGTAAACGTAGCTGTGGGTGATGTGGATGGGGATGGGAAAGATGATATTGTCGCAGCACCTGGTTCATCCGGAGGATCGCATGTTAGGGTATTTAACTTTCGTGGTGATTATAAGGGGATAGATTTCTTTCCGTTTCGAGAGGGCGACAGGGGAGGAGTTTCGTTAGCTGTGGGAAACTTTGATGGTGGGCCGGAAGATGAGATAGTAGTAGCAGTAGAAAAGTTTGGCAAAGCTTGGACAAAGATCTATAAATTTAATGAATCAAGAACTATCCTTGGTGAATTTGATGCCTACCCCGATTACTTTGAAGGTGGAATTAGGGTAGGTGCGGGTGACGTGGATAATGATGGATTTGATGAGGTGATTGTCGCTCCGACAAGAGCAGGTGGTCCACATGTTAGAATGTTTGAAGCACACGGTGAATTGATTGATAATTCCATATTTGCTTATGAAGAAGATTTTCGAGGGGGCGTGAATCTTGCAAGTGGTGATATTACCGGAAATGGACAAGATGACATTATTACTGCCCCTGCTGGATGGTTCAGCGAAAACAGGCCTGATCATTATAAATATATTGAGGTTAACCTAACGGAACAGAAGCTCTATGCTTATGAGAATGATAAATTAGTGGATTCTTTTCTTATCTCATCAGGAATTAAGGGAAAATATGATACGCCGATAGGAGAATACAGTGTGTTTCTGAAACGTGAATCCACTGATATGAGCTGGTTCTATGGTCCAGATGATCCGGATAACTATGACTTAGAGGATGTGCCTCATGTTCTATCATTTTCAGGCGCATATACGATTCATGGAACTTATTGGCACAATAATTTTGGATATCGAATGAGCCATGGGTGCGTAAATATGTCACGTGAGGATTCTGCCTGGCTTTATCAATGGGCAAATCTAGGAATTCCAGTTATTGTTCACGACTGATACTGTCGTTATTTGATGATTATGTAATTATTGTGTATAATTTTTACAGTGTTTAACTAAACTTTTTTATTTTGATTAAGTAATATATGGGAATGCGCAAAAAGCTTTGGGTCAGCCTCCTGCTAATCGCAGTTTTAGCTGGTCTAGCTGGGTTGGTTGATTGGCCAAAAGGTCCTGATATAAGAATTGGGGATTATTTTAAGGAGATAAAAGTCCATCTCGGATTAGATTTGCAGGGAGGAACTCATTTAGTTTACAAAGCTGATACAGTCGATATTCCTTCCTCTGAAAGGACAGAAGCGATAGAAGGAGTTCGTGATGTTATAGAAAGAAGGGTTAACTCTTTTGGTGTTTCAGAACCGGTAGTCCAGACGAATAAATCAGGCGATGAATACAGGGTGATCGTTGAACTTCCAGGAGTAACTGATGTAACTCAGGCAATCCAAATGATAGGGGAAACGCCTTTGTTGGAATTCAGAGAGCAGGCGGCACCAGAATTCGATGAAGATCAAAACCAGGCAATGGAAGCTTATAATGCTGACGCAAGGATTAGGGCTGAAGAAATATTGTTAGCTGCTTTAGATGATGCAAACGACTTTGCTGAACTTGCAAAGGAAAAAAGTGAAGGTCCGTCAGCAGAAAGCGGTGGGGATTTAGGTGAATTTGGCCGCGGTGCTATGGTTCCGGAGTTTGATGAGGTAGTTTTTGAGAAAGCTGAAGTCGGAAAAGTCTATCCAGAATTAGTAGAAACCATGTTTGGCTATCATATTATAAAGGTTGAGAACAGAATAACGAGTGTGAATGATGAAGGCGTGGAGGAAGAAAAAGCTACTGCGCGACACATTTTGGTTCAAATACAGTCTGAAGAAGCTGCGGCCTCGACAAATTATGTAAACACAGGTCTTTCCGGAAAACATCTAGATAGCGCTCAAGTACAGTTTGATCAGTCCACCGGACAGCCGGAAATAAATCTTAGGTTTAATAGTGAAGGAAAAGACTTATTTGCTGAAATAACAAAGCGTAATTTAGGAAAGCCTGTAGCAATCTATTTAGATCATGCTCCAATAAGTATTCCAATTGTCCAGGCAGAAATAACATCTGGGGAAGCGGTAATAACTGGCAGCTTCACATTGGAAGAGGCAAAAATACTTACAAGAAGACTTAATTCTGGTGCACTGCCAATTCCGATTTCACTTCTAAATCAGCAGAATATTGGCGCAACATTGGGACAGGAATCAGTGGAAAGAAGCTTGTTTGCAGGAATACTAGGGCTAGTTCTAGTTGCCATATTTATGATTGCATATTATCGACTGCCAGGTTTACTATCAGTAATTGCATTAACTATTTATTCCCTGCTTGTGCTCGCAGTATTTAAACTGTGGCCAGTTACATTAACGCTTGCTGGAATTGCTGGATTTATATTATCTATCGGTATGGCCGTTGATGCGAATGTACTTATTTTTGAAAGATTAAAGGAGGAATTAAGACGTGGAAAGCCAATACTAAGTGCAGTTGAAGATGGATTTAAACGCGCGTGGCCATCAATACGAGATTCAAATGTTTCATCACTCATTACGTGTGTTATTCTTATTTGGTTCGGCACAAGCTTAATTAAAGGTTTTGCAATAACATTAGGAATCGGAATACTGCTTAGTATGTTTTCAGCAATTACTGTCACCAGAAATTTCCTAAGAATTTCTGCACTCAAGAAATGGAAGGGTTTTTGGTTGTTTGGAGTAAAAAATAAATAGCCCAAATATGTATAATATTATTGGTACAAGAAAAACATGGTTCTCACTTTCAGCAATATTGATTGTTGCAAGTGTTATATTTCTTGCAATGGGAGGCCTGAAATTAGGAATTGATTTTACAGGTGGGTCGCTTTTGCAAGTGCAGTTTGAAGATGTTAGACCTACTGCTCAGGAAGTCCAATCAAATATAGAGAAATTAGAATTGGGTGAGATAGTTGTCCAGCCAGTTAAAGATACTGAGATTATGATCCGAATGAAGGCTATTGGAAATGATATGAGAGAAAGCATTCTAGCCTCGTTAACTGAGGAATTTGGCGTTGTTCATGAGATGGCGTTTGAATCTATTGGCCCTACAATTGGTAAAGAACTAAGACAAAAAGCTATTATTGCCATCCTCATCGTTATGCTAGCAATTATTGCATACGTGTCTTGGGCATTTCGAAAAATTTCAAGCGGACCGGTTCCCGCATATGTCTTCGGTTTGTGTGCTATTATTGCGCTGGCACATGATATATTGATCGTAACAGGTATATTTGCAGCCCTTGGGTATTTTCTCGAAGTGGAGATCGGTGCGTTATTTGTGACGGCTTTGTTAACAATTCTCGGTTTTTCTGTGCACGACACAATAGTTGTCTATGATCGGATAAGAGAGGGAATTCTAAGGGGGTCAACTACCGATTTCAGAACTATATTAAACACCGCGATCAATGCGACCTTGGTTCGATCCCTAAATACCTCTATTACAACACTGTTTGTTTTAGTTGCTTTGTATTTGTTTGGTGGGGAATCAATTAAATATTTTGTTCTTGCCTTGATTTTAGGCATTATACTAGGTACTTACTCATCAATATTTATTGCCAGCCCACTTTTGTTGCTCTGGAAGCGTTTCTTCTCAAAATAGCTGATTATAGTGCCGTAACTGCATTATTAGAAATGGCAGTTTTTTGTTACTACCATTTTCTTGACACATATTCAAGGTTATGCTATACTAAAATTAGTTAAATTGTGAATTCAAATGCTCTCAAAATATGAGCGACCAAAGTTCAATTCTAGATAAAGTTATTAACTCAAAACAAGAGGCAGAAATTGAGGGATTCAGTCCTAGCGAGACCGTTTCTTTATTGTTGAAGTATCTAACAAACAAGGAAGAAGACGTTCTAAGACGTCGATTTGGGTTAAACGGTCAAGCAAAAGAGACGTTGGAGGCTATTGGGAAGGCATATAACGTTACTCGTGAGAGGATTCGGCAGATAGAAAGCTCTGCGATCAAAAAAATTAAGGGATTAAGAGAATTTGGAGGAGTATCTACAGATTTTGAGCACACCATTTCAAATGTACTTGCTCGCAACGGCGGGATTATGGATGAAAATTCGCTTTTGCGGGAGTTACTAAATTTTGCCTCAGACAATCCGCTAAATAATAATTGTGCGGTATTTATTTTGGAGGAACTAGTTTCTAAAAAAATAGTCCGTGTGCCAGCATCGACTAGCGTTGAAAAGTCATGGAGCCTTCCCCATGTTTCAATGGATTTTGTTAATGAAACAATTGGACAATTGATTCGAATTCTTGAGAATGATGACAAGCCACTAAAGCTTGATGAGCTTTTAGAAAAGTTTCACCAAACTGACTATTATGCAGGCAAGAATGAAGCTCTGACAGATGAAGGTAATCATTCTTACATAAATTTAAGTAAAAAGATTGATAATAATCCATTTGATGAATATGGATTAGCAAAGTGGGGATCAATCAACCCTAAGCGGATGAAAGATAAAATATACCTGGTTTTGAAGAAAGAAAAAAAGCCATTACACTTTAATAAAATTACTGATCTAATAAACAAGGTTAAGTTTGATAGACGAAAGGCATATCCACCAACTGTTCATAACGAATTAATTCTGAATAATGATTTTGTCCTAGTTGGTAGAGGAATATATGCGCTTAAAGAATGGGGCTATAAACCTGGCGTTGTTTCGGATGTGCTGATAAAAATCCTCGAAAAAGCTGATAATCCATTATCAAGAGACGAGCTAGTCAAACGCGTGCTTGAACAGAGGGTTGTTAGGAAAAATACGATTCATTTGGCGCTTACGGATAAAACCAAGTTTACGAAACTTCCTGATAAACGCTATTCCCTAAATAGCGAAACGCCTGATCAGGAAGTTGTAGAGCCAACATCTATTTAATATTCAAAAATGGAAATTTCTATAGATCTTACATCATTGGTTGAACGTGGTGTACAGAATCCGCTTGCACTTGCATGGTGGATTTTTGTAAAAGGTGGCTGGGTCGTTTTTTTGATAATTTTTATGGTGGGATTGTATTTTGCGAAGCTTGAGCATGCAAGGAGAAAATACCGAGAGACCGCAGAGCCAGTTTTACTAGCGCTGGATATTCCAAAGGAAAACGAGCAAAGTCTGAAAGCCATTGAACAAATATTTGCGCAGTTACATGCAAATGAATCCCATGCCAATAAGCTACAGCGATTTTGGCAGGGAAAGGTCCAGAGTCGGTATTCCCTTGAATTGGTAAGCATTGATGGATATATTCAGTATTTGATCAGGTCTGATAAAGATAATAGAGATTTAGTTGAAGCAGCAATATATGCTCAATACCCAGATGCGGAGATTACAGAGGTTGGCGACTACACTGACTCTGTGCCAAATCAATTTCCAAACAAGGATTATGATTTGTGGGGAGCAGAGTTTGTGCTAGCAAAAAATGACGCATATCCCATTCGTACTTATCGTAATTTTGAGCATACTTTAACTCAAAAATTTGCTGATCCAATGGCTTCGCTACTTGAGGCTCTATCGCGTCTACAGCCTGGGGAACAGACGTGGTTACAGATAATAATTACACCTACAGGGTCCGGATGGACCAAAAATGCGGATCGCCTGGTAAAAAAACTAATAGGAGAAAAAACTGCGAGAAAAAAGGGAATGCTTTCTCCGCTTGCTGACTCTGCAAAAGGTTTTGGCAATGAAGCGGTAAATCAATTGTTGGGGGGAAGTACAGGCTCAACAGAAAAAAGCAGTTCCGAAAAGGAGGAGCAGAACAAAATAAAATTTCTAACTGCTGGTGCTCAAAGTGTTGTCGAGGCAATTGAAGAAAAAATGGCAAAAATTGCATTTCGAACAAAAATTCGTTTGGTCTATATTGCAAAGAAGGAAATCTTTGATAAAAATCGAGGCGTGAGACCTGTAAGAGGAGCTATCCTACAGTATAACACTCAAAATCTCAATGCATTTGAAACTCATAAAAAAACTAAAACAAAGGCTGATTACATAAGAGTTGATAAGCGAATTGCCCATAAGCAGAGAAAAATTTTACGAGCATATAAAATGCGAGCAAATCACTTAGGGATTGGTGAAGGATTCATTATGAATATTGAGGAATTAGCAAGTATATTTCACTTTCCAATTGCAGAAATCACAGTTCCACCTGTTCAAAGAACTGAAGTGCGTAAAGGAGGAGCGCCAACGACATTACCGCGTGAATTTATGTCCACATCCGGGATACCTCTCCAAACTCCAGGTGCAAAAATTGCAACTGATCAGCCTATGCCAAGAGCAGGTATACCTGAAAATCTTCCTATAGAGATTAATAATACTGACGAATCAAAAGATGGTGAATAGTAATGAAATAACAGTTTTCGCGGAAACTAATTTTCGTAACAAGAAAGTCAGATTTGGCATCAAAGAAGATGACCGAAGACGACATATATATTTGATTGGGAAAACTGGTGTAGGTAAATCAAACTGTATCGAAAATATGGTGATTTCAGATATACAAAGAGGTCGTGGCGTTGCTCTTGTGGATCCGCACGGAGAATCAGTTGAAAAAGTAGTTAAGTATATCCCATCAAATAGAGTTAATGATGTTGTTTACTTTAATCCGTCTGATACAGAGCATCCTATTGCGTTTAATATACTTGAGGAGGTTAATCCTCAATATAAAAATTTGATTGCATCTGGGTTAGTTGGCGTGTTTAAAAAGATATGGGCGGACTCGTGGGGACCTAGGCTTGAGTACATTCTGATGAATACTATCTTAGCATTGCTAGAGAATCCTGGAAGCACTCTTTTAGGTATTACAAGATTATTGGTTGATAAGACTTACCGCAAAAAAATTGTTTCTAACCTCACTGACCCGATTGTTAAGGCATTTTGGATTGATGAGTATGCAAACTATAATGAACGATTCAGAACGGAGGCAATTTCTCCAATACAGAATAAGGTTGGTCAGTTTCTTTCTAGCGCAATAATTAGGAATATAGTTGGACAGCCAAAAAGCACGATTGACATGAGAAACATAATGGATAAGAAGAAAATTCTTCTGATGAACCTTGCAAAAGGAAGGATTGGGGAAGAAAATTCTGCTCTTCTTGGCGCAATGATGATCACTAAGCTTCAATTAGCAGCAATGAGCCGAGTGGATGTCGCAGAGGAAGATCGAGAGGATTTCTATTTATACGTTGATGAGTTTCAAAATTTTTCTACAGAAAGTTTTGCAAATATATTGTCTGAGGCGAGAAAATATAGATTGAATCTTACTATTGCTCACCAATATATTGAGCAATTAGGTGACGTAGTAAAAGCAGCTGTGTTTGGTAATGTTGGTACCATTGTTTGTTTCAGGGTCGGCGCAGAAGACGCTGAATTCCTCGAAAAAGAATTTGAGCCGTATTTTCTTCTGAATGATTTAGTAAATCTTCCAAAATATAATGTTTATATGAAACTGATGATTGATGGTATTGCCTCAGCGCCATTCAGTGCAACAATTCTTCCGCCAATCCAGGGAGAAACTGGCAACCTGGAAAAAATTATTACATCATCACGTGAAAGATATGCTAGACCATTAAAAGTTGTTGAAGAGAAAATACTCAGATGGAGTGGCGTTGAGGAGATGTACAGAGGTGACGCTAATGAAGAAACTGTAACGAAGCCAGCTCCACAGTACAAAAAGCCAGTTAGCAGTAGCAATAAAATCACTGAAAACAATGAACGTGTACCTAACGAAAGTAAATCAAAACCAAAATCTGTGGTAAAGATTTCGGAAGGTCCGGTCGAGCCTGAGATTGATCTGCCACCGACGGAAATCCGCCTAAATGATGCACTACAACAAGGTCCTGTTTCTTTTAGTGAATCAAGAAAAAGAAATCCAGTATCAACTCAAAATAGTAACAGAAAGCAAGGGGATAGAAACAGAAAGAAAAAACGTCGCAAACCGAAACCTCATCATGCTAAAGAACAAATTCCACGGTTAGAGCCAAAATCAGATAATGATCAAACCCTACAGCAACAATCTAACAATTATATCCTAGAGCAAGGAAAAAGTGTAAAGTTTGATAAGTAGCGCACAATCACAAAAACCCAATTGCAATGTCTGTGAGTTTTTGATATACCTTGGTTCTTAATATCGCGTTAATGTCATATACTAGTAATAAGATGAAAACAAGGAAAAAAATTTTTGTCGCAATGAGTGGTGGCGTCGATTCCTCAGTAGCAGCCTACTTATTAAAAAAGCAAGGACATGATGTTGTTGGTGTCTTTATGAAAAACTGGACAGAGACTCTAAATAGCGAAAAAAACGGCTTTACTAAGGACTCAGAGCTTTGTCCTTGGGTTAATGACCAGGAAGACATGAGAATGGTTTGCAATAAACTACGAATTCCATTTTATACTTTCGATTTTGAGAAGGAATATAAGGATAGAGTAATTGAGTATTTTTATAGCAGCTATGAAAAGGGGATCACTCCAAATCCTGATATAATGTGTAATAAGGAGATAAAGTTTAATTTATTTTTGAAAAAGTGCATTTTACTTAGAGCGGATTTTATAGCAACCGGACACTATGCTCAGATAAGGAAGATTAGCACTGCCGGAGAGCAAAAATATGAGTTATTAAAAGGCAAAGACAAGACCAAGGATCAATCATACTTCCTCTGTACCCTCACACAAGCCCAGCTGGCAAAAACGTTGTTTCCTGTTGGGAAATATGAAAAAATTCATATTCGATCAATTGCTAAAAGAATTAAATTGCCAACACACGACAAGAAGGACAGCCAGGGGATTTGTTTTATTGGTGAAGTTGATTTACGCGACTTTCTTAAAAAGCGTCTAAAGGAAAAACCGGGGGAAATTGTTGCCACTACCGGTGAAACAATTGGTAATCATATTGGACTAGCGTTCTATACAATTGGACAGAGAAAAGGAATAAATATCGGTGGTGGAATCCCTTACTACGTCGTAGGCAAAGAGACTAATAGTAATCAGCTAATTGTTGCACGGGGAAGTCATGATCCAAATCTGTTTAGCAAAACACTATCTGCGAGTCAGATTCATTGGGTTGGCGACACACCAAAATTTCCACTGAAGTGCGCGGCAAAAATTAGATACCGTCAATCTGACCAGAAAGTTACTATTAATCTGCTTACTAAAAATGTAATCAGCGCTGTTTTTGAGGAACCTCAAAGAGCTATTACCCCAGGTCAATCGATTGTGTTATATAAGGGCGCAGTTCTGTTAGGCAGCGCAGTGATTACTTGAAACTACCCGTATCATAATGTACAATTAGTTGTATGACAGAACTTGAATTAAGAAATAAATTTTTAGAATACTTTCGAAAAAAGAAGCATGCAATAATTGCACCTGCTTCTTTGATTCCTGAAAATGATTCCTCTGTTTTGTTCACGACCGCCGGCATGCATCCTTTGGTGCCGTATTTATTGGGTGAGATACATCCTGAAGGGAAGCGTTTGGCGAATTTCCAGAAATGCATAAGAACTGGTGATATTGATGAAGTCGGTGATGATTGGCACCTTACTTTTTTTGAAATGCTTGGCAATTGGTCACTGGGCGACTATTTCAAAAGTGAGTCTATTAAGTGGAGTTATGAATTCTTAACTAAGGAACTTGGAATTCCAAATGAAAAACTGGCTATTACAGTGTTTAAGGGAAACGACGATGCTCCTTTTGATAAGGAAAGTTTTGAGCTATGGAAGGACCAGGGAATTAGTGAAGACAAGATATACATGTATGGGAAAAGTGAAAATTGGTGGGGCCCAGCCGGCATTACTGGTCCTTGCGGTCCTGATACGGAAATATTTTACATTACTAACAGAAATCCATGCAGCAAGGATTGCCAGCCAAGTTGCAACTGCGGAAAGTATAACGAGATCTGGAATAATGTATTTATGGAATACAACAAAATAAGTAATGGTGACTATGAACCCTTATCACAAAAAAATGTTGATACAGGAATGGGATTAGAAAGGACTGTTGCTATTTTGAATGGGAGGAACTCAGTATATGACATAGACTTATTTAAGCCCGTTTTTCAGAAACTGAGACAACTATCTTCTATAACAGATTTAGTGGCAGAGCGCGTAGTTATTGACCATGTTCGATCAGCCTGTTTTTTGCTACTAGAAGATATTGTTCCTTCCAATGTTGATCAAGGCTATGTATTGAGAAGACTGATTAGACGTGCGATAAGGCAAGCGCGTAAACTTGGTATAAATACTAAGTTTACTCAAGATATTGCAAACGCAATCTTCGAATCGCATATTGAATTATACCCCGAAATTAGCAAGAAGAAAGAATTTATTTTGACGGAAATGCAGAATGAAGAGGAAAAATTTGCAAGAACTTTGCAAAAAGGTTTAAAGGTGTTCGAAAAAGAGTTAGAAATATTTAAAAATTCAAAGAAAAAGGAAGATAAGTTCTCTGGTAAAGCTGCTTTTTACCTGTATCAAACATACGGATTCCCAATCGAAATGATTGAGGAAGAGCTTAAGGATAATGACATTGAGCTAAATCGAAAGCAATTTGATACAGAGTCTAAAAATCATCAGAAGCTTTCCCGAAATGGTGCGAAAAAAAAATTCGCAGGCGGATTAGCAGACCATTCTGATGAGACAATAAAACTTCATACGGCAACACATTTACTTCATCAAGCTCTTCGATTAGTTTTAGGGGAACATGTAATGCAAAAGGGGAGCAATATAACAACTGAGCGTTTGAGGTTTGATTTCACGCATCCTCAAAAGTTGACTCCCGATGAGATTATCAAAGTTGAGACCCTTGTTAATGAACAGATACAACGAGCTTTGCCAGTAACTGTTACTGAAATTACGGTAGAAGAGGCTAAGCGGAAAAATGCGATCGGTTTGTTTGAAAAAAAATACGGTACGAAGGTCAAAGTCTATAAGGTAGGAGATTTTAGTATAGAAATATGTGGCGGTCCCCATGTAAGCACTACAAAAGAGCTAAATAGCTTTAGAATTATAAAAGAACAAGCTGTCTCCGCTGGAATTAGAAGGATTAAAGCAAAAGTGCAGTAATTACTAATATTGCTAAAGTTAGCTAAATACTAGCTTTCTTGACAGTTTTTCAACTCATGTTATAATGAGTCATACTTATGCAAACAGATGAGTTACTGCAGAACAAGGCAAATAAAATACAAATGTATTAATTCTTGTCCTATATGCAGGGGGCAAAGATTTTATTTTAGGTCTAAAACATAATATGCCTGAAAACGGTACACAAAATACAGATTCTGCTGAGGACAAAGGAAAGTCAAAAGCTTCAACAAATAAAAAAGGTTTTATTGAAGTTACTGGTGTGGTGGAAGAGCTTCTGCCCAGTACAACTTTTAAAGTTAAACTTGAAAACGGCCATGAAATATTGGCTCATTTATCAGGAAAAATGCGCATGCATAGGATAAGAATTCTACCTGGTGACGAGGTAACGGTGGAAATAACTCCGTATGACCTGACTAAGGGTAGAATAACTTATAGAAAATAAATCGGTTCTACATGAAAGTACGTGCTTCCGTAAAAAAAATGTGTAAAAAATGTAAAGTAACTCGACGAAAAGGCCGAGTCGTTGTGATATGTGAGAATCCCAAACATAAGCAGCGACAAGGATAAAAAGATATGGCAAGAATAGCAGGGGTAACTCTCCCGAAGGAAAAAACAATAGAGACAGCGCTAACATATATTTTTGGAATTGGAATAGTTTCATCTCAAAAGATTTTGAAGCAGGCAAACATTAAGCCCGGAATAAGGACCGGAGAGCTATCTGATGATCAGGCTAATGCATTGAGAGAAATTATTGAAAAAAACCACAAGGTAGAAGGTGATTTAAAACGCGAAATTCTAACTAATATTAAAAGGCTGAAAGAGACAAACAGTTATCGTGGGTCCCGTCATGCCAAGGGGCTACCTGTGCGTGGTCAGAGAACAAAGACAAATACACGCACTGTTCGTGGAAATGTCCGCAAAACTGTTGCTAGTGGTAGAAAACAAGCTGATCAAAAAACATAAGATTAAATTAAAATATGGCTACAGCAAAACCAGCAAAAAGAAAGAAGAAAAATAGGGTACTTACCAGTGGGCAAGTTCATGTGCAAGCAACTTATAATAATACCATTGTTACGCTTTGTGATATGAATGGTGATGTTGTTGCTTGGGCCTCTGCTGGAGTTGCTGGATTTAAGGGACCAAAAAAAGCAACCCCATATGCAGCAGGTGTCATTGTGCGAAATTTGCTTGATAAAGTCGCTGACTGTGGCCTTCGCGAAGTGAATGTATTTATCAAAGGTGTTGGTAGTGGCCGAGAAGCAGCAATTCGAGCCCTAAGCGCCCAGGGTATAAATATTTTGTCAATTAAAGACGTAACTCCAATTCCTCATAATGGACCACGTCCACGTAAACCAAGGAGAGTATAGCTATGGCCCGAAATCTTGATCCAAAATGCAAAAGATGCAGAAGAGAGGGTGAAAAGCTCTTTTTAAAAGGTGAGAAATGTTTTTCGCCAAAATGTCCGATGGTTAAAAGGAACTATCCTCCTGGAATGCATGGACCGAAGCAGCATAGAGCTCGTCGAACACAATATGGTATTCAGCTAAGGGAAAAACAAAAGGTCAAAACTATTTACGCGGTTCTAGAGCGACAATTCAGAAATTATGTACTTAAGGCGATGAAAAATGATGGTGACAGCGGTGAAAACCTGATGAAAATGTTAGAATCTAGGCTTGATAATGTTGTTTATAGATTTGGCTTTGCAATGTCGAGGGGCGTAGCTCGCCAATTAGTTTCGCATAATCATATCTTAATCAATGGAAAGTCAGTAAATATTCCTTCTTATAACGTGAAGATGGGCGATAAAGTTTCAATTAGAGAAAAAAGTAAGAAGATGTTTGAAAATTTGGATAAAAGTACGCAGAAGAGCGAAACTCCTACCTGGCTAGAATGTGATTTGAAAGGGCTGGAAGGCAAGGTCTTGGGTGCCCCTGCTTATGATGATATAAAACAAAATATTAATATCCCATTAATTATAGAATTTTATTCTCGATAACTATTTGATAACTTAATTATCTAGACACATGATAGAAATCCAACTTCCTCAACAAATAAAATATACTGAAACGGACGAAAAATCTGGAATTATAGTGGTTGAACCACTACATCCTGGATATGGTTTAACAATAGGAAATGCACTCCGCAGAGTACTCATATCATCACTGCCGGGATCTGCTGTAACAGGCATTAAGATCAAGGGTGCTGACCATGAATTCTCGACTATTGATCATATAAAAGAGGATGTAGTAGATATAATTTTGAATATCAAGCAGTTGCACCTCAAGCTAATAAGCGGGGACATCGCAACAATAAACTTGAAGGTTAAGGGTGAAAAAATTGTTACTGCCGCAGACATTAAGGAGACAGCAGATGTCGAAATTACTAACAAAGAACTCGTAATAGCGACCCTAACTGATAAAACTGCTGAACTAGATATGGAGCTAACCGTAGAGAACGGACTTGGATATTTTCCTGTGGAATCACGAGAGAAAGAAAAATCTGAAATTGGGGTAATTGCAATAGATGCAATATTTACCCCGGTTTTGAAAGCACGTTTTGATATTGAGAATGTCCGTGTAGGTAAAATTACCAACTACGACAAATTAACGCTTGAGATTGTAACCGATGGAACTCTAACACCAACAGAAGTGTTCAAAAGCGCTTCTGCGATACTGGTAGATCACTTTGATTTTCTTAAAACCTATGACAAGAAAAAAGAAACAAAGAAAGTCAAAGAAGAAAAGGGTAGTGAGGACGATAAAGACACAGAGCAGTTGGAGGAAGATGAGAAAAAAGATAAAGATGTAGCTAAAAAGTAGATTGTAGTATGAGACACAAAAAATCAAAAGGAATTTTAGATAGAAAAAAGGCTTCGAGAAAAGCTTTGATGAGAAGTCTCGCCGAGAGTCTTGTTGTACAAGAAAAAATAACAACTACACATGCAAAGGCAAAGAATCTGAGGTCTTATGTAGAAAAACTGATCACTTTGGCCAAGGATGAAAATGTTTTGAATAGAAGGACTGTAATTAAATCATTATATACCGAACGTGCTATAAAAAAGTTATTTGTTCTGGGCACAAGATTTAAGGATAGACCGGGCGGTTATACAAGAATCACAAAGATTGGGAATAGAAAAGGAGATAACGCATCTATGGTAAAAATTGAATTAGTATCTCAAAATGAAAAGCAAAAATAGTAACGTGGCTCCAAAACCACATGTATATAGAATCGATGCTGAAGGTAAGCCTTTAGGTAGAGTGGCGTCTGACATTGCCTTTTCTGTGCAGGGAAAGCGACTTGTTGAATATTCACCAGAAAAGCTATCGAATGTTGTTGTAGTTGTTTCAAACGCGAATAAAATTGTAACTACTGGAAATAAATTAGCGTCAAAACTTTATCATAAATATAGTGGATATCCAGGCGGGATAACAACAAGAAACATGGAAGAGTTATTTACTAAAGACCCTGAACAGTTTTTATTAAAAGTTGTGAGAAATATGCTGCCAAAAAATAAATTGCGCCCAAGAATGTTAAAAAAAATTCAGTTTAAAAAATAGATCTGTATGACTCCTACTAAAAAAACTACGGCAAAAACTACTGCTACAAAAAAAAGAGGGAGGCCTCGAAAAAGAGTAGTAGAGAAAAAAGTGACAGAACCAAAGAAAAAGAATGTCATAAAGCGTGATTATCTTTTTGCTGTGGGAAGAAGAAAGGAATCAGTTGCCAGAGTAAGACTGTATCAGAAGAAGCAGGGAGATATCGAAATAAACACTAAGAAATTTGAGGATTATTTTCCGACTTTAAATTTGCAAAAAATTGTAAAAATGCCTATAGAACTTGTTTCTCAGGAACCTGGCAAAATTACCGTAAAAGTGTCAGGTGGAGGAAAGCACGGTCAGGCGGAAGCTGTTCGACTGGGGATTGCAAGAGTTTTAGAAAAATTCAATCCGGAGCTCAGAGTACAATTAAAAAAAGCGGGGTTTCTAAAACGTGACCCTCGAGTTAAAGAAAGAAAGAAATACGGCCTAAAGAAGGCAAGAAGAGCTCCGCAATGGGCAAAACGATAATGCAATTTCAATGGAGAAATCCTCAAATGGCAAAATAGCCCGAAATACAACCTTTTTGACAGGAGCCTTTATTTTTCAAAAGGTTCTGTCTTTTTTTTATTTTGCATATATTTCACGACAGTTAGGTAGCGAAAGTATAGGAAAATATGTTTGGGCACTATCTTTCGCAGGAATTTTCGCACTCTTTATTGAGTTTGGATTAGGCCCGGTGCTTACGCGCGAAATATCCAGAGACTATAGCAAGGCAAGAGAATATTTATCTTCTGTCCTCGGCATTAAAATAGTTTTTTCCTTAATAACCGTTACTGCTCTTCTAATTTCAGCATATGCAATCGGCAGAGATGCTCTTACAATGCAAATTATTTGTATTGCTGTAGCAATAATCGTCCTGGATTCATTTACTTTTTCATTTTATTCTATTTTCAGAGCCTACCAAAAATTGCATTTTGAGGCTATCGGGTTAACAATTTATCAAGCGTTAATTGTAGGATCAGGTGTCGCTGGTATTGTGTATGGACTTTCTGTAAAAGGTGTTGTTTTGGCAGTTTTGATTGGAAGTGTATTCAATTTTGCTTATTCACTTTCTCTGGTTGTTTTTAAAGCTAAGCTTCGTCCAAGGATACGCTGGAATACTAAAGTAGTGAAGCTTCTTTTGAAAATTGCTATTCCGTTTGCTATAGCAGGAATATTTTTCAAATTGAATAATGAGATAGACAAAGTTTTACTTGGTATATTGGCAGGGGATAAGTATGTAGGATGGTATTCGATTGCTTCGAAATTCAATATGTCGCTAACATTTATTCCGGGTGCTTTTGCGACGAGTTTTTTTCCTGCTATGAGCCGATATTACCTGACTTCAAAAAGTGAATTGGCGCACACTTTCGAAAAAGCTATGATATATCTTATGGCAGTTAGCTTACCGATTGCCGCGGGTTCTTTTGTTCTTGCAGATAGAATAATATTGAAGCTCTATGGGCCAGCATTTGAAGCATCAATTTTGGCATTTCAAATAATTATATCCGGTCTTGTATTTGTCTTCTTGAATTATCCTGTAGGAAATTTTCTTAACGCGTGCAACAAGCAAAAATTAAACACGATTAATATGGGAATCGCTACTGCTGTTAATATTATTCTAAATGTTGTACTAATCCCAAGATATACATATATTGGTGCAAGTATCGCTGCAGTAACAAGTGCAGTTGTGCTAGTCTCACTTGGCATGCCATGGGTGAGCAAGATCGCACCATACAGCAAGAAGCTTCTATTATCAAAATTTATAAAGCTTGTATTTTCGAGTGGTTCAATGGGAATTCTGCTTTACCTCTTTCGGGATACATTCTCAGTCTTATTGCTTATGCCAATTGGCATGGTAATCTATTTCGTACTAATTTTTGCTGTCCGAGCAGTCACAATAAAAGATGTGACGGCAGTTTTTCGTGCAGTGTTTAGAAAGCAAAATGCTTAAAACACTTTTAATTACAACTGATTTTCCACCGCGCATTGGTGGTGTGGCAGAATATCTTTCACAAATTTCTTCGCGTTTACCCTCATCAAGCATTTCAGTTTTTGCTCAGCCAGAAAAAGACTCTGGAAAGTTTGATAGTGAGCAGCATTATAGAATATATAGAGAAAATTTTTATTTTACCAGTCATTTTATTTGGCCAAAATGGCTTTTGCTACTATTTAGTGCGCGGAAACTGATAAAAAAAGACGGTTTTCAGCAAATACTAGTAGGTCAGATTTTGCCAGTTGGGACAGTTGCTTTGTTAATTAATCTTTTTTTTGGCATCCCATATGTTGTCTCAACACACGCGATGGATATTACTATCTTGTCAAACTCACGAAAAAAAACTAGGCTCGCAAAAGAAATTTTAAAACATAGCAGGCAAATTGTTACGGTAAGTCATTTTACAAAGAAAAAACTGACTGAACTTGGCGTAGAGGAGGAAAAGATTTGCATAATTTCACCTGGCACGGATTTATTGGAGCGCAATACTGAAGATTTTCAGGATAGGATAATTGAAGAGTTTGGCCTAAATGGAAAGCGGATACTTCTCACCGTTGGTAGAATTGTTGAAAGAAAGGGTCATATTGAGGTACTAAAATCACTTCCTTTTATAATAAAAAAAATCCCGAATACCCATTATATAATAACTTCAAATGGACCGTATAAAAAAGATTTGGAAATATTCATTGACAAAAACCACCTTCGCAATTATGTCACATTTGTAGGAGAAGTTTCAAGAGATCAGTTGTCTAGCTTCTATCGTCTGGCTGAAGTATTTGTTATGCCAACTATCATGTTAGCTAATAGTGATGTTGAGGGTTTTGGGATTGTCTATCTTGAAGCAAATGCATTTGGAAAACCTGTTGTCGGCTATGATACAGGGGGCGTGGGTGATGCGATTGTAAACAGAAAAACAGGCATTTTAATTGAGCCAAGGAACCCGAGTGAAATCGCAAAAAATATTATCAGACTATTCGAAGATACAAATTACGCAAATAAGCTTGGAAAGCAGGGCAGGATCCGAGTGGAAAGCGAATTTACATGGGAAGTAAGGGCTGAAAAATTTAAGGATATATTGTAAATCACTCAATATAGCCTGAGGACACTACTTACCTCGGGTTTTTGCTTTTTAGTTTTCCCCTTCTCAAACATTGAGTTTCGATTTATGATAGTTATGTATGAACAATGAAGCTATGATCAGTATAATAGTTCCAGCTTATCAGCACGGGAATTCAATAAAAGAGTGTTTAGATGCTCTATATGCTCAAACTTATGATGATTTTGAAGTCATTGTTGTTAATGATGGCTCAACGGATCACACAGCAGCGATTTTGCAGGCCTATGAGCATCCTGTACGGATTATTTATCAAGAGAATTCAGGTGCAAATATTGCAAGGAATCGAGGTTTTCGGGAAGCACAAGGCAAATATCTTCTGTTCTGTGATGCAGATGTTGTTGCCAATCCTGAAATGCTGATAAAAATGAAAACTGCCCTTGATAATGATCAGAAAGCAGCTTATTCTTATTGTGATTTTATGTGGGGAATTAAAGCTTTTAAACTTTTTCCATTTAGTTCAGATGAATTACGGAATAAGAATTATATTCATACAACATCGCTTATTAGGAAAATATACTTTACGGGTTTTGATGAGTCAATAAAGCGATTGCAAGATTGGGATTTGTGGCTAACTATGATGGAAGCAGGGCATACTGGAACACATATTCCTGAAACACTTTTTACTGTTAAACCAAGAAAAAGTGGAATGTCAGGATGGTTACCTTCACTTGTATACAAAATTCCTTGGCAAAAAATCGGAATAAAAATTAAGCGTCTTGAGAGTTTTAGAATTGCTGAGGAGGTTATTAAGAAAAAGCATTCACTGTTTTAGGAATCGGTTAATCATGCTTTCCACTTCGAGTGCATTCTGCGCCTTCATTAATTCAATGCGCAGTTTTTTTGAATCAGTAAAGTCCGATACATAGGATGAATAGAACTTTCTAATATTGTAGAAATTTTTTATCCCTTTGAATGTTTTTTCAAAAAGATGAGAATGCCTAATCAGAAGTTGAAGGCGATCATTATATGTTATCTGATCCGCGCTTTTTCCTGAGAAAAACCACGGATCATTCATAGCCGCTCTGCCAATCATAACACCATCAACACCAAATTCCTGTGCTTTATCCTTGGCATCCTGAATGCTTTTAACGTCGCCATTGCCGATAAAAATCGTTTTCGGACTACTTGCTTTAACAATAGCACCGATACTTTTGATTATATCCCAGTGAGCAGGCACTTTTGACTTCTCTTTTTGCGTTCTTCCATGGATTATTAATGCTGCCGGTTTCATTTCTAATATCTTTGGAATCCACGACTTAGAAACATCCTTATTGTAACCAATTCTGGTCTTTACTGAAACAGCCATTTCACCAGCTCCATCTACAGTCGCAGTTATGATTTCCTTAGCTAATAACGGAGTCTTTATGAGGGCTGCGCCGGCACCTTGTTTTTCAATTGCTTTGAACGGGCACCCCATATTAATATCAATACCATCAAATCCAAGTTTTTCTATTAGCTTAGCGCTTTTGTAGAAATTAGCAGGGTTGCTTCCAAAAACCTGGGCAACAATCGGTTTCTCATTTTCATGGAATTTCAAATCATAGAGCAAACGCTTCCTGCCTGCAGAACACATTCCATCAGCTGAAACAAATTCAGTAAACATAACATCTGGACCACCACATTGTATTACCATTTGTCTATATGGAAAATCAGTTACGTCATCCATTGGTGCCATTACAAAAAATGGTCTTTTTAAGCTTTTCCAAAAGTTTCTAGTATTCTTACTATTTCGCATATATTGATTATAGCAGATCAAAATAAAAAGGGAGCATTTAGAATCCTCCCTTCTTCGCAAGTAGAACTAGGCGGGGAAAAATGCTCCAAGTGTCAGGCTCTTCGGGCTCTGACTTGTCTTCAAGTTGTTCGGAATCCGGATGATCTTTCGCAGCATCTTCTTCAGCCATCTTCCGTGTCAGAAAGAATTCTGAGTGTAGAGTGTGATGCTCTGTACATAGCATACGAATTTCGAAGACACATAGGTATTTTCCCAGTTCCGTTGCTATTACCTCAACCACTCGGTCCTCTGATAAATATTCGAAGAGGTCCAGAATGTCCAAACAACCTAGACGTTTCGGCTTTTTTTTAGCCATGTCTCACCTCCTAAAATGTGCAAACGTGACTATATAAACTACTATAGTAATTCAATTTTGTCAATACTAGCTACATTTAGGTATAAAAAAAGCCAGGCTGGTTAAAACCCTGGCGTATAGTGAGAGGGGATCCGCCCGAATGTCCGTAGCGGTGCCAGGCGGCTGTTCTCTTGCCCGAATTTATGCTCGAAACCTCGAGTGTATCCCCTCAAAATGTACGGAATAAAGAACCTAAGGATAATAAAATATCATATATGCAGATCCTTGTCAAGTCCTAAGCTGAAAATTGGTTACTCAACATAATATTCAATTAAGTGTATAATAACACCATAATTTAGAAATAAATGTATATCATATGAACAGATCACAGAGAGTAATTTTAGCAACTGTAGCTGCGATATTTGTTATCGCTGTTTTACTTACTGGTGCAGTTAGCACTGTTACTGACTGGTTATGGTTTAGCGAGATTGGCCATCAGCAGTTATTCATCACCCCGCTTGTCGCAAAACTCTCAATGGGATTTGGTGTCGCTATTGTAGCTTTCATATTATTAATGACAATTTTCTCACTAGCCAGAAAATTTTCACCATCCTCCAAATCTTTTAATGTTCGAATCAACACTTCGCAAGGTCCAAAAATGAAAGTGGTAGACGCGGGTCCAATTATTCGACGAATTACTGCTCCCATAGTGGCTATTCTTTCAGTTATCACTGGAATTATAGCAGCGACAAATTGGGAAACAGTGCTTCTTTATTTTAACAGTACTTCTTTTAATTCTGTTGACCCACTATTTCAGAAGGATATTTCCTACTATTTTTTCTCTCTTCCCTTTATTGAACTGATATTGAACTTCTCTGTAGGGATCGTACTTGTTGGAATTATCGGATCATTTGTCATTTATCTTTCATTGGGAGTGGTGCAGCTGAGAGGAGGGTTGCGCAATTTATTTAGAACTACTGGCCCAAGTATTGTACATGCGGCAAAAAGATTTATTTCTATTCTTTTGGCAATTTTATTCTTCATCATTGCTGCCAAAACATACTTCATAGAAATGCCGTCTTTGCTTTACAGCACGACTGGATCATTCTTAGGCGCTGGTTATACTGATATTCACATTACAGTCCCCATATTGCAAATTTCAGCTATTGTAGCGCTTCTGGTAGGACTACTGCTACTCATACATGCGTTCAAAAGTGTGACAAGAATGGTCACATCAGGCATTACTATTTATTTATTAATAGTGATTGTAGGCGGTTGGGCAATTCCTGGAATTGTGCAAAGATTTATTGTTCTTCCAAACGAACTTGTAAAAGAAACGCCATATATCGAACACAATATAGCTGCAACTCAGAAAGCGTATGGAATTGATAAGGTTGAGAAAAGAGATCTGACGGGGGAAACTACTTTAACAAATGAAGATATACAAAACAATCAACTAACTATTCAAAACATTCGGCTATGGGACCGTGAACCGTTGTTGGACACATTCAGTCAGTTGCAGGAAATACGAACGTATTATGATTTTGTTTCAGTAGATAATGATCGATACATTATCGACGGAAATTTGCGACAAATTTTGTTGTCTGTGCGCGAGTTAAATGCTGCTAATCTCCCCCAGAGGAACTTTATCAATGAGCATTTAACATTTACACACGGGTACGGTTTAACAGTTAGTCCGGTAAATGAAGTTACTCCCGAGGGTTTACCCGTGCTATTTGTAAAAGACCTGCCTCCAGAATCCTCACTGGCTGAACTGAAAATTGAAACGCCAGAAATTTACTATGGTGAGTTGGCAAATGACTACGTAATTGTAAACTCAGACGCGAACGAATTCGACTACCCTTCTGGTGAGGAAAATGTATATTCGAATTACACAGGCAACGGGGGGGTTGAAATGTCATCTATGCTAAATAAATTACTATTTGCACTAAGATTCAAGTCAACAAAGTTGTTTTTGTCTGATGATATTAACAACGAATCTCGTCTGATGATGTATCGTGATATAGATCAGCGCGTTAGAAAAGTAGCTCCATTTTTAAAGTTTGATTTAGATCCATATTTGATTATTTCTGAAAGTGGAAATTTGGTTTGGATGTATGATGCATATACAACAAGTGACAGATATCCGTATGCAGAGAGAGTTTCAGACCAACGCCTAAAAGACTACACTACTGATGAAACGCCGTTTGCAGACTCAAAGCTGAATTACATAAGAAACTCCGTAAAGATCACAATTGATGCTTATACAGGAAAAATGCAGCTTTATGTTTCAGACCCTAACGATCCTATAATTCAGACATATCAGAAAGTGTTCCCAGAAACTTTCAAGTCGCTTAATGAGATGCCACAAGATCTAAGAGACCATATTCGATATCCAGAGGATTTATTTGTCTTCCAAACAAATTTATATTCTGTTTACCACATGGATGACCCGCAGATTTTCTATAATAAAGAAGATCAATGGCAAATCCCCATTAAGCCAGGAAAGGATACTTCTGATCCAATGATGCGTCATATGATTATGAAGCTGCCGGAAGAAGAAAAAGAAGAGTTTATACTAATGTTGCCGTTTACACCAAGGGGCAAGGACAATCTGGCTGCGTGGATGGTTGTTAGAAATGACAATGAGCATTACGGACAGATAGTTGTGTATAGATTTCCAAAACAGAAACTTGTATTTGGACCTCAGCAGATTATGAACAGAATTAATCAGGACCCCGATATTTCAAGACAGATTTCGCTTTGGGACCAAAGAGGATCGCAGGTTGTAGCGGGAAATTTGCTGGTAATTCCTATTGAAGGGTCTCTGATCTATGTTCAACCAATATATATTCGTGCAGAAGGTGGAAGGATTCCTGAGCTTAAACGCGTAATTGTTGCATATGAAAACAGAATTGCAATGGAAACAACATTGGAACAAGCATTAGCAAGATTGTTTGGTGAAATTGACGAAAACTCAGACCAAACAATTACCGCACCGACTGTTGACACCCAGGAATCTGATGAAAACCTTCTACAGCAGGCAACAGATCTATACAACTCTGCACTGGAAGCTCAAAGGGGCGGTGATTGGACGACATACGGTACGAAAATTGATCAACTCGGAAGCGTACTTAATAAACTACTACTAGAACAATAAAGTGACGCAATATTACAATCCTCATCGTACAAAATACTTATTTGATCCTAAATCCAAAACCCCATTTAATCTGAGCCGGTCTAAAATTGATTTGTTTATAGCATGCCCTAGATGTTTCTATTTGGATAGACGGTTGGGCGTCGGAAGGCCACCCGGATTTCCGTTCAATCTGAACTCCGCAGTAGATACTTTGCTGAAAAAGGAATTCGATATACATCGTGCTAAAGGCACTCCGCATCCATTTATGAAATCGTATGGAATTGATGCCATCCCGTTTGCTCATCAGGATATTGACCATTGGCGAAATGCATTGAGAGGGGGAGTAGCTTACTTACATAAATCAACAAATTTCATGGTGAAGGGTGCTATTGATGATCTCTGGATTAATACTAAAGAAGAGTTGCTAGTTGTTGACTACAAGGCAACCTCAAAAGAGGGAGAAATTTCGATTGATGCTGAATGGCAGGAGAGTTATAAGCGCCAAATGGAAATTTATCAGTGGCTTTTGAGAAGAAATGGATTTAGTGTCTCTGATACTGGCTATTTTGTATATTGCAATGGCAAGACTGATAAACAAGCTTTTGATCAAAAACTTGAGTTTGAGGTTTTTCTTTTGCCATATACAGGTAATGATTCCTGGGTAGAAACCGCAATTACAGAAGCACATCAGTGCCTATCAACCAATGTACTACCCGAAGCAAATATGGATTGCGACTATTGTCGATATCGTGATGCAGTCATTAAGGTTACACCAAGGACTAATAAGAAAAGAATTACGCAAACTAAGAATAAAACCGCCAGGAAAAAGCCAACGTCAAAGAATGCAACATTATTTTAGAAACAAATAAGTAATTTACTGCAGGTTTATAGACCCAAAATTAGAAATATTGTATAATCAAGTAAACACAACTAAGAAAACTAACAATAATATTTAAATGCCAAAATTCGACGAAAATTCCAAACCATTTCAAAAACAAGTATTTCGTTATACTGCTATTACATTTATAGGCGTTCTATTAATTATAAATCTCGTTGTTTATTTTACAGAAATTGCTACAACGATGAGCAATACAAAATCTACACTGAAGGAAATCGCAACAAATGTTGCGGTAAATGTTTCAAATGTGACGCATGATGAAATTATTACAAATGACCAACAAGACTCCCAAGAATATATTGAAATCGAAAGTTATTTTCAAAATATTATAGCGGCAAACCCAATAATTGATGACATATACACCCTTCGGACAACGTCTGATCCAAATGTAATGACATTTGTAGTCGCTGGCAAAGAAACCTATGATGCAAACGGCGACAATTTTATAGATGACACCGAGATTCGGCCTGAGGTTGGCGAAGAATACGATGTTACTGGTTTAGATGATCTTAAAAATGGTTTAATAGCTCCTTCAGTAGATAAAGCTATTACTACTAATAAGTGGGGTCAGTGGCTATCTGGCTACGCACCAATAGTGGATGATAAGAAACAAACTGTTGCTATACTTGGCGTTGATCAAGCAGCATCAGATATTGCGGATCAAAGCCAGGGGATATTGTATTCTCTGTTATATATGGACATTGTACTCTTGCCATTAATGCTTATGCTTGCTTATTTTATGGCAAGAATTGTCAGCAGACCATTCAGAATCTTGGCTAAAGGAATGCAAAGGATTTCACACGGTGAATTGGATTATAGGTTACCTATTGGTGAGAGGGGTCCACAGGCAATGTTCGTAAGTTTGTTTAACAACATGTTGGGAATGTTTCAAAATGCAGAGAAGCATGAGAGAAAACATCACGATCTTAATGAGTAAGGAAAACAACCATGAGTGTTATCGATGTTAAAAAACTAAAGAAATACTTCGGGAAAACAAAAGCGGTGGATGATATATCATTCACTGTAGAAAAGGGGGAAATTTTTGGTTTCTTGGGTCCAAATGGTGCGGGGAAAACAACAACAATTCGCTGTATGATGGATTTTATCCGGCCAACTGAAGGAACTGTAAATATACTCGGTCTTGATGCACAGAAAGACTCTGTAGAGTTAAAAAAGAAAATCGGCTACCTTTCTGGTAATCTGCGCCTTTATAATAAGTGGACTGGACGGGAGCACATTGATTTTGTTAGTAAGCTAAATGGCAAAGACGATATTGCCAAAGAAATAATTGAAAAATTTCATTTCAATCCCGATCAAAAGGTTAAATCACTTTCTTCTGGCAACAAGCAAAAGCTAGGAATAATAATGGCGTTTATGACTAACCCAGAAATTTTGATAATGGATGAACCAACAAATGCCCTGGACCCGCTACTTCAAAATACGATGTATGAACTCATAGAGGAATCTGCAAAAAACGGCACAACAGTATTTATGTCATCCCATAATTTGTCTGAAGTTGATAGAGTATGTCACAAAGTCGGAATTATTAAAGATGGAAAAATGGTCGCGACTGAAAGCATCCGTAATTTGAAAGAAAAACGTTTGTATACGGTAACAGCATATTTTTCTGATATTTTTGATAAAAATGAATTTGTTATGGAAGGCGTTGGGATAACAAAAGAAATACCAGGCGGCTTATTATTAACTGCTAAGGGCGATATTAATGAGCTTGTCGCAAAACTCAGCGGTCATAATTTAAAGGATCTCCAAATAGAGCATGCATCATTAGAAGATATATTTCTTGAGTTTTACGAATAATGTTTACTATACTTTGGCGAACAATTAAAGATAGAAAATACTCTTTGTTGATTTATTGTCTTTCAGCGCTTGCCTTAATATGGATGTATATTGCGCTATTGCCGGCAATGGAGAGAATGGCAGATAGTATGATAGAGCTGCTAAGTGGATATCCAGATGCATTTGTTAGTATGTTTCCAATAAATGCTGAAAGTTTTGCTAATATAGAAAATTTTCTTGCAATTGAGAATTATAGTTTCATGGTTCCGATTTTGATGATCTTTATGCTAACCGCAATTGCAGGAGTAAGTTTAGCAGGGGAAGTTGAGACGGGAACTGCCGAGATTATTCTGTCGACTCCTATTTCAAGAGTTAAAATATTTTTTGGCAAATACATATACGGAATAATTGCTATTGCATTTTTTTCATTGTGTTCAACGCTTTCAGTAATACCAGTAGCAAAAATTTATGATGTTTCATATATAGCAGCGAACTATTTTACTATGTTTGGTATGTGCTTACTATTTGGCTGGATAACATTTAGTCTAGCAATGTTTCTTTCGGCAATTTTTTCTGAGAAAAGTAGAGTGTATATGTTTCTTGGAGGAATATACATAATGATGTATGTAGTGCAGATCGTGTCAACACTCAGTGAACAGTGGTCTGACGTGAAGTACATCTCATTTTTCCACTACTATGATTATGAGGCGGCAATTATTAATAACTCAATCGGTGCGTCAAGTATTTGGGTTTTTGGCATATTAGCAATAATATTCACTGTAGCTGGCGCATATTGGTATAATAGGCGAGATTTTGCAATATAAGTATGTTTACAATATTCATTTCAATTGTTAAGGATAGAAAAAAAGCACTACTCATTTATTGTCTGACAGGAATTCTTTTTCTGTGGTTATTCATTGCATTCTTTCCTCTCATGCAGGAGCAAACAGCAAGCGTTGTAGAATTAATGGAGGGTATGCCTGAAGGTTTCATGAAAGCTTTTGGTGTTGAGAAGGAAAGTTTTACAACTGTCGAAGGGTTTTTAGCAGCAAAACAGTACAGTGCAACTTGGCCGCTGATGGTAATCTTGTTATTAGTTGCTATTGCTGGCACGACAATTGCTGGTGAAATTGAAAAAGGGTCCATTGAAATCACATTAGCTAGGCCAGTATCGAGAGAAAAAATATTTTTTGGCAGATACATGGCCGGGACAGCCATGCTGCTTGTTTTCACGTTTTTTTCAATTTATTCTGTGCTGCCGCTTTCAGTAATTTATGATGTCGATATCCAGTTATCCAGTATTGTTAAACTATCTGTAATTGCTTTTCTATTTGGATTAGCAGTTTTGAGTCTATCTATGTTTATGTCCGCATTGCTATCAGAAAAAAGTAAAGTGTATATGATAGTTGGCGCACTTTTGATAAGTATGTACATAATGAATACTGTAGCTTTAATTAAAGTCGAGTTAGAGAACATAAGGTATGCATCATTTTTCAATTATCTAGACACGAACGGTGCATTAATACTAAATGAAATGAGTGCATTATCTATTTGGGTATTTATTGGTTCCGCAATAGCATTTACTTCAGTTGGAGCTTACATATTTAACAGACGCGATATTGCAGCTTAGTTACTAACAAAATAGCATGCGAATTGAACCAAGCGTGGCCACTGTAAATCCTAAACCAGAGATTAAGAAAGAGAAAAAGCCGCGAAGAAAAAAGAAAAAATGGGTGAAATGGCTTATTATTTTATTAGTCGTTCTTAGCTTACCGATTTTGTTGCTTGGCGCATCTGGGATTTTCAATATCCCAATTCTCTCTCACATATTCGGTGCAAATAGCCCAAAAGACCTGGGAATTGAGGTAAGTGAGCAAGCATTGCAATCAGGTTTAAAAAAGTTTCCAGTTGAACTGAAGAGTGAGCCGGGAACTTTTACTGGCATAGGTAAAAAAGAATTTGAAGGTAAAGTTGCCATAGATGCTGAATACACTTCAGAAGAGATAACATCAGCACTAGATAATTTATTTTCAAATGCTCCTCATGTAAGCAACGTGCAAGTTAAATATATTGAAGGAGGAATGGAGGTATCTGCATTTGTCAAGACATATTTAAACGCTCCAGTTTACGCAAAAGTTGGTGTAGAAAGAGTTAGTGATAAATCAATTGATATAAATATTGAAAAAATAAAGATCGGAATAGTGCCTATTCCGGAAAAATATTATGAAGATGTTGGGAAGGCCGTCGAGGATATTGTGAATGACAGAATGCAGGCGGTGGAAAGCTTTTCTATGGATCTGTTAGAGTATCATGATGGCTATTCGTATCTAAAAGGAACATTTCCAAAATCTGTCAAAATGCTACCGGGAGAGGAAGATATATTTTAAAATATGAAGAAGACTTTATATATAATATTATCAACGGTTTTAGGAATCATAGTCAGTTTTTTATTTCACGCAATCATTGAATACATATTTATTAGGTCAACCGAAGATAGTGCAATAACTTGGAATAGTAGCTTTGGAATTGGTAGTTGTGCACTACCTGAATGGCTCCAATATTCTTTGCTGGGGATCGGAATTGTTAGTGGTATAATAGTTGGTTTTTGCTGGTGGAATATCGTATATATTCAAAAACGTCATTGGCGGAATAAAAAACATAAAGCAGACTGATTTACTTATAATTAACATTAAATAAATGGACTTTTTTACCACATTTCTAAGTTTTGCGATAGCGTTTAGTTTTATACTTGGTTTCATTCTATTGATATCGATCCGACAAGTGAATCAGTACGAACGCGGATTGAAGTTTATGCTTGGAAAGTACAGACTAACAGCAATGCCGGGATGGCGACTGATCATTCCTGTTATTCAGTCAATGACCAAGGTTGATATTAGAGTAAAAGCTGTAGATGTACCTGACCAGGATGCCATTACAAAAGATAACGTTTCGGTTAATGTGAATGCTGTACTTTACTACAAAGTTATTAGTGCAGAAAAGGCAATTTTGGAAGTCGAAAATTTCTATTACGCGGTCTCTCAACTAGCACAAACAACCATGCGGGATGTGGTAGGAGAGGTTGATCTAGATGAACTTCTAACAAAGAGGGATCAAATTTCAGATAGAATTCAACAAATCGTGGACGAAGCAACTGACCCATGGGGTATTCAAGTTGTTTCCGTTGATTTGAAGCACATTGAACTTCCAAAAGACATGCAGCGCACAATTGCAAAGCAAGCAGAAGCTGAGCGTGAAAGAAGAGCAGTGATAATAAAAGCCGAAGGAGAGGTGGCTGCTGCGGATAATATGTCAAAAGCAGCAAAAGTACTTGCAGAGTCGGACGGTGCACTACATTTAAGAACTCTTCAATCGATAAATGATCTTTCCTCAGATCAGTCAAATACAGTCATTTTTGCTCTTCCGCTTGAAGTATTAAGAGCATTTGAATCTATGTCTAAAGATAAGAATAAATAGAATAACAATAAAGTTAGCTAAGAATGAAAAAGCTTATTACAATTGTAATATTTGTTTGCATAGTCGTGCTGATGCCATCGGTCACATACTCGGTTTATGACAATATAAGCAATTTTGATGCGCAAATATTCGTTAATAAAGACTCAAGCATAACAGTCCAGGAAACAATAATATACGATTTTGGTGACGAGAATCGCCATGGCATTTATAGAGACATCCCAATTCAGTATAAAGCTCGAGGAGGTAATTATAAACTTAGAGTATCAAATACATCAGTAACTGATGAAAACGGAAGCGCATATAATTATGAAATATCATATCCCGGAGAATATATTAGGCTAAAAATTGGCGACGCTGACATTTATATCACTGGGGAGCATGAATATGTAATAACATACAGCGTAAAACGGGCTCTCAACTATTTTGAGGAGTGGGATGAACTATATTGGAATGTAACAGGAAATGAGTGGCCTGGTCCAATTGATAGTGCTACGGCAACAATATATTTTGAGGATGCTGTTGCATCAAACGACATAAAGACAGACTGTTTTGCCGGATATTTGGGCTATGATGATAAATGTTTTTCTGAACGAATTGTTGAAGAAACTGATGGAACTCTTTTGGGTATAGAATTCGTGCACAAAAACCTTTCCGTAAGTGAGGGATTGACAATTGTTGTAGGATTTCCTAAGGGCTTAGTAACTCCACCAACAACTTATGAAAAATTAATTGATTATTTTCGTGATAATGGAATTCTTTTTCTACCGATATTCGTATTGGGATTAATGATTTATTTATGGAGAGCAAAAGGCCGAGATCCCAAAGGTAGAGGAACGGTAGTAGCGCAGTATGAAGCGCCGGATAATCTAACTGCTGCTGAAGTAGGTATAATAATAGATGAAAAAGTACAAAGAAAGGATGTATCTGCTCAGATAATTCAATTCGCTGTAAATGGCAACCTAAAAATAGTTAAAGGCGACAAAAAAGATGACTATACGTTTGTAAAACTTACGGATAAAGGAGTTTTGAAAACAAAGTTTGAAAGAGATTTGTATGAAGGAATATTTGGTAAGGATACCAAGGTAAAACTATCTAAGCTAAAAAATAGCTTCTACAAAGATTATCCGAAAGTCACGGATAAACTATATAAAGAAACTGTAGAAAAGGGATATTTTTCAAAAAACCCAAAAAATGTAAGATCATCTTATAACGGCACTGGAGCGCTATTGTTCATTATTGGTTTCTTTACCGGTTTCCTTGGAGCATTCTACAGCATAGCATTTATTACATCAGGAATAATTGTGATGATTTTCAGTTTATTTATGCCTTCAAAAACACTTAAAGGAACTCATGCGCGTGAGCATATATTAGGACTTAAGACCTATCTATCAGTTGCAGAAAAAGATAGGATAAAGTTCCATAATGCACCGGAAAAGAATCCTGAACATTTTGACAAACTCCTTCCATATGCAATGGTGCTTGGAGTTGAAAAAGAATGGGCTAATCAGTTTGAGGATATATACAAACAACCGCCATCTTGGTATGAAGGACCAGCAGGATCACATTTTGGGGCATTATATTTAGTAAATAGTTTAAATAGTTTTCAGACGAGTGCCAATACTACGCTCACCTCAAGACCGTCGTCCGCATCAAGTGGAGGAAGTGGTTTTTCCGGTGGCGGTGGTTTTTCTGGCGGTGGATTTGGAGGCGGCGGAGGCGGTAGCTGGTAAATTTGTCAGAATCAATCCTAAAGTTATACTGACCGAGCATTTAAATACTAATCCTACGGAGGTTATATGACAGACGCATGTCCATCATGTGGAAACAATCCTTGCACCTGCGGTAGTTAGTTTAAGTAAAGACCCCCCAAAAATGGGGGTTTTTACTATACATACAATTGCCAGAAGCAGCAAAATACCGTAAAATATGGATTATGAAAGAAGATGTTGATCTATCCATATGCATTGTTACTTGGAATTCTGAGAATGATATAGCTGAATGCTTATCATCTATAGAACACGCTAAAAAAAATCTCAATATCGAGGTTTTTGTTGCTGATAATGCCTCCTCAGATAACACTGCCAAAATTGTTAGTACTTCATTTCCGGAGATAATTCTTATCCAAAATAGTAAGAATTATGGATTTGCTAAAGCAAATAATCAGGCGATCAGACGATCCAGCGGACGCTATGTTTTGCTTTTAAATCCTGACACTAGGGTCAGAAAATGCACATTCAAAGATGCAATTGACTATATGGAAGTTCGTAGCAAAATTGGGATTGTAGGATGTGCAATTAGTAATCTGGATGGCTCGCGGCAATACTCTGTCAGAAAGTTCCCGTCGCTGACATCTCAAATTCTTATCCTTTGTAAGCTACATAACTTTTTCCCTAGCTTACCACCGCTAAAAAAATATTTTGCTCTTGACTTTGACTACGCAAAAGAACAAAGTGTAGACCAAGTAATGGGAGCGTTTATGTTAATACGTCGCAAATGTTTAGAGCAGGTGGGTTTGCTAGACGAAAAATTCTGGATCTGGTTTGAAGATGTTGACTACTGCAAGCGCGCTATTAACCTCAATTGGAAAGTAATGTACACACCGAAATTCGAAATTGCTCATAATCAAAGCCAGAGTTTCGCAAAACTATGGGCAGTGCAAGAACAAAGAGTATTTAACAAAAGCTTGCTATACTATATTCGAAAACACCGGGGTAATTTATCATACAGGGTTTTGTTAATATTTGTACCGATTAGCATTATTCTTTCTACAATCGTCGGAATATTTGAGCCAAAAACCAGTAAAATAAAAGTTCAATGAAATCAATTAGGATATTAGGAAGAACATTTGGCTATACGCTCCTATTTATAGCTTTGATTGAAACAATTTCTTATGCTGCGTACTTTTTTCCTGTGATTAATATGGCAGGATTTTTTGTACTAATTCTTGTTGCAGTGGGTTTAGCGATATGGAAAATCGAATATGGGGTCTATTTTATTTTGGCGGAATTAATTATTGGGTCGAAGGGTTATCTTTTCTTTTATGAAGTTGCCGATACATCTATTTCGCTCCGACTCGGATTATTTCTGTCGATTTTTGTTGTTTGGTTAATCCGTGAATTGATTAGCAGGAAGTTTAAATTTAAAAATATAGGACTTATTAAGTGGTACGGTGTTTTGTTATTTTTTGTTATAGTCGGAATTTTGGTCGGTTATTTTAATGACAACCCGATAAAGGATATTTTTTATGATGTAAATGGCTGGTTATTTTTTGCACTATTACCAGTTTTTATTACAGCCATATCGAATGCAGGGCAGATACAAAAAGTTCTTCAAGTTGCTTCGGCTGCAGTATCTGCAATGTTGTTCAAGACGGTACTGCTACTATTTGTGTTTTCACATCAGATCGAGTTTGTACTACCTAGTTTATACAAATGGGTGCGAACAACAGGTGTAGGGGAAATCACAAAAATGGATAACAATTTTTATAGAATATTTTTCCAAAGCCACATCTTTGCGCTATTTGCATTTTTCATAGTTGCTATAATTATCATTAATGTCTCTAAAAAGCAGTTTAAAACTGGTGACTATATATTGTACTGGAGTCTCGGTTTTTTCTCTGCGCTGGTCACATTTATCAGTTATTCTAGAAGCTTTTGGGCGGCCGGTGTAGTGGGACTTGCATTTCTTATGTATACAGTACTTTTTATCATGAAGCTTTCGAAGAAAAAAACATTTCAAGTAGCTTTCGCATTTGTTGTTGTATTTTTTTCTGTTTATCTAGCTGCTCTGGTAATTATTAAATTCCCATGGCCTAATCCATCAACTTTCAGTGGTGGGCTCATTGAAGAGAGAACAACGGGTGTTACTGAGGAATCAGCATCAGCAAGTCGGTTTAAATTATTGGGCCCGCTAGCCGACAAAATCCGCGAAAATCCGCTACTAGGATCTGGATTTGGGACATCTATTACTTACGAGACTTCAGATCCCAGAGCGTTAGAGGCAAGCCCGGACGGACTATTTACAACTTATTCATTTGAATGGGGATATTTGGATACCTGGATTGAAATGGGGATATTCGGACTAATTGCATATTTGTCATTATTAGTTGCGCTTTTCAGGTATGGATTAAAATTGTACAAAGAATATGTTCAAAACCCATTAGAAAGCTCCTTGATTCTTGGATTACTTACCGGATTAGTTGTATTGGCCGCTATTAATGTAACTACACCTTATTTAAATCACCCGTTGGGAATAGGATATATATTGCTTGCAACTGCAATTTTTGTTTCACTAAAAAAAAGTATTTCCACTGGGCAGGATCAAACGTAACTCATGATAAGTAAAACGCCTCGAGTTTCAATAGTTATTGTGACATGGAATAGTATAAAATATCTTCCGCCACTTTTTGATTCTATAGAAAATCAGACAAAAAGAGATTTTGAAATTATTGTAGTAGACAATGGATCTAGTGATAATTCTGTATCGTGGATTGAAAAAAATTATCCTGCAGCAAGAATTCTACGCAACAAAGCTAACCTAGGTTTTGCCGCAGCAAATAATCAAGGCATAAGAATGTCAGCAGCTCCGTATATTGTTTTGTGTAATACGGATATTGTAATGGCTAAAAACTTTCTGGAAGAATTACACAAGGCTATGGATAATAACTCGAAGGCTGGATCAGTTGGCGGTAAACTATTAAAGTCTAGCTTAGACTTGAATAACATAGGTGATTCTGATACTATTGACTCAACTGGAATTGTTCTTTATAAAAGCAGAAGGGCTATTGATCGTGGAGAGAATGATAAAGATACAGGTCAATTTGATAACACAGGGGAAGTGTTTGGTATTTCTGCGGCCCTCATTATGTATCGCAAAGATGCTCTCGATGCAGTTGCCTTGAGTGGTCAATACTTTGATGAGAGCTTTTTTTCGTATAAGGAGGACGTTGATCTTGCGTGGCGACTTCGATTAGCTGGTTTTACTTCAGTCTATATTTCCACAGCTAAAGCATTGCATGCCAGGAATGCTGCCAGAAAGACTGATTTATCCGATATCGGAACAATAAAGAATAGGCAAGGAAAGTCTCCAACGGCAAAATATTTGTCCTATAGAAACCACCTCTACATATTAGTTAAGAATGAGGAGTGGAAAAATGTATTCTTAAACCCGGCTCTTGCTTGGTATGAATTGAAGAAGTTTATTTATTTGCTGTTTCGCGAACCAACTTCACTGAAAGGGATATTAAGTTTTTATGCAAACCTTCCACAAATGCTAAAAAAGAGAAGGAGAATAAGAGACAAAACGATAATTAATCGAAAAACTCTATCAAAGTGGTTCCAATGAAGCTATCTATAGTTATTCTTAATTACAAGTCTGAAGGGTTGGTTAGATATTGTTTAACGAACATTATTAAAGCTGAATTGCGGATTAATTACGAGATTATAGTCGTTGATAATGCATCACCACACAGCGGGGTTCAGGAATTAAAAAATGAGTTTAAAACTGTTCGTTTTATAGAACTTGAAACGAATAGGGGATTTAGTGCGGGTAATAATGCCGGAATGAAAGTAGCAAGGGGAGAATATGTTTCAATAATGAACCCTGATATTGTAGTTGCACCTGGTTCACTAGAAAAATTAGTTAGTTTTATGGACGATAACCCTGATGTTGGTTGCGCTGGACCGAAATTAATGAATCCAGATGGAACAGTCCAAAATTCTTGTCTCAGATTTCCAATTGGGATTATGCCTTTTTATAGAAGAAGCCCATTAGGGAAGACAAAAAAAGGTCAACGATACCTTGAAAATTACTTGATGCATGATTTTGACCATAATAGTAATATCCCAGTTGACTGGCTTTTTGGCGCATGTATTTTAGCAAGGAAATCGGCAATCGAAGATGTGGGCCTTTTGGATGAGGGATATTTCCTATATATTGGAGACACAGACTGGTGTAGGATGTTTTGGGAAAAGGGTCATAGGGTTTATTATGTTGCAGATTCAAAAATGATTCATTATCATCATCGTGAATCTGCCACAAATCCCGGCATAACAGGGATATTCAATTACGTAACTAGGATTCATATTAAAGATTTTTTGCATTATGCCAGAAAATTCAAGGGAAAACCATTACCAACAAAAAACTAAAAAGAAGAACAGCCACATGTCGAAAAAAAAACATTCAATGAACTTTGCAGGTAGAACCCGAAAGACAAAAAAAGGAAAGAACTTTTCAAAAAAATGGCTTTATTACGCTGGCGGAATTGTTGCTCTGATCGCAGTTCTTTTTGCGTTCCATTATCCATACGTTAAATCTGCTTATGAATATGCCTTGGCCGGTCAAGAAGATTTTGTTAAAGCTCAAGGTGCTATTGGTGCACAGGATTTTAGTGGAGCAAAGAAAGCTTTAATTACTGCAGAAGAAAAGCTTAATAGTGCGAAAGACGATTTAAAAAAACTTGGTAAGTTTAAATTCATACCAATTGTTGGCAGGCAAATTAGGGCTGTAGAGAATATTTTAACAGCAACAATTCAGCTAGGAACCGGTTTACAGGACCTCGCAGATTTAGGTGATGCTGTTTTTTCACCTCTAAACGAGAATGGCACGGCTGTTAGTTTAGCAAAAATCTCACCTGAACAAACTGAAGCAATTTTGAAAACAATTTATGAATCTCCGCCATTACTTCAGGGCGTAAAGGCTGATATAGATTTGGCTGTTGATGCGATTAATAATATTCCAGATACCGGATTAATTGGATCAATCAAAAAGATTGTAACTCCGTTGAAGGAGCAATTACCTGCAATTCAGACAGGACTCGAATTAGCAGTGCCTGCTGCAGAGGCAATCCCGCAAATAGCTGGTTATCCATCTGGAAAGACATATTTATTCTTACTGCAAAACAATACAGAATTAAGACCAACAGGAGGTTTTATCGGGACATATGGAATATTGAAACTTGAAAATGGAGCAATAGAGCAGTTCAATACTGACAACATATATAATCTAGATACCCCATATCATGGAACATTTCTTGCTGAGCCACCATGGCAGCTGGAAAAATATCTAAGTGCTGACAAATGGTTTATGCGTGACTCAAACTGGTCGCCGGACTTTCCAACAGCTGCCGAACAAGCTGAATGGTTCTATCATAAAGAGGGAGGCACTGAAGAAAAAATTGATGGTGTCATCGCCGTTACGCCAACATTTATTGAATCACTTATCGCTTTGACAGGAGAAATTGAAGTAAATGGTGTAACTTTTACGTCTGACAATTTCATTGATACTCTTCAATATCAGGTTGAGCAGGGTTATTACCGACAAGGAATATCAGAATCAGAGAGAAAAGAAATAATCGGTGATTTGGCATCCAAATTATTGGACCAAGTCCTTGAATTGCCTTCTGACCGATGGTCTGATATGTGGGAAACATTTCAGAAGGATATAGCATCAAAACATATTCTTCTATACCTCAAAGACCAAGCTGTTCAGCAGTTAATTACCAAACAGGGCTGGGGTGGAAGCGTGCGTTCAGTTGACGGTGATTATTTTCTAGTAGTTGACGCAAATATGGCGAGCCTCAAATCTGATCCAGGAGTGTTAAGAACAATAAATTATGCGGTTGAGAAAAATGATGATGGCGATTATGTTGCCACATTGAAAATTCACTACAATAATCAAGGTACGTTTAATTGGAAATCAACTCGGTATCGAACATACACAAGAGTTTACGTGCCTCTAGGGAGTGAGTTAATAAATTATGAAGGTGTCATGGAGAATGATAAATTGCATGGCGGGGGATCTGGCGACGTCGAAATAGCTGAGGAATTTGATAAAACGATGTTTGGAGGATTTATATCCATCGAACCGCAAGAGCAAGGTGAACTGGTTTACACCTACAAGCTCCCGACTATAGTTTCGAACCAAATCGATAATGATGAGTATACGCTATTTGCTCAAAAGCAAGCTGGAACAGCAGCATACGAACTTGTTGTAAATCTAGACTTTGACAAAAAGATTGATTCATACACTCCTATTGACAAAGCAGTGCAAGATGGGCAAAATAGAGTGACTTTCCCAATTGATCTTGGGCAAGATCGTGAATTTAAGGTAATATTTAAGTAATGTCCAGAAAAATTGGAATAGATCTTGGAACAGCAAATACGCTGGTTTATGTACCAAAGCGCGGTATTGTAATTAATGAACCATCGGTTGTTGCTATTTCTATTTCCGATAAAAAGGTTTTGGCAGTTGGCGTTGAAGCAAATGAAATGCTTGGTAGAACTCCCGATACCATCGTTGCATCTAGACCCCTAAAGGACGGCGTGATAGCTGATTATAAGACAACTGAAAGTATGCTGAGGTATTTTATTAACAAGGCGCTTGGTGGTGTCCGACTAGTCAGACCAGAGGTTATGATTGCAGTGCCGGCCGATATCACTTCGACTGAACGTCGTGCTGTAATTGATGCAACACTACAGGCTGGCGCTAAAGCAGCATATATTATTAAAGAACCAATTGCAGCAGCAATTGGATCAAATATACCTATTGGCTCTGCGTCTGGGCACATGATTATTGATATTGGGGGTGGTACCTCGGAAATTGCCGTAATTTCATTAGGAGGAATAGTTGCAAATAATTCGACGCGAACTGGTGGAAATAGATTTGACTATGCTATCGCAGAATATATTCGAAAAAAGTATAACTTAGCAATTGGGGAAAAAACTGCGGAGTTGTTAAAAATAAATATTGGATCCGCACTTCCATTAGACGATAAACTAACTAGTGATATTAGAGGCAGAGATATGGTAACAGGTCTGCCTCGCACTATTACTGCAACTAGTGACGATGTAACTGAAGCAATACAGGAGGAACTGAGAGCAATTGTTCTGGCTGTAAAAGATGTATTACAGGATACTCCACCAGAGTTGGCTGCTGATATAATTGATAGAGGCATGGTGATTAGTGGTGGGGGAGGTTTGCTACGCAATATTGATAAACTTTTTGCGCGAACCACGGGTGTTCCGTCATACGTTGCAGATGATCCACTACTTGCAGTCGCTAAAGGTACGGGCATTGCACTGGAAAACCTGGAGTCCTATAAGCGCAGTATTTTAGAAACAAAATAAATTCATTCTTAAAAAGCATGGTTATTGGTATTGATGCTTCGCGGGCAAACGAGGTAAAGAAAACCGGCACAGAATGGTATGCGTATCATCTGATCCAGGAATTTAAGAAAATCGCTGATCCAAATGATCAGTTTATTTTGTATTCGAAGGAACCTCTGCGGGGGGAACTAGCAGAACTACCATCAAACTTTGTAAGCAAAGTTTTAAATTGGCCACCTAAATTTCTTTGGACTCAAGTTAGGCTTTCATTAGAAATGCTGCTTAAAAGGCCAAGTATCTTATTTGTCCCTGCACATACTATTCCTTTTATCCATCCCAAAAACACAGTCACAACCCTTCATGATGTAGGGTTTGAAAGATTTAGCAAACTTTATTCCAAAAAGATAATTGGGTATCAATCATCATTTATAAAATTTCTCTTAAATATTTTAATAAGGCTTCTAACTTTGGGCAAATATGGAAGTAATGAATATGATTACCATCGATTTTCTGCTCGATTTGCACTTAAGCATGCAAAAACAGTTCTAACTATTTCAAAATTTTCGAAAAAAGAAATAGTTGAACTATTTGGCGTAAAATATGACCGGAAAATTAATGTGATCCCATTGGCTCATGATAAATCCATATTAGAATTTGATTATTCTAGTGCGCGCATTAATCAAGTACTGAAGCAATACCATATTAGTCAACCGTTTATTTTATATATCGGAAGACTGGAGGAGAAAAAAAATATAGCTGGGCTTATTGATGCATTCCATAGTCTAAGAAGTGACTATGTATTTGATGGCCAGCTGGTATTAATTGGCAAGTCGGGATATCGTTTCGATGCCGTGATGCAAAACATAAAAAAATACAATTTAGAAAACTTTGTTATACTTCCAGGCTGGGTTACAGAGGAAGAAAGAGTTATCCTGCTCAGATCTGCGGCTGTTTTCATTTTTCCAAGCTTCTACGAGGGATTTGGCATTCCACTGCTTGAAGCAATGGCAGTAGGCGTTCCTGTAGTCGCATCAAATGTTGCATCGATTCCTGAGGTAGTAGGGGATGCTGCTGTACTAGTAGACCCTAATAGTCCAGAAGACCTGGCAAAATCAACCTATAATGTCCTATGTAATCAAAATTCCCTGCGAGATAGCCTAGTGAATAGAGGATATAATCGTGCTAAAAATTTCAGTTGGGAAAAAACCGCTATTGCAACGCTAAAACAGATAATGAGTAGCATTAATAGTTGACAAAATGCATCTTGAATGGTCCTTTAAATTGTGGTATCATTGGCTTGTCCTCAAATATGAGGATTTTTTAAAATAATGCAGCTATAGCAAAATCACATAAATGGGAAAAGGTACTTTTATCGGAAACAATCAGGTTGTTGAATTTCTGAAACGCGCTGTCCGTGACCAATTTTTTGTCCACGCATATCTTTTTGCAGGACCAAGCAAAATTGGTAAGTTTAGTCTCGCCAAAGATTTTGCAAAATCTGTTCTTTGCCAAAATATAAATAGAACCCGGGCAAATAAATTCTGCGGCAAGTGTGATGGATGCTTACAGTTTGACAAAGGTCTTCATGCCGATTTTCATTTGTTGCAAAAAGATGACGATAAAAAGAATATACCTATTGAAGCAATTCGCTCGTTTCAGGAAAAGTTTTACAGAACATCACTTTTAACTGACAGAAAAGTTGGCATTATTGATACGGCAGATACCTTAAATATTGAAGGTGCAAATGCACTTCTTAAAACATTGGAAGAGCCGCCAGGAAAATCTATTATTATACTGATTTCTGATAATTTAGATTCGCTTCCTTCAACCGTAATTTCTCGCTGCCAAGTACTCCCTTTCACCATAGTGTCACGCTCAGAGATTGTAGCAATGCTCGAAGACATCGGCTGCAGTAGATCAACAGCAAACACTATTAGTCCATTATCTTTGGGAAGACCTGGTATTGCAGTAGAATTTTATAAAAACTCTAATAAACTTGAAAGGTACACAAAAGCCGTTCGCGAATTAATTAAAATTTATGATAATAGCATCGCAGAAAAGTTTAGCTTCATACAACATTTCCTTGGATCAAGAAAGTACCAAGAAAAATTAGAAGGCGCAACAGAATTATTGAGCCAGATTAGCATTATTATTCGCGATTGCGTGCTTATAAAAAGTGAGCTGGAAAAACAGATAGTAAATATTTCAGAGTTGAGCGCTCTTAAAAAGCTTTCGTTGGTATTTACATATTCTGACCTAATAAGCCAGCAAAAAAAAGTACAGTCCATTAAGGACAAACTGGTAAATAATATCAACCCTCAATTGGCATTAGAAAATTACTTTTTAACTATGAAGGCCTATGCGTAAATCATATTTTTTCATTATAGTGCTATTACTTGCTTTTGTCGTAACGGGTGCAGGATGTATTAGTATATCTTCTACAAAATCCGTAGATGGTGGAGTTTTTCGCTCTGATGACAGTGCTGAAACATGGGCACAAAAGGCTTTTGTTCGACAGGAAAAAAAGGACACAATTGCTATCAATAATGTAAATGTAATAACTATGCTTTTTCATCCTGACGATGAAGATACAATCTATTTAGGTACAGAGCGGAATGGAATCTGGCGCACAAAAAACAGAGGAGAACAATGGGAGGCATTTGGTATTACCTCTGGCAACTACTCAACTATCAGCATTGACCCTCAATCACCAGAGATAGTGTACACTGCTACGGGATCTACTATCATAAAAACGACTGATGATGGGAAAAATTGGGAAACAATATATCTTGAACCAAGAAATCAAAATATTGTGTCAGTAAACATAGATAATTATGAACCTTCACGTTTACTTGCAGCTACACAAGACGCGCAAATAATCGAGAGTGCGGATTACGGTGAAACATGGACAACAATTAATCCTGATATTCCATTGAAAACAACGCTTAAGCGATTGTACATTAACCCCTCAGATACTAGAGTTGTCTATGCAGTAACATTTAGCGATGGTATATACAAATCAACGGACAAAGGAGCTAATTGGACATTGATAACTGAAGCTTTTATAGAATATCCAGGAGCAAATACAATAAACTGGTTCACATTTACTGAAAAGGATCCAAATATACTATATGTCGCAACAAATTATGGAATTCTAAAAAGTCCTGACGCCGGGGCAACATGGCTGCCAATTGAAACGCTTTTTCCTTTCGGTTCAGTTCCAATCTCAACTATTGATGTAAATCCAGACAACCATGATGAAATATATTTCACTATTGGTAAAGTAGTTCATAAAACTACAGATGCAAGTACTACCTGGAAAACTATTGAAACATTTCCTTCGGGCCGAGGAATTACCAGTATTCTAGTTGATCGTGAAACACCTGGAACTATATACGCAGGAACGTATGCACCAAAGAAGAAATAATAACTAACAAAATTACATGGAATATATTGACGAATTCAAATTAAATGCCGAAAAGGCAATAGAGCATCTAAAAGCCGAACTTTCAAAAATTCGATCGGGAAGAGCTATGCCTAGTTTGGTTGAAAATATCCCAGTGGAGTGTTATGGCAATATATCTCCACTAGTCCAACTAGCAACTATTACAGCACCCGATCATGGATCATTGCTTATCCAGCCTTGGGATAAAGCTGTAATGAAGGAAATTGAGAAGGCAATTTACGCTTCTAATATTGGATTGTCTCCTGTTAACGAAGGCCAGCATATTCGGGTCAGTATTCCTTCTTTAACAGAGGAAAAGCGACTGGAATTAGTAAAACTAATAAATGAGAGAGTTGAAGCTGCAAGGATTGCCGTTCGAAATACTAGAGAAATAGCAAATAACGATTTACGTACTCAAGAAAAGGACAAGACAATATCTAAAGATGATCTATTTGCCTCACAGAAAGATCTACAGAAAGAAACTGATTCATTTATTGAACAGATAAAAGTAATCGCCGAGAAAAAAGAAAAAGAAATAATGACCATTTAGAATATGTTCACCATCCTTATTTTAGTTGTAGTATTAGGGCTAATAATATTTGTCCACGAAGCTGGGCACTATTTTGCTGCAAAAAAGCTAGGCGCAACTGTCGAGGAATTTGGTTTTGGCTTCCCACCTCGAATCTTTGGGATAAAACGAAAAGGAACAATATATTCAATAAACTGGATTCCGTTTGGTGGTTTTGTGAAAATAAAGGGAGAAGCAGGAGAACATAAAGCAGATGCGGATAGTTTTGCATATCAAAAAATTTGGAAAAGAGCTGTTATTCTTTCTAGTGGCGTGTTTATGAATTTCGTTTTAGCTGTAGTTCTGCTGAGTATTGGGTTCTTTATCGGACTTCCTTCGGTCGTAACAGATGATATTCCTAAAGACAGAATGCATGATGAAAAGATCCAGGTCTTATCAGTATTAGAAGAATCTCCTGCTTTTGAGGCGGGATTTGAAGTAGGAGATAATATTTTATCAGTCGATGGAAATGAATTCGCAACTGTTGACGATCTAATTGCTTATACCACACCTAGATTGAACGAAACAGTGCACATCGAAACATCAAGAGGAAAAGAAATAATTCCGTATGATTTGACTCTAAAGGATTTGCAGGAGAATGGCGAGGCGAAAATGGGCGCAGGGCTTGTAGAAACCGCAATAGTTTCGTATCCATGGTATGAGGCAATATACCAAGGGATCAAAACATCAATTTCTGTAACGTGGCAAATTCTGATGGCATTTTATGAGCTATTAAAAAATCTAATTGTTGCACAAACAGTGCCTGCAGATATTTCTGGCCCGATAGGGATAGCTGTGATGACATCAAGGGTTGCAAAGCTAGGGTTCATATATCTGCTCCAGTTTACCGCATTACTTTCAATTAATCTCATGATTTTAAATTTCTTGCCTTTCCCTGCACTAGATGGAGGACGCGTTTTGTTTTTACTGATTGAAAAACTTCGCGGTAAACCAGTAGGGCAAAAAGTGGAGTCAATGATACATACTGTTGGTTTCTTTATTCTGATAGGTCTTGTTGTGTTGGTCAGTGTGCGTGATGTTTCTCGATTCAAGGATAGTATTTTTGGATTTATGAAAAATTTAATAGGATAACAATATGAAACAATCCAAACTATTCCCAAAAACTAGCAAAACTGTATCTCGAGAGGAAATAAGTACAAATGCACAGTTCTTAGTGAAAGGCGGCTTTATAAATAAACTTATGGCCGGCGTTTATACTTATATGCCACTTGGACTACGAGTCTTAAAGAAAATTGAAAACGTTATTCGGGAGGAAATAAATGCAATTGATGGACAGGAAATTTTTATGCCGGCACTTCATCCCCATGAAAACTATGTTACAACCGGTCGCGAAAACATTGATGTACTATTTCATCCTGAATCGGTCTCAGGAAAAAAGTACGTGCTTGGTCAAAGCCATGAGGAAGTAATTGTACCATTAGTTAAACAGTATATTAGCTCATACAAAGACCTCCCTTTATATCTGTATCAGATTCAGACAGAATTCAGAAATGAGCTAAGAGCCAAATCCGGCATTCTGCGGGGAAGAGAGTTTATGATGAAAGACTTGTATTCTTTCCATCGTGATGACAAGGACTTTGATGAATACTACGAAAAAGCAAAGCTAGCATATATGAGTATATTCAGGCGCGTTGGGATTGGAAATTCTACCTATCTTACTTTTGCTTCGGGCGGAACTTTCTCTAAATATTCACACGTGTTTCAAACAATAACACATTCTGGAGAGGACACGATTTATTTGTGCAGGAAATGCCGAATTGCTGTTAATAAAGATATAGTTAACGAGCAAAAGTCATGTCCCGAATGCCAAAGTACAGATTTAGAACCAGAAAAGTCAATTGAAGTCGGAAACATATTTCCACTGAAGACAAAGTTTTCAAATGCGTTTCATTTATCCTACACTGATGAAAATGGGAACAGCCGAGAAGTAGTAATGGGATGCTATGGAATAGGACTAGGAAGAGTGCTGGGAACAGTTGTCGAGGTAAATAATGATGATAACGGTATTATCTGGCCAGACGAAATAGCCCCATTTGATGTTCACCTTATTAGTATTGACGCAGACAAAAATGGTAATGATATTTACTCCACTTTACAGAAAAATGGAGTTGACGTATTATATGATGACCGAAAAGAATCAGCGGGTTCTAAGCTAAAGGATGCTGATTTGATTGGTATACCCATACGGCTCGTGGTAAGTAAAAAAACCGGAGATAAAGTTGAGATGAAGAAAAGGAAGGATAGTAAAGCCACGATATGCAGTTTAAATGAAGTGCTAGATACAATAAGTAAACAAAATGTTTAATTCAATTTTCGGAAGATTCTCTCAAGATCTTGGAATTGACCTAGGAACGGCCAATACTTTGGTTTATGTGAAAGATAAAGGTATTGTTATTAATGAACCGTCAATTGTTGCAATCAATACAAGAACTGACCAGATTCTTGCTGTTGGGACCGATGCAAAAAATATGATCGGGAAAACTCCTGCCCATATTGTTGCAACTCGTCCACTCGCAGACGGTGTTATTTCTGATTTTGAGGTTACAGAAAAAATGCTTAAGCACTTCATTGAAAAGGTACATAGAGAATCTTTTTCAATTCTCCCAAGACCACGAATTGTAATTGGAATCCCAATGAGTATTACCGAAGTCGAACGTAAAGCAGTTGAAGATGCTGCGTTGAATGCAGGTGCCCGTCAAGTTTTCTTAATCGAAGAGCCGATAGCAGCCGCTGTTGGTGCTAGACTCCCAATTCAAACCTCTACAGGAAGCCTTGTTGTTGATATCGGGGGTGGGACAACCGAAATAGCGGTTATTTCTTTGGGTGGCATAGTCACTTGGAAGTCCTTGAGAGTTGCAGGAAATGAGCTAGATAGTAACATTATTCAATACGCAAGAGATAAGTTTAACTTGCTACTTGGGGAGCGTACTGCAGAGCAAATAAAAATGGAAATCGGTTCAGCATTTCCTGATAAGGAAATCAAAGAAACAAAGATGCGTGGTAGAGACCTAATTACTGGTCTGCCGAAAGAGGTGACTATTAATTCTGCTCAACTTCAGGAAGCGCTTGCCAGAACCGTAAGATTATTTATAGAGAATATTAAATCGACAGTAGAAGCTACACCACCTGAATTAGTTGCAGATATTTATGAAAGAGGTTTGATTCTAACTGGTGGTGGAGCATTACTAAGTGGACTGGATAAAGCAATACAGGAGGAAATAAAAATTCCTGTTCACATAATTGATGACCCATTAACAGCCGTGGTACGAGGAACTGGCCTGATCTTAGAAGACATAGAATCTGTGAAAGATCTGTTCGCTCTCTCAACACAAGAAGATTCTCCTATAAAATAACTAGTCATAAAGCGGATGAGGCAGAAAATCTTTAATGTGCGAGTTAACATATTTCTTTTGATTGCAGTAGCCGTTGTGCTGCTAGTTTTTTTGCATGCTACTGGAATTCTACGTCCAGTTGAAAATGCGATTCTCTATGCCCTACGTCCAGTTCAAAAAGTTGCGTATAATGCTGGTCTTAAGTTTTTTGCTCCTGAAAACATAGAATCGGTAGAGAAGTTAGGTGTAAGTAATCAAGAATTGCAGAATAAGTTGAGTAATGCTTTGATTGAGAATGCCAGACTCCATTCATTAATAACTAAGGACGAGGTGCTCCAGCAGGAAATTGAATACTTGAAAACGAACGATTATAAATTCCAGGCAGCTCAGATTATTGGAAAATCGCCTCACGCGGGAACCCAAATTTACATTCTTGATAGGGGACTAAACGATAATGTTGAAGTAGGAATGCCCATAATTTACCAAGATGGGATACTGGTTGGTAAAATTATTGAATCAGGCGCAAATTCTTCAAAAATGCTTTTGATAACTGATTCAAATAGTTCGGTTGGAGCATATATTCAGAATGACACAAATAGCCCAGGTATTGTTGTGGGCAAGCTTGGTCTTTCTTTAGAAATGCAGTTGATTCCTCAATCAGAGGAGATCACCATTAACCAAATAGTAGTCAGTTCGGGAATAGAAGAAAATATACCCGAAGGGTTGGTACTTGGGCAAGTTAGTTCTATTTCTACTCAAACAGAAGAATTATTTCAAACTGCATCAATCGAATCTCCAGTTAAATTAGATCGATTACAGGTCGTATCAATAATAATTCAATAAAAATGTCTAGAAATATCCTTATTGCTGTTATGATAATTGCCGTTCTGACTATTCAGCTCAGTTTTATTGATCCCTTTACTACTGGAATTGCACCAATCAGCATAATTTTACTTTTTATAGCCCTACTTGCTTTTCGATTAGAAATAATTCCACTGTTATGGTGGTCCTTTGGAATTGGTGCAATCCATGAAATTTTCTCAATTCTTCCATTCGGCACTTTCACTATCATTACTGTATTAACATCGGTCGCTTTATATTTCCTATTAAATAATGTATTAACTAATAAATCGCTATTCCCGTTCGTTTTGTTGGCAATAGTAGGAAGTGCCATTTACAATTTACTACTATTACTTGCTTCCACAGTTTTTTATGCAATGAACAGTATTGAAGTTTCCCTGTACCAAGTGCCCAACCTTTGGACTGGCATATTACTGCAGGCATTAATAAATGGTGGAGCCGCTTTTGTATTATTTCTACTTATTCGTTTGCTTACTAGACGATTTCAAAACCAATTTTTGGTTCGCAACTAATTATGAAACGTTTTAATCCATTTGATATATATGGCAGTTCTGATGATATTAGAGATGATCATATAGGAAACTATACTCGAAATGCCAGTCTAGGTAATGATCTTCCTGACTCTAAATATAGTGCATCTGCATTGAAAGTTTCGGTTGAATTGTCAAAACTACGTATCTTCTTCCTGATTTTATTGGTGGGCATACTTATCCTACTTTCCCGCAGTATTTGGTTTCAAGTAGTTAGGGGGGCTTATTATAGAGAAGCATCCGAGGGAAACAGAATACGGATAGAGACAATAAAGGCCAGGAGAGGAGTCATATACGATCGTAATGGTGAGTTACTTGTTCGCAATGTTCCGAACTTTGCTCTGATCGTTATTCCGGCAGATCTACCTGAATCGGAGTCTGAAAAATCTCTGATATTTGAGTCGATCTCCAGAATTTTGGATATCCCAAGCAGTGAGATAGAAAAAATGATTGAGGATGTTCCTTCTTTTTCGTATGAACCAATTATCATCAAGGAATATATTGATTACGAAAAGGCATTACTATTTCAAATAGAAAGCAACTCTATGGCTGGAGTTTCACTCACAATGCGTGACAGCAGGGAATACACTAATCCGCTTATTGCTGCACATACAGTCGGATATACAGGAAAAATATCTGAAAAGCAATACGATGATGCTCAAAATGGTGAATATCTAATAACTGATTATGTCGGCAAAGTTGGACTGGAATATTTCTACGAGGAGTTATTGAAAGGTGTTGATGGAAAAAAGCGTATTGAGGTTGATTCACTTGGAAAGGAAAAAAAGATTGTGGCAAGTCAGGAGGCAGTGTCAGGATCAAACCTCACGTTAACATTAGATATTGGCCTGCAAAAAGTTCTTTATGACAGCATCTCTAATGCCATGTCACGCAGCGGAGCACCAGGTGGTTCGGCAGTAGCTCTTGATCCTCGCACGGGTGAAGTATTGGCAATTGTAAACACACCCAGCTTTGATACAAATGTCTTTTCTAAAGGTATACCAGCCGAGGAATTTAGCAAATTGCTTGATGATCCATCAAACCCACTTTTTATGAGAAGTATTACAGGACAATATCCTTCTGGTTCTACAATTAAACCGGTAATCGCTGCCGCTGCTCTGCAGGAAGGAATTATCACCGGAAGCACCACAGTCCTAAGCACAGGTGGAATTGAAGCAGGGCCTCAATTCTTTCCTGATTGGAAAGCGGGCGGACATGGGCAAACAGATGTTCGAAAGGCAATTGCAGACTCAGTAAACACGTTTTTTTATCTTGTGGGAGGTGGTGATGAAGAAATAGAGGGATTGGGTGTAGAGAGGATTGTTGAATATGCCAGGCTTTTTGGAATTGGCGAAAAAAGTAATATAGATCTTCCAGGCGAGTCAACCGGTTTCTTACCCACTAAAGACTGGAAGCTAGAGACAAAAGGTGAACGTTGGTATCTTGGTGATACGTATCATTTGGCAATTGGCCAAGGTGATATTTTGGTGACCCCCCTACAGGTTGCAAACTTTATTGCAACAATTGCAAATGGTGGAACTCTTTATCAACCGTTTCTTGTTCAGTCAGTAAATGAAGCCAAATCAAATGTTACTTCAAAAATTCAACCGGTTGTAATTAGGGAAAACTTCATTAATTCTGCTTATTTAAAAATTGTACGGGAAGGTCTTAGGCAGGCAGTTACAAGTGGAAGTGCTTCTGGGTTGCAGAATCTTCAAATTGCAGCAGCAGGCAAAACTGGGACAGCTCAGTTTGGCCCCAGCAATAAAACACATGCTTGGTTTGTCGGATTTGCACCCTATGATACTCCCGAGATTGTTGTTGTTGTACTTATAGAGGAGGGTGGTGAAGGCAGCACTATTGCGCTTCCAGTTGCACGCGATGCATTGCAGTGGTACTTTAATCAAGAATAGATTGCATTAGCTTGACGAAGTCAATGAAGTTGCGTATCCTTAACAATACCTTTAAAAAAACAGGTATATTTAGAAAATTGGATAGAAAAAATGGAAGATAATAATACATTCATCACAAAAGAAGGTCTTGAGCGACTAAAAATTGAGCTTGAAGATCTAAGAAAAAATAAGCGAAAGGAAATTGCTGAGCGAATCCGTGAAGCAAAAGAGCTTGGTGACCTCTCAGAAAATGCAGAGTATGCAGAGGCAAAAGACGAACAAGCATTCACCGAAGGAAAAATTATTGAACTAGACTACGTCATAAAAAACTGCCAGGTAATAAAAGCTGGCGGGGTTTCAGATACTGTGCTTGTTGGCTCAAGAGTGAAAATTTCTGCAAACGGCAAAGAGTTTGAGTACACAATTATTGGCTCTAATGAAGCCGATCCAGCAAATGGATTGATCTCAAACGAATCTCCAATGGGTAAGGCATTCTTGGGAAAAAGAGTAGGTGACATTGCTGAGGTAAAACTTCCTCTGGGAGATAAGCAATTTAGAATTTTATCTATTGAATAGTCAGTGTTATATGCAAAAATCGCCTCGCTCTTAGCGGGGTTTTTGATTTGAAATAACACAATAATAGTGCTATACTACCTAACAATTAATCTACATAAAAGGACAGAAATGGAGAAAACTGATTATCTAGATGAGCAAACAACTAGGAAGGAAAAGTTAATTAAACTTCGTTCGGAGATCGATACTCCATATCCTTCTAGAATCCAGAGATCACACACAATCAGAGAGATCTTGGATAATTTTACTGATCTTGAAAAATCTGGTTCTGAAATTAAGATAGTCGGTCGCTTAAGAAGTATTCGTAAACATGGCGGCTCAACCTTTACCCATCTTGAGGACGAATCAGGGAAAATGCAGATATATTTTAAAAAGGACAAAGTTACAGAAAAAGTCTATGAATTTTTTGGTGCTAGCATAGACGTTGGTGACTTTATTGAGGTGACAGGCACTTTGTTTGTCACTAAAAAAGGTGAAAATACTATTCTTGCCAAAAGCCTTGTTCTAATTTCAAAAGCTCTGATGCCTCTGCCTGAAAAATGGCACGGTTTGAAAGATGTTGAAACAAGATACAGGAAACGATATTTGGATCTGTTATCAAACAGTGAAGTGAAAGAAATCTTTTTGACCAGAAGTAAAGTCATCAAGTTTATTCGTAACTATTTTATAAACCAAGGATTTTTAGAAGTCGATACACCAATTTTGCAGCTAGTAGCTTCTGGTGCAATTGCGAAGCCATTCAAAACACATCACAACGCTTTAAACACTGATTTATTTTTGAGAATTGCTCCTGAAATATACCTGAAAGAATTAATTGTTGGTGGATTTGAAAAAGTTTTTGAAATGGCAAGATGTTTCCGTAACGAAGGAATTGATTATGCACATAATCCAGAATTCACCCAAATTGAGTTTTATTGGGCATATAAGGACTATCAAGCGCTTATGAAATTTACCGAGGAGCTTTTATATAATCTGGTAAAAGAAGTGAATGGATCGACAAAGGTTAGTTATGATAATTATGAACTGGATTTCAAGCCACCTTTCGCAAGAGTCGATTTCCGTGAAGCTTTAATCAAGGAGTGTGGCGTTGACCTAGATAAATATGATGAAAAAAGTATTCAAAAAATTGCAAAAGAAAAAGGTCTGAAGGTTGAAAAGGAATGGGAGAAAGGAAAAATTGCAGATGAACTTTTCAAAAAATTTGTAAGGCCAAAGCTGATAAACCCAACATTTCTTATTAACCATCCCATTGAGCTGTCGCCACTAGCAAAACAGATTCCCGGTCGGCCAAATTATGTTGAAAGATTTCAGGTCGTTCTTGGTGGAGCTATTGAACTATGTAATGCATACAGTGAGCTAAATGACCCGATTGAGCAGGAAGAAAGATTTAAACAACAGGCTAAGCTGACACGAAAAGGTGATGAAGAGGCAATGAAGAAGGATGAAGAGTTTGTAGAAGCTCTCAAATATGGCATGCCACCAACTGCCGGTTTTGGGATGGGCATTGAACGGCTTGTTAATGTTATTACAAATACTCACAACGTTAAGGAAGTTATACTTTTCCCTACCTTAAAACCTGAGCAGAATGAATAGACGTGATGCATTAGAGTTACTGCATGAATACACAAAAAGCAAAAACTTGATTAAGCATGCATTGGCAGTAGAGATAGCAATGAAGGATTATGCCCGTATCTTTAAGGAAGATGAGGATCTATGGCAAATTGTGGGTTTATTGCATGATTTCGATTATGAAGCCTATCCTGAAGAGCATCCCAATAAGGGGAAGGAAATTCTGGAGAAAAGAGGAGTGGCTCCTAACATTATTGATGCCATTCAAGCCCATGCTGAGTTTACTGGTGTTCTAAGAGATACACTGTTGAAAAAGGCAATTTTCGCGGTAGATGAATTAACTGGTTTTATTGTTGCGGTATCACTAGTCCAACCAAATAAAAGTTTATCTGAAGTAACAGTCAACTCCGTAAAAAAGAAACTGCGTCAAAAGGGGTTTGCCCGCCAAGTCAAGAGGGATGATATTATCAAGGGTGCGAAAGAGTTAGATCAATCGCTTGAAGAGCATATTGGCAATGTGCTTAAAAGTATGCAAACAATTAGCAATAAGCTAGAATTGTAATATGAAAGTACTATTAGCATCAGGTAACCCCGGGAAAATTGAGGAATACACTAAGTTTTTGAGTGAGGCTGGAATTGAGATAGAAACACTAAAGAGTCTGGATATTAAAAATGGTTTTGAGGAGAGGGGACAAACCTTCACTGAAAACGCTCAAGGAAAAGCAATTTACTACTATCAAATAGCGAAAATACCAACCATAGCAGAGGATTCAGGATTAGAAATTGATTATCTTAATGGCGAGCCGGGAGTAAAATCAAGACGCTGGCTAGGTTACACTCTTTCTGATGAGGAGGCGCTTAGGTTATTAAAGGAGAAAATTCAGCATATACCGCCTAACAAACGATCAGCACGTTTTACGGCAGTAACTTGCTTGGTAAAATCTGAAAAAGAAATTCATACAGTACATCATGCAATCACTGGGCAACTTACAGACGAAGTAAATAAATATTTTCCTCCAGGTTTTCCTTATCGTGCACTATTTATTGAAAATACATTCAGAAAGTACCTAATGGACCTTTCAGAGGATGAGTACAGCCAAATTAATCATCGCAAAAAAAATATTGAAGAAATAATCAAATATTTGTAAAAATATGTTGGATATTAAATTATTACAAGATGATAAAAAAAGTGTAGAGGCTGCCTTGCTAAAGCGCGTAGACAAGAAAAACCTTGATTTAAATAGTATTATTCGTCTTGATAAAGAGAGGAGAGCAATTCTGACCAAGAAGGAAGCGCTGCAAGCTAAAAGAAATGAGGCATCAAAGACTAAGCCTGATAAAGAAACTGTAGAGGTGATGAAAGCGCTAGGATCTGAAATTAAGAATCTGGATAAAGAATTGACAGAAATTGAAGCCGAATATAATTCGCGTCTCGCGGCACTACCAAATATCCCAGCGAATGATGTAGTAGCTGGAGGAAAAAAGAATAATAAGATACTTGATTCTTTTGCGGAACAGCCGAAATTTGATTTTAAACCTAAAGATCATGTTGAATTGGCAACAAATCTAGAACTAATTGACTACAAACGATCGGCTAAGATGTCTGGATCAGGTTTTTGGACTTATATAGGAAACGGGGCGCTGCTTGAATGGGCACTTCTGAACTATTTTATTGATTATCATCGCAATCATTCTGAATATGAATTTATGATTCCACCTTATCTTTTAAATCAGGAGTCAGCGTTCATTTCTGGACATTTGCCAAAGTTTAAGGAAGATTTGTACTGGACGGAAGAAGAAAAGATTTGCTTGAATGCAACAAGTGAAATGATGCTTGGCAACTTTCATGCTGGCGAAATATTGGCAAAAGATGAACTACCAAAAAAGTATTATGCATTTTCTACATGTTTTAGGAGAGAGTCCGGAGCATATCGCACAGAAGAACGCGGTATGATACGAGGGCATCAGTTTAATAAAATAGAAATGTTTCACCTTACAGTACCTGAAGATTCTTGGACGTCATTTGATGAACTTGTTAAATATGCACAGGAATTAGTTGAAGGCCTGGATCTGCATTACAATACAGTACAACTGGCAGCAGGGGATACCGGAACAGCAATGGCAAAAACAATTGACTTGGAGGTGTGGATTCCTAGCATGAATACATACAAGGAAGTTTCAAGTATCTCTAATGCCCTAGATTATCAGGCTCGGCGTGGAAATATACGGTTTAAAGACAAAGATTCCAAAAACCAATTCGTACATACTTTAAACGCCTCGGGCTTGGCAACAAGCAGAATCTTTCCAGCAATACTAGAACAAAACCAACAATCTGATGGCAGCGTTAAGGTGCCGAAGAAACTGCAACAGTATATGGGTGGGCTAAAAGTGTTAATGCAAAAATAAATCATGTCAGAAAATCTTACTTGGGTTGAAATTGATTCACAAGCCCTCACTTATAATTTTAATCAGATTAGAGGTGCAATAGGTCCACAAGTACTATTTATGCCTGTAATAAAAAGCAATGCCTATGGGCACGGGATGGTTGAAATTGCTAAAATAGTTTCACAAGCGGGTGCTGATTATCTTGGAGTAGTAAATGGTGACGAAGC
>JAHJEX010000008.1 GCA_018825385.1 Patescibacteria group bacterium
AACTCTGGTTGTTTTGAAGAGTATGTGGGGAAAAAAGGTATCGCTTGGTTGGCAAGAAAATACGATCTCCCAACCACAGATGGTTATGGATTATATACATTGGCTAAGAGGGGTAATATTAAAGCTTTACGTGCTTGGCGTGAAATGGGGAAATACCTGGGGATTGGATTGGTAAATGTGATTAATTCATATGATCCTGATGTCATTATTTTAGGTGGTAAGATAAGTAGAGCGTGGAAGTTTTTTTCATTATCTATGCGCAAAGAGATACTTAAAAGATCATTTATCAGACCCTGCCCCATTAGGATTTCATCATTAAAAAATAGTGCCATAATTGGCTCAGCAATGCTTGCAAAGCAGGCTTTGACAAAGCAGTAGTATTTGAGCTATCATTTGTTTTCGAAGGGAATAAAGTTTATTAAATGCCTATTCCGCAATTATCAAAAAATTATCAACGTTCTTGGAAAAGCCACCCTATTGGATCTCCATCAACAAAGAAAAATAAGAAGCGACCAAGAGGAAAGGCTCTTTATGTTAAAATAGTAGGTGCTTTGTTTTTGGTTGGGGTCATTTTTGTTGTAGGAGTATTTGCCTGGATTTCAAGAGACCTCCCAGACCCAGATAGAATCCAAGAAAGAAATATTGCTCAGAGCACTCAAATATTCGACCGCGGTGGAGAACATTTACTATATGAAATATATGGTGACAAGAAGAGAACGCTAGTTAATTTGGATCAAATCCCAGATACTTTAGAACATGCCAGTATTGCAATTGAAGATAAAGATTTTTATAAACATGGTGGCATCAGTTTGTGGGGAATATTTCGTGGTGTGGTCTGGCAAAAATTAAGAGGAGGGAGCGCACAAGGCGGTTCAACGTTAACCCAGCAGTTTGTTAAAAACGCAATTCTAACAGATGAACGGACAGTCACTAGAAAAATAAAGGAATGGATTTTATCCTATCAAATTGAAAAAAAATTCTCTAAAGATGAGATATTACAGATGTATCTAAATGAAATCCCTTACGGATCTACAGCATATGGTGTCCAAGCGGCAAGTCAAAGATATTTTGGCAAGAATGTACAGGATATAAATCTCGCGGAAGCTGCCATACTTGCGGCACTACCACAAGCCCCCACTCGCTATTCCCCGTTCGGATCAAACAAAGATCTTCTAATCGGCCGCCAACAATATATCTTAGATATCATGGCCGAACAAGATTACATTTCAGAAGCTGAGGCCGAGGAAGCAAAAAATACCGAGCTGAAATTTACTACTCAATTTACTGATATTGAAGCTCCTCACTTTGTAATGTATGTCAAAGAATTACTTACAGAAAAGTACGGGGAAAGAGTAGTGGAAGAAGGGGGTTTAAAAGTGATTACCACGCTTGACTATGATAAACAAAAAATAGCTGAAGAGGTGATTGAGGAGCAAGTAACTAAAAATGAAAGTCGATATAATGCTGAAAACGCGGCTTTGGTAGCAATTGACACAAAAACAGGCCAAATCCTTACCATGGTTGGTTCACGCAATTATTTTGATGATGAAATTGATGGCCAAGTTAATGTCTCAATACGTGATCGCCAACCTGGGTCTTCTTTTAAACCCATAGCTTATGTAACGGCATTTGAGAAAGGATACACCCCAGAGACCATGCTGTTTGATCTAAAAACAGATTTTGGTAATTATTCCCCATCAAATTACGATGGAGCAGAACGCGGACCACTATCAATGAGAACCGCCTTAGCAGGATCTCTTAATATCCCCGCCGTAAAAACTCTATACCTTGCCGGGGTAAGCAACGTACTTGATACGGCACATGATTTAGGTTATACCACTTTAAACGATCCTGATCGATATGGTCTTTCTTTGGTATTAGGAGGTGGGGAAGTTAAACTTCTAGAACACGTCGCTGCGTATGCAGTACTTGCCCGCGAAGGCGTTCGCCATCCTAGCACCGCTATTATAAAAGTTGAGGACAGAGAAGGAAAAGTACTAGAAGAATACAAGGAATCAAAGGGGTTGGAAGTGATCGAAAAAACAGCTGTGCAGGAGGTGAATAGTATCCTTTCTGATAATAGTGCTCGTGCCTTTGCTTTTGGCTCAACGAACAACCTAACGCTCCCTGATAGACCTGTAGCCGCTAAAACCGGGACTACAAATGATTATAGAGATGCGTGGACAATAGGCTACACCCCTTCAATTGCTGCTGGTGTATGGGTGGGCAATAACGATAATTCAGAAATGTCTTATGGCTCCGCTGGCGCGGTAGTCGCCGCTCCGATCTGGAATAAGTTTATGAGAAGAGCTTTAACAGGTACACCTGTTGAAACATTTCATTCTCCTCCTGAAAATTATTCCGAAAAACCAATCCTTAAAGGGGAAATTGATTCAGTCACTAAAAAAATTGTAGATGTTTTTTCTGAAAAACTCATCCCCGAAAGCTGTATAGATTCCTACCCTGAAAAATATACAAAAGAAGTAGATTATAAGGAAACCCATACTATTCTCTACTTTGTTGACAAAAACAACCCCCAAGGGCCCCCTCCTGAAAACCCAACAAGCGACCCACAATATAGTAAGTGGGAAGCTCCAGTCCGTGCTTGGGCTGAAAGAAACGGATATGTTCCCCCTGGTCAAGAAATCTACGAAGATTGTGATTCTAGACCCACAAACGAACAGCCATCAATCACCATAAAAAAACCTACCAAAAACTCTGAAATGGATGAAGAGTCTTTTTCAATATCTACCAAATCATCTGCTGCTGGAGACCACCGTTTATCAAGGGTGGATTATTATATTGATGAAACCTTGGTTGAATCAGTCACAAAGAACCCTTTTCAGACATCTTATTCTCCTTTCAATTTAACAAACGGCGCGCACACGCTTACTGTAATCGCATACGATGAAATTTCTAACTTCTCACAAGACAGCACTTCTTTCACCTATAATTCTAGCCAATCGGCAACCGTTTATTTTACTTCCCCTAAACCTTCTAGCTCATTCACAGAGGAAGACTTTCCTCTTTCTATTAGTAATTACTCATACAGCCCCGAGGGTATAGAAAAAATTAGTTTATATTATTCTGGCTCCTCATCTTCCCCCACGCTAATCGATTCCATCACAACCCCCTTGGCGAATACGAACACTATAATTTGGGAAGATTATCCTGCTGCGGGATCTTACAGCCTCTTTTTATCTATCACAACTCGAAATAACAAAAAAGCGGAGTCTAAACTCCTGCCTCTGGTCATTGAATAAATAATCTTTTACCTCGTCTGGAAGCGTAGTCTTTTTACTGCGGTTCTTTTTAGTTTGCTTTCTAAAATTTTTAGTATTTCTTCTTCCCTTCTTTTAAGCTCTGGAATATATTCATCGTTACTTACCTCCACAACTAACATTTTTTCTTTTACATGTTTTGGAACAATGGAATATTTAGATCTTATTCCAAACATCTTAATAAACTGCTTTTTCACTTCATCAATAACCCTCATGGAATTAATTTTTTGCTGAATCCCAGCCCTTACTAAAGAATCCTCCAAAAGATTTTCTAATCTTCTCATTTTCTTCTACTGCTTAATCGGCATTATTATATACGTATAACTCTCATCCTTTTCTGGTCTTATAACCCCGGGGTTAGTATTGTTGATTATTTCAAGAGATACGCGTTCTGAATTTATGTTTTGCAGACCATCCAATAAATAGCGGTGATTAAAAACTATTTCATTATCTTCTCCTTCAACATCAACATGGAGGCGAGAAATATTTTCCCCAAGTTGAGAATTTATTGCTGAAACGATTAGTTCCTTTTTTTCTTTTACTACTTTTATATTAACATCATTTATTCCACTTTTTGAAAAAAGGCTTGTTGTTTTGATTACTTTTAGCAAATCTTCTTTATTAGCTAAAACACCAGTTTTTTTCTCTTTTGGAATTATTTGCTGATAATCAGGATAGTTACCCTCTATTGCTCTAGAAATAATCTCTATGTCATTTAAACAAAATAGGACCTGATTTTCAGCAATATACATTTCTACATCCTCAGACTCTGTTGCCCCCATAACCCTAACCAGCTCCTGGAGAGTTCTTGATGGTAAAATACTTTCAACATCCTCTGATTCTTTTGCATTAATTTCTATTGTTTTTTCTGCTAATCTATAACTATCTGTTGCTACAAAACGAGCTTTATTACCTTCAATTTTAATCAAAACGCCACTTATTTCTGGTCTCGTTTCATCATATGCCGCAGCAAACAATGTTTCTCTTACAACGTTTTTTAAATCTTCTGTTTTAATTAAAATTTTATTTCTTTTTTCTAGTGAGGGGATGAGAGGATAGTCTCCTGCGGACATTCCTTGAATTGTTGTTTCTTGGTCTGTACAACTAATATAAATTTTCTTTTCTGTTTCTTCAATAAATATTTTCTCATTTGGGAGAAGACTAATATAATCCGAAAGTAGTTTTGCGGGGATTGTTATTTTCCCCTCCCTTTCTACCTTCCCTCTAATTTTACAACTAATTCCCATTTCCAAGTTTGTAGTAGAAAGTTGAATTTCTCCATTTTCTATACTAACTAAAATATTATCTAAAATTGGGAGGGTTGTATTTTTACCTGCTAAATGACTTACTATGTTTAATCCCCTGTTTAAATTTTCTTGAGTACAATATAATTTCATATGTTTATAATTTAATAATAGTAATAATAATGTTAATAAGTGGACAACAACCCCAAATCTTTAAATTTTCTTTTATTTTTATATTATTTTATTAACATTTATTTTTGGAAAACTAGTGGAGTAAAAAGAGGATAATATTTGAAGAAAATTTTTATAGACTTTTATACAAACCACCCACATCCTTTATCAACAACTTTATCCACCTAAAAATTTAATTGTTGTAGAGCCTTTGTAGAATAAGATCTATTTCTTGCTTTATTTTTTCATTCTCTTCAACCTCTTTTGTTATTTTAGTATAAGCGTGCATTGCAGTAGTATGATCTCTGCCCCCAACCTCTTGCCCTATACTTGGGTAAGAACTCTTAATTTCCTCTCTCATTAAAAACATCGAAATCTGTCTAGGTACCACCAACTCTTTCTTTCTACTTCCACCAGTTAAATCCTTTATATTTATTTCATAAAATTCTGCTACTGTGGAAATAACCTGTTTTGGTGTTAATGCTCCTTTTCTGGGGGAACTAGCTAATGCTATCAAAACCTCTTTAGTCGATTCTAGCGTTGGAGCGCTGTTGTTTAGCTGGTGATGGGCAATAATACGATTTAAAGCTCCCTCAAGCTCTCTTACGTTGTTTTGAACAGTCGCAGCTATAAAAGAGAGAATTTCATTATCTAATAAATAACCCTTCTCTCTACATTTTGTTTCTAAAATTGCGGCCCTTGTCTCTAAATCTGGACTAGAAATATCAGCGATCATCCCCCACTCAAAACGGGAAATAAGTCTTTTTTCTAACGCTGGTATCGCCTTCGGCGGGCGATCAGAGCTTATAACAATTTGTTTTCTTGCTTGATGTAGAGTGTTGAAGGTGTGGAAGAATTCTTCTTGAGTGCGTTCTTTGGTAGCTAAAAATTGTATATCATCGATTAAAAGAACATCAACTGAACGATAAAAATCTTTAAATTTTTCTGTTTTGCCGTTACTTACTGCTTGGATAAAATCGTTGGTAAAGCACTCGCAAGTTACATAAACAACCTTCTTATTATTATAAATTTCCATAGCTTTATGGCCAACTGCTTGTAGAAGATGTGTTTTCCCCAATCCTACTCCCCCGTAAATAAAAAGAGGATTATAAATAATCCCAGGTTTTTCCGCCGTAGCAATACAAGCAGCCTTTGCTAAATCATTCCCTTTCCCTACCACAAAACTATCAAAGGTGTACAGAGGGTTAAGTCCCCCCGCAATTTCTTGTCCTTCTTTTTTCTTTAGGGAATCTACCTTTTTCTCATTATTTAAAGGTGGGGTGGTGGGGATGGGAGAATTAGAATTTTTTTGAACTTCAACATTATATTTAATTTCCTTGACCCTGTTGTCGGTTACATTTTGGATGGCTTGGGCGATGGTTTTATGGTACTTGTTTTCAAACCAAGTTTTTGTAAAAGTGTTTGGGACGGCTATCACAACACTTTCGTCATCAAATTCAGACACAAAGGTATTATTAAACCACGTTGTAAAGTTTGCTTTACTTAGGGATAGTTCTAACTCGCCTAGAACTGCTTGCCAAAGCTGCTCCTTTGTCATGATAAGTATGAGGGTAGTTACTAAATATAGACTATTACTGACTATACCATAAAATAGTAAAGACAAGAATGATCTAAATAGACACCCATGTTTATAATCTGTGGAAAGAATGAGGATAAGCTCCAAGGGGCGTTGACCACCGTCTTTCCGTCTGTTAGACTACATATACTATAAAAATGTAACTGAAAAATTATAAAAGAAAAGATGCCGAAAAGAACTTACCAACCCAAAAAAAGAAAAAGAAAAAAAACACACGGATTTCGAGAAAGAATGAGCACTCATACCGGGAAAAAAGTCATAAAAAGAAGAAGAACCAAAAAAAGGAGCAAGTTATCCGCCTAAGTTTTTTATACTATGCTTCCTAAAAAACACCGCCTTACAAAAGAGGGGGATTTTAAAAGAGTCTATGAAAAGAGAAATTCAGTATTTCTACCCTCGCTTTCTCTCCGGTATCTTCGGAAAGACAAAAAAGAAGAAAGCCGGTTTGGGTTTGTGGTATCGGGGAAGATTTATAAAAAAAGTGTAGAAAGAAATCTCTTGAAAAGAAGGATGAGGGTAATAATCAAGAAACAATTACCTCAAATTCTATCCGGTTATGATTATATTGTTTCTGCCAGACCCGGAATAAAAAACAAATCATATCAAGAGATTGAGAAAGAAATAGAGAAACTTTTTGAAAAACCACATCTTTATGCCAAACGACAAAAGTAGAAAAATATTTTTAGGAATTCGGAAAGGCCTTTTAGTATTGATTAGAATATATCAAAAAGTACTTTCTCCTGATCATGGCCTCTTTTCATATAAGCACCCATATGGTTATTGTAAACACTCCCCTAGCTGTTCGGAATATGCTTACCAGGCTGTGGATACGTACGGGGTTATAAAAGGGTCTGCAAAAGCAATAAAACGGGTCATAAGGTGTAATCCTTTTAGCCAAGGTGGCTATGATCCGATTGATGTAGCTAAATAATTAAGCACTAATTATGGTAGAATTTTTTTATACTGTTCTATATGAACCACTCTTCAATGGTCTTATTTATATTTATCATGTTTTGCCTTGGAAAGACCTTGGGGTAGCAATAATAGTACTTACCGTACTAATAAAACTATTATTGTATCTTCCTTCCCGGTCTTCTATAAAATCTCAAAAAACACTGCAGGAAACTCAACCAAAACTAGACGCAATCAAGAAGAAATATAAGGATGATCGCGAAGAAATGGGGAAGCAATTAATGAGTTTTTATAAGGAAAATAAGGTCAATCCGTTCTCTTCTTGTCTCCCCCTGTTGATTCAATTACCTATACTAATTGCTCTATATAGAGTGTTTTTTGGGGGTTTAACAACTGATCCAGAAACAGAAATATTAGTAGCAGACCAAGTGGAGCATCTATACGGCTCTCTAAGGGATATATACACAACGGTCCCAATAAAGTCCATGTTCCTGGGGTTTGTTGATCTGGCAGAAAAGGGAAATTATGTGTTGGCATTCATTGCTGGAGGCCTGCAATTTTTACAAGGGAAAATGATGATGCGTAGGAAGCCGGTGGTTAATACGCAAGGAAGCAAGGATGAGGGGAAAGCGGCTACAATCAACCGCCAGATGTTGTATTTCATGCCGGTTATTACAATAATATTTGGGATACAATTTCCTGCGGGCCTAACCTTGTACTGGGCTACTTCTACTTTGTTCCAAGTTGGCCAACAATATTTTATGTTCAGAGACAAAAAAACTAAAACAGAACAGCCGGAAGTTATTGATCAAAAATAATTATGCAAATTCCAACAAAAAAACTTCTCCGCCTTCCTGTATTTACTTGTTCCGGAGAAGAACTTGGTAAGATTTCTGAATTTGGTGTTGATTGTGATACGCAAGAGGTCAGGCAATACTTTGTGCGAAGCAGCCATCTCATTGAAGAATTATTTTCTAAGGAATTAATAATAAATAAAAAACAAGTAGTCTCAATAACGGAAGAAAAAATGATTGTCGAAGATCTGGTAGGTGAAGAAAAAGAAAAAGTATTTGCTGAAAAAGAAATGCGGAAGAATAAAGCAGCACCGCCCGTATCTCTATAAAAAAACAATATTACCCCCCCTGTCTTAATAGGGGGGGTTTTTAGTTATGCTAAAGAGGTGATAATTGATAACCAGGCTTACAGCTTTACTGAGGGGGTTAATAGGAAGGCGGTCCTTTACACCATCCAAGAAACGGGGTTAGTAAGTTTTGCTAGATCAGAACAAAAGAAAGTAGCTAGGGGGGTGGTACTAGAGTGTATAGATCAAGGAAAAAAGAGGCCAAAACAATGATTACAACATAGTGTGTCTAGTTTGTCAATATAACTTGTATTTTACACGTTTTTTAATTAAAATGAATATGTATAGTAAATAAATATGGAAGAAAATCAACAAGATAGATTTCATTTGAGGAGCGATCTAGCGTCGGTTATAGTGATAACGCTTGTTTTATCAGGAATACTGGTTGGCCTTGTATTTGCAGATAATCAGAGTGGTGTTATAACTGATTTAGCAAAAACGATCTCGCAAGCACTAATTAAATAATTATGCGACGCTTAAATTTTGCTCTATTTAGGTAAATCGGATCTAAGGCGGGCAAGCCCCTGTAGTTTAATGGATAGAACAAAAGACTCCTAAGCTTTAGATGTAGGTTCGATTCCTGCCAGGGGCACCATAGTCAGCTGATATTGTTGAGTTTGTAGGCGCTTACAGTAATTATCCTGATTTCCAAACTGATTTGAAACTCTTGGGCCGGTAGCTCAGTTGGCTAGACCTGCCCGCCTATGCTTGATGGGGGTATAGTAAAGTGGCATTACACAGCATTCGCATTGCTGGGGCCTGGGTTCGATTCCCAGTATCTCCACCAAAACCTAGGCAGGCAGGCGGGGCGCTGCATTCGCATTGCAGAGGTCAGGGGTTCGACTCCCCTCTGGTCCACCACAAATAGCTAATGTTCCACGTGGAACATTTAAAAATCGCTAAATAACTAATAAAAAGGGGTAAAATGAATACAATCCAAACATGGGGTGAGACGATATCATTATCATTCCAGGATCTGTGGGTAAGATTTATCAATTTCCTGCCCAGTCTGATTGGGGCGCTTTTAGTGATTATCATTGGTTGGATAATCGCTGCCGCTCTGGGAAGGCTCGTTGCCAAGCTTCTAAACAAACTTTGGCTTGATAAAGCTTTAAGAAAGATAAGAATTGGGGAAATATTCGAAAAAGCGGGTGTGCCATTCAATGTATCAAATTCCCTTGGCTTTCTTGTTAAGTGGTTCCTGATCATTGTTTCAATGATGGCTGCTGCTGATATATTGAAACTATCTCAAGTTACTGAATTTCTTAATCGCGTGTTGTTATATATCCCAAATGTTGTTATTGCAGTTATTATTTTGCTTGTTGGTGTACTATTTGCAAATTTCATTGCTCAGATTGTTGAGCATGGCGTAAAAGCAGCTAAATTAGAAACAGGGCATTTTCTTGCTGGCATTGCAAAGTGGTCAATTATTGTATTTGCAACATTGGCAGCATTGGTCCAACTTGGTATTGCCTCATCACTACTACAAATTCTTTTTACCGGCCTTGTCGCAATGCTAGCTATTGCCGGAGGACTTGCATTTGGTCTTGGAGGTAGGCAACATGCTGAGAAAGTACTTGTTAATCTTGAAAAGGATCTCAGGAAAAAAAGTGACGGACACCAAGACTAGACATAACAACTCAATCATAATATAATTTGCTTACTTTTGTGTGGGGATATAGCTCAGCTGGTTAGAGCGCCTGCATGGCATGCAGGAGGTCGCGGGTTCGAATCCCACTATCTCCACCAGTGCATTTTCAAAGAAATTGCCTTCGTGCACATCAAGTAAGTTTAAAAAACCGCTAGAAATAGCGGTTTTTTGATTGATTGTTCCATGTGGAACATTTCTACTTCACGTCATCTGCAGATTGCCATGCTAATTCGTAAAACGATCGAAATGGTCTATAAACATCCTTACTTTCCATCAGCACAGAGAAATGGTGCTCAAGTGAAACGAGAAAAACGCTATTTTTAGCAATGTCAATATCCATTGAATAATCGAAGTGTTCTGGTAGAATGCGTATTTGTCTTCTTGAGGTGTGGTTCTTTTCAGCATACTTGATGTCCACTGGATGCCTTGTGACAAGCTCTCTAGTCTTAAACTGAAGATTATCTTTACTGAGTTTGCTGAACGTTGACAGTAGGTGGGGATATTCATTATCAAGTTTATTTATTGATGTGATGAAATCCACTTCGCTATTCGCGAATATATCCTGTAGCCAAATGTGCTCTATATTCTTCTTTCCCTCATAAAATTTTATTTGCGGTTTACCCTCCCGAACACTAAAAATTGCGTTTAGCTCAGGAAGAATTTGCTCAATTGCGCCTTGACGTTCTTTAAGTGTGGAGAGGATGTTCTCAGGTTTCTCAGCGCTATATTGGGTAGTGTTTCCCTTTGGGATACTACTAACTAGCCCCTTCTGTGCTAGAGAGTCAAGTACTAGATAGACTGTAGGACGCTTTAAAGACGACTTTTTTGAGATGTTCAAAACTGTATCTTTACCTAGCTCTAAAGTTGAAAGATATACCTTTGCCTCCTTACGCGAAAGCCCAAATTGTTGAAGGGATGCTTCTAGATTCATAAGTTGTTCAATATGGTGCGACTCAATGATATATACTGTACTGTTTTGGATCAAATAGTGATGCTGAGCGGTATGCTCGTTGACAAACAAAAGGAGAAAAAATGAAGAAGGAAAATAAATCACTCGTCGCCCAAGTTAATGTGGTAGTGGTTGCACTGTTTTTCAGTGTGGTCTGTATAGTTGGTC
>JAHJEX010000009.1 GCA_018825385.1 Patescibacteria group bacterium
ATAGATTACCTAGAGATATTGAGCTTATTAACAAAAGGCTTAAAGGATATTTAAGGTATTACAATAATGAGAGATTGCATCTAGGTTTGGACCTAAAAACACCACAGCAGTGGTGCCAAGCTATTGACTAGAGAACACCCCTCTCACCTTGTGAATTTTCCGTTTCTACGACAGTCACCACCAATTTACTAAAATAAAGTGATTTTGTCAACTCTCACGAATATAGAAGATAGATAATAGTATTTACTTAAATCTCACTATTATACCTTAATAGATAAATAAATGGTAAAATTCAAACGAAATGAAGGATAAATTAACTCAATCAAGATTAGTTGAGCTTGATTCCTTAAGAGGGATTGCTGCTATTGGAATTGTGCTATGGCACTTTGTAGCGCAATTTAACGCTACTCCTTTTTATTTTGTGTTCAGACCTTTTTACGCTGGCGGGCTTTATCTCGTTGATTTCTTCTTTCTATTGTCCGGGTTTATTCTTGCCTACACATATTTAGACAAAAAAAAGAAAATCAGTTTTTCTAACTTGTTTATTGTCCGACTAATAAGATTATACCCACTTCATTTTGTTACACTGATTGTTGTGTTAATACAACAATTAATACTGACAAATTTTTCAAACCCTTCGGAATTTATTTACCAGTATAGCAATGCAAAACATTTTATTTTGAATCTGTTTTTAATCAATGGTGTGGGTGTCGAAGATGGATTTTCATTTAATGGCCCCGCATGGGCAATTTCGACACTATTTTTTGTGAACATATTATTCTTTTTTGTTCTTACTAAAATCAAAAATAAGAAATTCTTTTTTGTTTTGTTATTTTTACTACCACTAATCATTTTACTGTTTACAACCAGAGATCTGTTGATAGAACAAGAAATTCCTTTTATCGGTGCGGAATTACTCAGAACAATGCTGGGGTTTTTTGCTGGTGTTCTATTATTTCTATTTGCAAAAAAACGTGACCAGAACATTAACTTATCTCATTCTACTTTAAAAAATGATTTAGTATTTCTTTTGGCGTCACTTTTCTTAGTGATATTTATGATTAGTGGCCTGAGGAGTGTTGTTGGGATGGATATAGTTGTTGCATGCATCGTATTTCCTATAGTCTTATTATCCAGCATGAGAGGAGGAATAATAAAAGAGATTCTCACTATAAAGCCATTGGTTTATTTAGGGAAAATTTCATTTGCCATTTATATGACTCACTATCCAGTCCAAATTTTGTTTAGGATTATTGAAACTGTATTCAAATTTCAATTTAATTATAGCAGCGCCAGCTTTTTTATACTTGTAATAGCGGTAACTATTATATTTGCGGATATTGCATACCGATTAGTAGAATTACCTACTAGAAAGCTGGCGAAACGGGTTCAAGAAAAATAACATATCCATTTAAATAAAAAAATGGCAAACGTGGGGACGCTTGCCTTGAAATTGGGTTCATGTTGTAGCATTTACCCAGTATTGCTTTTTGCCTCCGACCATCTTTCCAGTTTCTTCGATGTGGCCAGCTTTCTTAAGCCAGCGAATAATGATAGGTGGCCAGGTTCTGGAGTCGTCCAATTCATTGACTTTGCCGACGATGTCGGCAACCTTGAATCGCCTGGTCTCGCCATCAGGACAAAGTTGGAGTAGAACTTGATATGCCTGTTCAGCTATTGATCCAGCACCAGACTTTGTGGATTTTGCAGATTCATCACCGGCCTTCTTTGCCGCTTTTTTTCGCTTCTTCTGCGATTGACCGTCAAGTTTAACCTCAACGGTCTTGCTATGCTCACAAGCCGCAAGAATACGCTTGTGTGTCACCGCAATCAGTTTATCGATGGTAACCCCAAATGCGGTTGTCATCGTGACCGTCTGCTTCCATCCTTCACTCTGGCACGTTACCATTGCTTTGCCGTCTTCACGCCCGATGATAATGATGCGTTTTTTTGCTACAGATTTGCAGCGTTGCTTTTCCCCCATTGTGATCAAATCTGTATAACCATCTAGGCGTGTCAATAATGGCAGAACCAATTGCATGAAATGCATCGTTTCTTTTGCACCTTTTACTGGCACGAACATGAGAGCTCCTCCTCTACTCCGTTGAAAAGGAAATATCTGTCTATTATAAACAGAGGGCTGTAAAAGAACATTCCCTCCGACGATATTTAAAGCTTAATCAATATTCCAGGTTTAAGCAGATAAAAAAGAAGCACCTCAGGGAAGAGAGTGCTTCGAAAAGAACACGGAAAGTAGACTACCATTCCAGACAGGCCCGCTGAATCACTTCAGTAAACGCCGGATCGAGACCCGCATCCTCACAGATCCACTGAAATTTGGTCGCAATTTCGGGCCGCTGTGTGTGTTGAGCTTTCGTCCAACCCTTACCGGCCGTATCGCAAGCCGCCATGGTTAACAGGTGGCGTAGTTTATCGACGTCACCCTTGCACAGCTTGAGGAAGATCCGATCAGTACGGTGCTGATAGGGAATATCATGGTATAGGACCAGAAACTGTACATTAGAATCCTGTCCATATTCCTGAGCAATCTGCACCGACAGATCTTCGTGACCAGCAAATTGGTAGTTGCCAGTGGTAACAGCACTTTCGAACTGGAGCAACTTACCCAAGTCGTGAAACGCCGCGGGAATAACCACATCAATACCGGTCATCAACAGCATGCGCTTGGCCGCCTCTATCACCATATGGATGTGTTGCATGAGTGAGAACTCGTGCCAGACAGGGTTGTGATATAACGGATTGGACAAGAGGGGTTGTAGTGATTCAGGGATGTGTTCGCGAATGAGCATCTGCAGAAGTGCAGGATCCCACTCACCAGCTATAACAAGATCCTTTCGCTGGGGTGACTGAAGCGAGCCAGCATGCAGAAGTGCAAAATGCCATATACTTGTCACGACAATATCCTTTCGCTGGGGTAGTTGGAATAAGTCAGTGTAGTGCATTATAGTAGCTTTGTCAACCCTTTTTTGGATTCCATACGGCTTCGCGATGCGAATATAGAATCTAGATTCCGGATCCCCGGCTGCCTAAGCTGTCACTAGACAGCGGGGCAGGCAAGCCCGGAATGACAATGTTAAGTACAAAATGACTCTTTACCACCCCCATCTGTCATTCCGGAATTCGCTTGCCTCGCAGAAGCGAGAGCGAAGCGGGCGTAGCAAATATCCGGAATCTATAAATGATCCCACCCGGAGGGGAGACTAATCAGTCTCCCCTCCGAGATTACCGTGTGAGACAAGCAAACGCAATAAATACTGCAAACAGGGTTTTCTGGAGGACTGACCATTAACCTTTCTATAATTGATTAATATAGTGAGAATAGTTATGATAAAGAAACATTATGAAATTCAAACTGGAATCTAAATTCAAGCCTACGGGCGACCAACCTCAGGCAATAAAGAAAATTACTGAAGGGCTAAACAAAGGACACCGTGATCAAACCTTGCTCGGGGTAACCGGTAGTGGAAAAACTTTTACCATGGCCAATATTATTGAAAAGGTGCAAAGGCCTACTTTGGTTATTTCCCATAACAAAACTCTAGCTGCTCAATTGGCGTCAGAATTTCGTGACTTCTTTCCAAATAATGCTGTTCAATATTTTGTTTCATATTACGACTATTATCAGCCAGAAGCATATATCGCCCGCACCGACACCTATATAGAAAAAGAAACGGATATTAACGAAGAAATTGATAGATTAAGGCATGCTTCAACACAAGAATTGATTTCACGAAGGGATGTAATAGTTGTTGCATCTGTTTCTTGTATTTATGGTTTAGGAGAGCCGACAGAGTATAAGGAAGAAGGAATAGTAATTTCCAAAAAAGCGAATTTGGACAGAAAGAAATTTCTAAAAGAACTAGTCGCTATTCAATACAAACGAAATGACACATTTTTAGGGCGCGGGACATTTAGAATCAGGGGGGATGTGATGGATATATTCCCCATCTTTTCTGAAAAGATTGCCTATCAAATTCAGTTTTGGGGAGATAGCATTGATCAAATAAAAGAGATCGATGCTCTTACCGGAGAAGTGCTTGGCAATTTGGAACAAATAGTCATCTATCCTGCTACCCATTATCTGGTTCCGTTTAGAAAACAAGAGATGGCTATTAAGAATATTAAAACAGATTTGAAAAAGCAGGTTGAAAAGTTTAAAAAAGAAAATAAACTTATCGAGGCCCAAAGGATTGAGCAACGAACTAAATATGATTTGGAAATGATAAAGGAAACTGGCTATTGCAGCGGAATTGAAAACTACTCCCGCTATTTTGACGGCAGAAATGCCGGTGATCCAGCTTATACTTTAATAGATTATTTTCCGGATGATTTTTTAATGTTTATCGATGAATCGCATATGACCGTTCCGCAAATTAGAGGTATGTACAACGGAGATCGTGCCCGTAAAGATGCACTGGTAGATTTTGGATTCCGTCTACCGTCAGCCAGAGATAATCGGCCGCTAAAATTTGAAGAATTCGATAAAAAGATCAAGCAGGTAGTGTATGTTTCTGCTACTCCTGCTGATTATGAACGCGAACACAGCAAGCAAACCGTAGAACAACTTGTCAGGCCGACTGGACTTCTGGATCCTACAATTGAAATTAAACCAACCAAACATCAAATAGACGATCTTTTAGAACAGATCCAAAAAAGGACCAAAAATCATCAAAGAGTTTTGGTAACTGTTCTGACTAAAAGAATGGCGGAAGAAATGTCTGAATATCTGAAGGAGATGGGTATCGCTGTACACTATCTTCATTCAGAAATTGATACATTCAAAAGATTAGAAATATTAAGAGAGCTTCGTCTAGGAACATATGATGTCGTAGTGGGAATTAACTTATTGCGAGAAGGACTGGATATTCCCGAGGTATCATTGATTGCAATATTGGACGCTGATAAGGAAGGATTCTTGAGAAGTGAAACTTCATTAGTCCAAACGATGGGTCGTGCTGCGCGCCATCAGGAAGGACATATAATAATGTATGCGGACAAACTTACCGATTCCATGCGCAAAGCTATAAATATTACTAACAAAAGAAGAAAGTTTCAGGAAGAATATAATAAGAAGCACGAAATCACTCCCCAATCGATTATAAAAAGTATTAAGGCAGAAAGATTGTCCGGTGCCAAACTAAAAGAAGAAAAGTCAAAAGAGTTTGATGCCGGCGCTGTTCCGAAAGAGGAGCTCTCATACATGATTAGCAGTCTGCAAAGTCAGATGGATTTAGCCGCCAAGAACCTGGAATTCGAAAAAGCAGCAACTCTTCGCGATCAAGTAATGGAATTAAAGAAAATACAAAAGAAATGAATAATCATTTGCGAGAAGCTATGCGACGAAGCAAACCCGATACGAAAAGAAAAAAGGTTCTAGTATTTGGTGCTTTTGACATTCTACATCCCGGGCACCTAAATTTTTTTGAACAGGCCAAGCAATATGGTGATTTTTTGATAGTGGTTATTGGACGAGATAAAAATATAGAAAAGATAAAGGGACAGAAACCAATTAACGATGAAAATAAACGTCTTGAAACTGTAAAAAGCAATTCTATTATCGATCAAACAGTATTAGGATACGAAGATGATAAATATAGAATAATCAAGGAGCTTGCACCAGATATTATTTGCTTAGGTTATGATCAAAAAGCATATACCGAAAAGCTAGAAAATAAGCTGGCAGATTTTGGATTGGTAACCAAGGTGGTTCGTCTGAAGCCTTTTCATCCAGAAAAGTATAAAAGTTCAAAATTGAAAGAATCTGAATAAGTAACATGCCTACCTGCGGTGGGTTATCCCGCTATCGCGGGATAAAAAAACCGGGTAAGTGATTAACTCCCCGGGTTATGTGAACAAAAGTCCTCCTTTGTATTATTCATTTGATCACCTTGACGCGATTCGCCTGGCAATCTTTTCAGCGAGATGCCGGCCACCCTCGGTCGGGTATTTTTCCGTCCAGCAGGCTGTACAGAAATCATCCGGATTTGCCCCGAAGCTTTCGAGAACGGCAGCCATGTCTTCGATTGTTGCGTACGTGACGCTATCAAGACCGACTGACTTTGCAAGCGCTTCTGTATCAACAACACCGGCATCCGTAAACCCAGGAGCAATAAGCTTCGAGGGCTCTTTCATGTCTATTCCGTAAAAGCAATTCCCCAGAATTGGCGCACAGCTGACTGCCAAATGCAGTTCGGCCGGGCGACCGTCCGCTCGAATCATTCCCACGAGTTTCCGAATGGTTGTTCCCCGAACTATAGAGTCCTCACCGAACAACGCACGCTTGCCAATAAGCCGGAAGTGGGATGGACGGAATTTCGACGCAACCGCACGGTGACGACCACCTGGGAGAGTGAACGTCCGACGACGGTGCTTCCGCATAAGACCGAATGACAGTGGAACACCAATCCCAGTTGCAAGTCCTTCGGAGAATGGATTCGACGAATCCGGAACGGAACAAACCACATCGAGTTGCAGTTTATCCTCCCGTGTGAATACCGGCCGGAGACGTTCTCCAACCCGTACACCAAGTCGGTACCGGAACTCCTCAGCAGGAATACCGAATGCATCGGATGCAACACCGAGGAAGTAGACAAGCTCAAATAGACAGTGCGCCCGCACAATTTCGCCGGTGATCCCAGCGCTTACAGCACCTTCGGCGCCGAGAATGACGATCTCGCCGGCTTCAACTTCGCGAATCGGCTCACATTCAATGCTCAGCAGTGCATCATTCTCTGATGCTGCTGCGTACCACGCCCTACCGTTTTCGTGCGTACCTCGGCCGTACCAAAGCGGTCGGAACTTGTGGCGATCGCACGCAAGGTAGAGACGATGCTGAAACAGCACGATAAGCGAAAATGCCCCGTCATAGGTTTGCTGAAACTTCTGGATGGCAACGGTCATTATTGCTCCACCGTCAATCTCGCGAGCGAGAAATCGGGCAATTGCTTCCGCTTCGGTATGCGCATGGAGGTGGCGAAATGGCGCTCGGAATTTCTCGAGCGTCGGAGTGTCCCCGTTCTCCACGACGACGATGCGACCTTGAAAGCTGTCCGCATACGCGGGCTGTGAATCAACATCCTGATCGCTTGAACCGCTCGTCGGGTATCGCTCTTGTGCAACAGCAATGTCACCCTCGAGTTTCATGAGGGTAAACGGATGAGCAAGCGGAAGCTGTCCTTCACGCTCCATTCGGATATAGGTATCTCCGGTTGCTTTCGCTACCCCGATACCGCGCGAACCCTGGCCACGGTGACCAAGCTCAGCGAGTCCCGCAAGTGCGAGCTCGCTTGCATTCGGGTGCATATACACGCCAATGATTCCGCACATACGAAACCTCCCTTATTGTACGGTGCCGAAGCACTCACTGGATGTTTCTGAGGCAAATGGATTGGCAGAAAGCCCATCCACAATTTCCTCACGATTTCAAGAATTCTTTCTTACTTTGTTGGAGTTGAAAAGATCAGTCCTTCCTAATAACTTGAAGTCCTTTACCTTATCACTATATATATTGGTCGTCAAAGTCTCTTGCATAAAAAAAAACCTTGTGCTACCATAGCTTTACTTTGTAAAAATAATTAAGGATATTCTATGCCAATTAAACAAGCTGGAATCAAGGCTCTAAGACAGTCTAAGAAACGACGTGTTTCAAATCTTTCAGGAAAGAACAATTTAAGGAATCTCACAAAAAGGGCAGATAGGGCTTTAGAAGCAGGAAAAAAAGATGAAGCAAAAGAGCTGGTCCAAAAAACTACCAAAGCACTGGATAAGGCTGCAAAGACCAACCTAATAAAAAAGAATACAGCCTCACGCCGAAAATCTCGACTGATGAAAAAGTTGAACTCTCTGAAATAATATAAAATAAAAAGAGTCTCTGTGATCAGAGCTCTTTTTTGTTACTAACTATTTACAAACCTCTATTACCATTAGGTCAAATAATAATTCTGGCTTTGTTTGAGAGTTCTTCAACTCAAAATCTATATCCACCAGCTTCTGATAAATAAATCTTAATTCTTCCTGCGTAAACCTTTTTGCTTGAGGTGCAGTTTTTTGAACTACAAACGGATGGAGTTTTAGAATATCAGCTATCTCTTTCTGCGTTTTACTAGTCTGAAGCAATTCATTTACTTGTACTAAGTTTCTAAATTGCCAAATAAATTTTGAAAGTAATTGTAGAGGTTCGGTACCTAATGCTAATTGATCACGTACCAAGCGAAGAGCTTGCTCCTTATTTTTCTGTCCTAGGGCATCGGTTAGATGAAAAATGTTTTCGTCATATTTTGATTTTACGAACTCTTCTATTTGCTTAGAGGTAATAATTTGTCCATTCACATAGTTAACCAGTTTTTCTATCTCACTGTCCATTTGCCATAAATCTGCACCAACTTTAGCTACTAGCTCTTCCACAGCACGCTTTTCTATTTTGCCGTTTCTTTCTTTTATTTCATCCTGGATCCACTTTGAAAGCTGGCTATCTGAAAGCAAGGGAAAGGATTCTTCTCGTTCTTTTTTCAGTTGTGCAAGAAGTGATTTCCTGGATTTCGACCCGCCTTTGATTTTGGGTTTTCCTTTCTCTTCAATTTTCCCCTCCCAGATTATTAAGATATTGTCTTTTGGAAATTTTTTTTCACTCAACAAATCAAACACTCCTTCAACCAATTCTATGTTGCCCGCAGAAACAAGGTTTTTTATAATTATTAGGCGTTTTTTTTCTAATAAACCTCCTGTAAAACTGTCTGATTGAAACTCATCTAAGCCAGTCTCTGATGCTTCTAGTTGAATAACATTAAAACCAGAGGAATTGTATTTTTCAATAAACGCTTCCTTTAATTGCTTTACTCTCCTGAGCGAACGGAATGTATCTTCGCCGTGAACAAATATTATCATCTTATATTTCCATCTCCTTTAAATCCCCCCAATTTTTTCCGAATTTTGCTTCGGCCTCAATGGGGACTTTCAGTTTATAAACTGTTTCCATAATTTCTTTGATTTTTTTTGCTAATAGAATAAGAGAATCATTTTTTACCTCAAATACTAATTCATCATGAACCTGAAGAATCATTTTTGCAAGCTTTCCTCCTTTATTACCCTCCGTGTTCTCTAGTTCCTTTTGCACTTTAATCATTGCCAGTTTAATTAAATCTGCTGCTGTACCTTGGACCGGCATATTTACAGCCATGCGCTCGGCGGCATTTCTAACTTGCGGAACACCGGAATTAATTTCAGGCAAATACCTACGACGACCAAAGAGCGTTTCCACATAGCCCATCTTCTGCGCTAGGGCTTTGGTAAGGTCTAAATATTTCTTAATCCCCTTGAATGCCTTAAAATACCGATCAATAAATTCTCTGGCCTCATTCCGATCTATGTGTGCGCGCCAAGCCAAACCAAATGCACCCATACCATAAAGCACACCAAAATTGACTTCCTTGGCCGCATATCTCATTTCTTTGGTAACATCCTCTAAGGCTACCCCGTTTATTTCCGCCGCTGTTCTTTTGTGAATATCTTCGCCAGCGTTAAACACTTCTATTGCTTTTTTATCATTCGCAAGCGAGGCAACGATTCTTAACTCAACCTGAGAATAATCAATAGCCAATATACTATAACCCTTGCTTGCTACAAAAGCTTTTCTTATCTTTCTGCCCATTTCCGTTCTGATTGGAATGTTCTGTAAATTAGGATCAGAAGAAGAAAGTCTGCCTGTTGCTGTTATAGTCTGATTAAAACTGGTATGAACTCTGCCAGTTTTTTTGCTAATCAATTTTGGCAGAGCATCGAGATAAGTTGATTGCAGTTTGGTATATTCACGATATTGGGATATCAAATCAATAATTGGATGCAAATCACGCATCTTTTCCAGTTCGCTTTCTGCAGTAGAAAAACCTGTTTTCGTTTTTTTAATACTATCAGTGGAAACTTTTAAGTTCTCAAACAAAATCTTTTTAAGCTGTAGCGGGGAACTTATGTTAAATTCACTACCTGCCAATTCATAAATTTCTTCTTTCAAGCTTTTGATTTCTTTTGAGAAGTTGATAGACATTTTCTTTAGGAAAATGGGATCCACTTTTATTCCATTTCTTTCTACTTCGGCAAGCACAGGCACTAAAGGCATTTCTATTTTTTGAAATAGACCCAGGTTCACTTTTTCATCCAGTTGTTTTTTTAAAGGCTTAACCAATCGAAAGGTAAAGTCTGCATCTTCACAGGCATAGTAAGAAACATTTTCTATCGGAATTGCACTCATTGTTTTCTGATCTTTTCCTTTTTTACCGATTAATGCCTCAATCGGAATCATTTCATGGCCAAGTTCAGAAAATACTACACTGTCCAGCTTCAGCTGACGTGATCCTGGATTGAGAAGATAAGCACCAATCATAGTGTCAAAAGCAACTCCTTTAACAAAAATATTATGCTGTGTCAGCACCTCCATATCAAACTTTATGTTATGTCCGTACTTCTCAACCTTCTCATCTTCCAGGATATCTTTCAATTTATAAACAAAGTCTTTCTCTGCTTTCACATAAAAAGCATAACCAGCTTTCCAGCAAAAGCTGATTCCCAACAGCTCCGTTTCAAAACGAGTTAGACTGTCTGTTTCCGTATCCACTGCAAATGCTTTTTGCTCCGAAAGCTCTTTTAAAAAACTTCTAAACTTTTCTGGCGTGTCAACCAGATGATATTTGAATTCTTTTTTAAGTTTCAGACTCGGCTCGGTATTTTTTTGTGAGGACAGATCAATTTTCCCTTGAGGCTCATTAAAAGGAATTTTATTAAGTAAGCTTTTGAACCCTAAATCTTGCAGTATGGAAACAACTTTTTCTCGATTATAATTCCCCGCCTTACATTTTTTTAAATCAAACTCAAACGAAACATCCGTAACAATCGTCGCCAGCATTTTGCTCATTTTTGCATCTTTTTTGCTCCCTAAAAGAAGTTTTTTATTTCTTTCTGAAATTTTTTCGCTTTTTTTGTCTTTATTTTCTAAGGATTTGTAAATACTTTCAATCGTCCCAAAATCTTTTAACAAAGTTATTGCTCCCTTATCACCAATTCCTCTTACCCCTGGAATATTATCAGAAGGATCCCCCCGCAAAGCTTTGTAGTCAATCATCTGATCTGGTCCCAGTCCGTCATATTTCTCTTTAACCGCTTTCGTGTCGTACGTGACAGTATCAGCAATACCTTTCTTCATCGTGTACACTTCTGTATTACTATTTACCAATTGCAGAGCATCCATATCTCCCGTAACGATAATAGATTTAATATTTTTACTTAAAACATCTTTATTTCTTGTAATAGTGCCTATTACATCATCCGCCTCATACCCTTCTTCTTCATAAATCGGCATATTGAATGCTTGTACCAAATCTTTAATAATCGGAATCTGATCGTAAAGTTCGTCCGGTTGTTTTTTGCGTGTTGCTTTGTACTCTTCAAATTCCTCATGTCTAAATGTGGGTCCCTTCAAATCAAAAGTGACAGCAACATATTCCGGATCAATATCTTTTAAAACTCTAAGTAAAATAGTAGTGAATCCATAAACAGCATTAACTAACATGCCGTCCTTTGTAGTTAAAGGAGGCAACGCATGAAAAGCCCTGTGAATCAGGGCATTTCCGTCTATTATTACTATTTTCTTTTGCTTCGCAGGCATACCTTTAATCTACTGGAAATTAACTAAAAAGGAAAGTGTTGTTTTTTTTGCGTATGTTACAATTTCCATATATATTTGGTCAGCTTGCAATTAATATGTAATCTATGAAAAAAATATAAGTGTTCCTGTATTAAGCGCTTCTTGGTTTCTTATTTTTTCTCTAACACTGCGGGGCTACCACCAGAATCTTCAATCGCTTCTATTATAGTCGCTTGATTATATTCCCAATCTTCACCATGCTGTGTGCCTGGGTCGTTTGTAATAAATGATTCTTTGTTATATCCGATAACTGTAAGCATATGATAGTCCGGATAGTGATAATGAGGATTACTTAAAATCCTCGCAGTGACCGGAACTACTACTGGGTTACTTAGAGCAATTTCTCTTTTTATTGCTTCAGCAGATATTCCTACCGTTCGCGTGGTATAGTTTGGCCAATATCTTTCTACAAAAAGTTTTGTTTCCTTTTCATAAATATCCGTTTCTACCTTAAAATCAAATTCGTATATTTGGAAATCAATCATCTTTTTCAGTTCGTCCTGGGCTTGTTGTTGAGGAATCACTCCATTTTCATAATCTTTTCCAATAATATATTCGTATGCCATAAGTAATGCCGCTTCTTCACAAGCATCTTCATCATAGGCATCCCATCTGGCAAAGGGTGCTTGAACAGTATATGGAACATTCAATAAAGCGCTTTCCGGAGGTGTAGGATTAACACGTACAGCCCGAACTATTGCCTGATTCATCATTACTTCAGGTCCAAGCGCGATTTGATACAATAGATAAATTATTGCAGCGCCTCCAATAATGATAACTATAAGTAATTTTGCTATTTTCATTTGATGCCTCTCTTTCTATACTTTACTATAATTTACTATTCAAGGCACATTTCTAAGACTTCATCTTGGAAAGGATCTGATGGAAGAGCTATACACCATCCAATAAATCCCCTGGTGGATTTGGTATTTTCTCGCAGGATTCGTAGTCCTGTTTTTTTATTGAAATAAAAAAGGGATATCTGGAGACCAGCATTCCCTCGAAAGATCAAATGTGGCTCTTGGCCATCTCTCTGGCACCTACCATGGTGCCACGGTTTAAGTACATCCGCCCTACTAAAGCTCCCCGTGGAAAACTGCGAAGATCGCAATGAAAGGAGTCGAACCTTTCCAACTTAGAGGATTCCACCCTCTTAATAGGGCTAAAGACAACCTCCTTATGCGTTCACAGTGTTCGGCGACTAGCTGCAGACTTACAAGAGTCTGCACTTTTCATATAATCAAGAAACAGTTTATTTGTCAAATACAGAAACTCAAATCCTCCCAACTAGAATTGAGAGATTCTATTAGTTTGATTTTCTTTTCACGTCTCCATCTTTTTAATTGTTTCTCACGCTCTATTACACTTAGAATACTGTCAGTCATTTCATAATAAACTAAATACTTTATATTATATCTTTTTGTAAATCCTTCAACCTTTGCGTTTTTATGTTCCTGCACTCTCCGAATTAAATTATTTGTAACACCAATATAAAGAGTTTTGGAATAACTACTCATTATATATACGAAGTAATGTTTCATATTTCTTTTGGATTTCTCCATTCAGCTTCTGTTCGAAGCTTCAGTCGAAATGACACTATAGATCGTCATTCCGACCGACTCCGAGCTTGCCGAGGAAAAGTGGAGGAATCTGTCACAATAATTAGCCGCTTGCAATGGTTACTGTCTTCACCATTGCGAGGAATCCCGAGCGGAGTCGAGGGAGACGAAGCAATCCCGTTACTTCTTAAGCAATCTTGTTCTAATCTTCTCAATCAATCCAAACTTCTTCGCGAGCAGTCCAGCTATTACTATTATTGCTCCCATGCCCACCACTATTAAATATTTTATCAGTTCGTTATTTTCTTCAACTGGAGCAATTGTCGTTTCCTCATCGGATAGTTCAGAAGATTCACCCAATACTTCCGGAAACACAATATCATCTTGGTAGCGGGGCAGTATTTGGTATATGTCGTTTGACTGGTTGACGATTCCGGTTACTTGAACCATCTGTCCTTCCTCTAAATCCAAATTTTTTATATCGGTAGTAGCTTTTATTGATACTTTTATTTCTTCCTGCGCCCCATAATCTACATAAAAGCTTTTTCCTTTCTTTTCTGTAATTGGTCCTTCAATGGTCACCAACATTCCTTCATAAGATTCATCGATTATTTCTGTTACTACCGCGTTTGGGATAATTTCTTGTGCTTCAAGAATCATAATATCTTCTGAGATACTAATATTTACCTTCTTTTCTCCACTTGCTTCTGATAGTTTTCCGGTTACCTGTACAAAATCGCCAAGCGAAAGCTCGGGGAAGTCTTTTTTCGATGAATATACTTGAACACCAGCTTGCTGATCAGCAATATAAAACTTTTGCGTCGCCAATACGCCTGGCTCTACAGTTACCCAGCCTGTTATTTGTACATAGGTTCCTTTAGTGAGTTTCTTTGCTGATTGGATATCGGCAATCATCACTTCATCCGATTCTTCTTTTTCCGCCTTTTCTGCTTCTTCAGATTGATTTTCAGTTTCAACAAATTCATTCACAACGCCTGGTGTGGGCTTCTCTGTCCATAGCCATTGATCAGAGAAATCTTTCCGTGAGAAAGAAATATCTTCTGGAGCCTTTATATACTCTACGCCGTTTACTATTTCTTCACGCGGATTTATTAGTAGAATAGAATCAGCTGAATTGTTTAAAGTTATTTTTGATTCCTGACGGGCAATAATTAGGTATTCGCCAGCTCCCAATAGACTTTCTGCCGGGAAAATGTAGTCCGTTTTGCTGTCCGTAAGCTTCCAGCCGGCCAAATCTATTTCCCGATCATCTAAATTTACCAGCTCAACCCACTCACCATCACTATCCGAACCCGCCACATTTGCCATCACTTCATTGATTAATATTTTCTCGGAATAATCATAGTCAGAAATCTGAATCACCACAGAATTTTTTGATTCAGCCTGGTATTCATCGGTAGCAGTCAAGGTAACGGTATAGGCACCCGGTTTTGAAAACTGATGGACTATTTCAGAACCTTCTCCATTTTGGCCGTCGCCAAAATCCCAAGCGAATTGCATGCTGTCCCCATCCGGATCGGCAGAGTCAGAAGCGTCAAAAGTAATTTCCTGATTCACTTTCGCTTGGGGCGGAGCGTCAATTTTTGCTTCGGGGGCATTATTATCGTTAGAAACTGAGTTTGACGCTCCGGGAGAAGGCTTGCTCCATACCCATTCACCAGAGCCCAATAAGCTGTATGATTTTCCTTCAGCAGCACTCCCGGTATATTCAACCCCGTTGACTATTTCTCCGTCAGGGTGATACAGAACAGCCTGATCACCACCGCTATTGTTTAGGGCAATTCCCGAATCTTCTCGAAAAACAGCAAGATACTCATCCGACTTAATCAATTGATCCTCAAAACAATATATAGATGAACTGGAATCTCCCAACTGCCACCCAGAAAGACTAATTGTATTGTCGCTTATATTATGCAGTTCAATAAATTCACCTTCTGAATCTGAACCAGTTGGGTTTGGCAATAATTCATTAATTACTACCCCAATCGGATATCCTCCCGGTGGCGGGGTGATTGGCGCTTCAGTTATAGATACAGTAATAGAGTCCGAGTCCTGCAATTCTCCGTCACTAACCACCAGGTCAACTAGATAATTATCTGGACTGCCGTAACGATGAACTGGTGCGATTTGATTGCTTCCTGTTCCATCACCAAAGTCCCATGAATAACTAATGGGGTCTTCATTCGGATCAAATGAATCAGAAGCGTCGAATTGTATTTCTTCATTCACTACCCCTTTCTGATTAGAACCTGCATCTGCTACCGGGGCCTCATTCGGTAAAATGATTATGTTTTCAGTACCAAGAGAAGTAACAGTGTACTCAATAAAATCGCTTGTGCAATTGTCAGTATCAGTTGATTGATTATCACGACCCAAGCTTGACCCTGAAGATGCATCTGGAGCAAAATTTGTGCCAACATTTTTTGAATCATCTAGCAGCTGATTAGTATTTGGTTCGTCATATAACAATGTATCTATGACTTGACCATTTTGATCAACAATTCGGATTCCATCAGTTGCTGAACCTCCGTTCTGAAACTTTAATTCATCAACTATTAAATTGGCCTCTGAAATATTCATCTCCCCAATTACGAAAAAAGACTGCGGTTGAATAGTTACATTCTCAAATGTCAAAATGTTACCGAAAGATGATCCGCCTGATTCAACAGCCCAATTCGCAAGATCAATAATATTGCTGGTTGGATTGTACAATTCAATCCATTCATTCCCTAGATCCGACCCGTTTGGGTCGTAAAGCACTTCGTTAATTACCAGATGAAGACTCTCAGAATAAACAAAAAAAGGGCTAAGGACGCCCGTCAATAGTGAGAATAGGAGCACTGCTCCTTTCATTTTGTACATATTTTTAAGGTAAAAAATAAGGCTGCCACAGAGGAAGCCCATTCCTTTTTTAGCATATCAAATGAGGAAAAGTACGTCAAATAGGGGTTGACAGAGTTTCGCTAAAAATGTAAACTGGAGGGCGGAAAGCTCGTTTACATGTCAAAAATAAGTTCCCTCTGGTGAAGAGTAGATTGAAAAATTTTAGCCAGTCTTTTCTTCTCTGGAGGGTACCGAGGAGTATGGATCGGGGTTAGTCGCCCGGCTTTCCCTTGGCCTCTGGTCAACAGGATCCTTAACCAGAAACATTATGTTTCGCACCATTGCGACCTTTCTGGTCATAGTCTTACTTCTCGGAATGCTCTTTCCTGAATTAGTTTCGGAGATCGTCTCTCTACTTGAAAAATCACTTGCCATAGCCAATGGGCTTTTGGCCACCCTCCTTGAGACGATGCCGAGCTAATAAGTATCGCGTCCGCAAAAAAATCAACCCCCCTTGGGTTGATCGCGGACGCTCTTTTTTTTATTGACAGTTTTTCTTCTTTCTTTTAAGGTAGAGCCACTAATCACCGTCCTTTCCATCTCCAACTAAAGGAGAACGCCATGCCTTTTAGAATCAGATGGCTAAGCCACCTGATTACGGTGGCTTTCGGTTTCTTGAGTTGGGTGTTCTTCCGAGTACTTAACCGCACAGAAATCATCGGAAAAGAAAACATCATTCATCAGAAACGATTACTGATCGTTTCCAACCACGTGACTCTAATCGACAGCTTCGTGGTCGGTACCAAGCTCTTCTTCCCCGCCGCTATACTCAAGCCCTGGCTACCCCCTTTTCATATGCCTGACGAACGGAACTTCTTCCGCGGAGGACTATTTAGGGGGAACCTCAGACTTCTGGGGAAAATCATTTCCCCGTTTGCCGGCTTCTTGTTTGCCCATCTGAAGTGCATCCCGGTTAAATCCGGGCGACAAGACGTGGGTGCTCTCCATAAGGCGAATAGCGCTCTAGAAGAAGGAACTCTACACATCTTTCCTGAAGGAACTCGTAGTCGAGATGGTAAGTTGGGCAAAGGTCGTGAGGGTGTCGGCTACATCATCGCTCAGGCACAGCCAACAATCCTACCCGTTTACGTAACGGGCATGAATGATGTAATGCCGGTAGGCTGTAAAATCCCCCGCATCGGAAAACGGATCACGATAAAAGTGGGACAGCCATTTACATGCACAGATGAACCTGGTGATCTCAGAAGTCGCGATACGTGGTGCAGAATTACCCAGAAGGTAATGGCAGAGATTGCCGTACTCGCTCCCGAGACAACCTAAACCCCGGCTAGCTTTTCAGCACCGGGGACTTTTTATTTGATTTCTCTATTTAAGGAAAGGCAATACTGTCAGGATTGGCAATATGCTCACCTGCTTCTAACTCATCTGTTCCTGCTTCCAATAAATATGCTAAGTCATAAAACTTTGCCGGCAAAGACCCGATCGGTGTATATACATAATCTATTCCACCAGGGGTCGGATTAACCGGGAGTTCTTCATAATATCCTTCCGCTACCAATTCTTCCAGCGTCTCTGGATAGTTGCCTTTATCAGCATTATAAACTGCAAGTTGTATTCTTATTTCTTCAATGTCAGCCACCCTCTCAATATCTCTTTCCTTTGCTTCAGGATCGCTATTTACTACAGCAGTATTTGTGTTCTCATTTACACCATCCAATATAAGCACATCCGCTTCTTGAAGATTTACCGTTGTTTGAGTGTCATCTGAATTGTCAGACAATACTGTATATAAATACCAGCCAACCAATATAACGACAACAATTCCAATAATAGCCATTACAATTTTGTTGTTTGATTCCTTGCTTTCGGTCTTTTTTTCTTCCATATGTTTTAGTTTAATTAATCTCTGTATTTAAGTATATCAAACTTGCCAAAATATCAGAAGTTATTTACAATAATTTCCTTCATTGTATGATATAATAATTACGATAAGCGGGGTGGTGAAATTGGTATACACGCAAGGTTTACCTGCCCGCCAGACTTGTAGTATCAACGCAATTCATCAATGAAACCATTGATTATTGACCTGGCCGCGGTGGCGGAACTGGTAGACGCGCATGGTTTAGGACCATGTATCGAAAGATGTGAGAGTTCGAGTCTCTCCCGCGGCACCATGTTTGTAATCAATGTCCGGCAAGGCAGGCGGGGGACCTTGTGGGAGCAATCCCGTGGAGGTTTCCGCCTCGGCTCGCCGCCAAGGTGAGACGGGCAAGTCCTCTCCCCGGCACTAGTACAAAAATTATTAAAATACGGCTACAGGGTTCAGATAAAAACCAGTTAGGCAATATAAGACTAATCTTCAAATACAATGCTTACACTTTGGATCGTAATATTTATTGTTTCGCTAGTCGTCCTTGTAAAAGGTGCTGACTGGTTGCTTAAAAGTTCAGAAAAAATTGGATTGGCGGCTGGATTGTCGCCTTTTATTGTTGGAGTGGTAATAGTCGGGCTTGGTACTTCTTTCCCAGAAATTGTTTCATCTTTGGTTGCTACCTTTGAAGGAGTAACTGAGATCGTAACTGCAAACGCAGTTGGCTCTAACATTGCGAATATTCTTTTAATAATTGGGCTATCTGCCGTGATCGGTGGTCGATTATCTGTAACAAAG
>JAHJEX010000075.1 GCA_018825385.1 Patescibacteria group bacterium
CAGACATTCCTGGATTTATTTTCAATTTTGGAAACTCAAAAGAAGTTAAGCGGTTTGAATGTTGCGATGGTAGGAGATTTAAAATATGGTAGAACGGTTCATTCTCTAGCTTATGCACTTTCACTGTTTAATAGTCGACTGTATTTCATATCTCCGGAATCACTCAAGATGCCGGGCCATGTTCTGGATGAAATAAAGGAAAATAAAACAAAATTTTCAGAGCATACTCAGCCAGAAAAGATAATGTCGAAGCTTGATGTTTTTTACGCAACGCGAATTCAGAAAGAGCGATTTGCCGATGCAATGGAATATGAAAAGGTCAAAGATGTATATATTATCAACAATGCCTTACTAAAAAATGTGAAAAAGAATTTCAGGATCCTACATCCACTGCCCAGGGTGAACGAAATAAACTATGAAGTGGATGATACTCCATATGCATATTACTTTCAGCAGGCTTCAAACGGCCTATGGGTCCGAGAAGCGCTTTTAGCCTTAACATTAGGAAAATAAACTATGCGAGCATACAAAGTTTACGCAATAAAAGACGGTACAGTAATTGACCATATCCCTTCTGGCAAAGGGTTAGAAGTGATTAATCTGCTAGGAATTGCTGGTGATCAAAATATTATAACGCTTGGAATGCATTTTGCTAGCAAAAGTAACAAGAAGAAGGATGTGGTGAAGATCGAAAAGAGAGAGCTTACACCTGAGGAAGTAAATAAACTGGCAATTATAGCTTCGACGGCAACGATAAATATAATTAGAGATTTCAAAGTAGCAAAAAAAATTCCAATCACAATTCCAAATCAAATTAATGGAATTATAAAATGTGGAAATCCCAGCTGTATCACTAATCACGAGCCGGTAGTAACCAAATTCAGTTTAGCAAAAAAGAATCCTATTAAACTTTACTGTTTCTTTTGTGAAAGAACATTTGATCTAGATGAAATTACACTTGCATAGAACATGCCAGATATCTCCATCAATTTAGCAGGTATAAAATTCAGTAATCCGACAATTTTAGCATCGGGTATTCTTGGAGTTACCAAGGATTCGTTAAAATATGTTGTTAAAAACGGTGCTGGTGGCTGCGTAATAAAATCAATCAGCAAAGAAGAGCGCAAAGGACACAATGCCCCGAATATGCATGCGATAGAAGGCGGATTTATGAATGCAGTTGGCTATTCTAATCCGGGATTAGAAAAAGCAAAAAAAGAATTTACAAATCTGAAGGATGTAGGTGGGCCTGTTATTGCAAGCATTATAGGAACAGATGCCGACGAGTTTGCTTACATGGCGGAAAACTTGCTAAGTGAAGAATTTGCAGCTGTCGAGGCTGTTTTATCATGTCCTCATACTCCTGGATATGGAACGCTTGCCGGTCAGGGAACACCAGAGGCAACTGAGGAAATTACAAAAAAAGTTCGAGCAAAGACTAAACTCCCATTGTTCATAAAAGTTTCTCCAGAAAGCCAGCCGATTGGCGAAATTGCCAAGGCGGCGGAAGCGGCAGGGGCAGATGCAATTTCTGCTACTAATTCGATGGGGCCCGGTATTCATCTGGATATCTATGCAAAAAAACCAATATTGCATTTTGGGATGGGTGGAGTCTCCGGGCCGGCACTGCGGCCGATTGCCGCCCGATGCGTTTCTGATATTTATCAGTCGGTAAAAATACCTGTTATTGGCATTGGCGGTGTTACCTGTGGGCGTGATGCAATAGAAATGATGCTGTTAGGCGCTTCTGCGGTTCAGGTTGGTACAGCTGTTTACTACCGCGGGGCAGAAGTATTTAAGAAAATAACAGATGAAATTGAAGAATATCTGAAACAAGAGGGATTTGAATCAGTTAACGATATTATTGGCATAATCCACGAAAAACAATGGAAAAATGGATAAATAAACTGGACAAACCTCTGATGATGCCTATTACTAGGCGACAGAAAGAAAATGAAAATGTAGATACATTCTTTTTTGAACATTCTATTAATTCTCAAGCGGGACAGTTTGTAATGATGTGGATTCCTGGAGTGGATGAAAAACCATTTAGCATAGCTTACGACACTGGCACTGAACTAGGCCTGGCTGTTGCAAAAGTGGGGCCATTTACAGAAGAACTGTTTAGACTGAAAGTGGGTGATAAAGTAGGTATCCGCGGACCATACGGTAAGGGATTCTGGAAAGCAGATGGTGCAAAAAAAGTGGTAATGGTTGGCGGCGGATATGGTGTAGCGCCGCTTCTGAATATTGCAGAAGAACTGGTACAGGATGAAGTAGATATCCATTTTATAAACGGGGCACGTTCCAAAGATCTGCTGTTATTCCAAGATAGACTAAATAATCTTGAAGCGGAGATATATACGACCACCAATGATGGATCGCATGGGATTAAGGGTTTGGTTACTGATCCGATAAAAGAAATCCTGAAAAAAGAAAAAATTGATCTAGTATATATATGTGGTCCTGAGCTCATGGAAAAAGCGGTATTTGATATTTGCGAAGCATCGGGTATTAATTGTCAGATTAGCATAGAAAGATATATGAAATGCGGAATGGGAGTATGTGGTGCCTGCGCGGTTGATGGCACTGGCGAACCAATGTGTATAAAAGGGCCGGTTGTTGATTCCAAGACAGTAAGAGGAATAACTGAGTTTGGAAAATACCACAGGTCCGGATCGGGGGTAAAGAACAATTTTTAATATGGATACTACACTCAAAAACTGCATTCTAAATAATAAGGAAACAGACATTCACATCAAAGATGGTGTGATTGTTAAAATAGGAAAAGGTGTGGAAAGCAGGGTAGTTGATTGTGCGGGGTTAACTTTAATACCAGGTTTAATAGATGGGCATGTGCATTTTCGTGAACCGGGCGGTGAAGCAAAAGAAGATTGGCTAACTGGGTCACGTGCGGCAGTGAAAGGAGGAATCACTACTGTACTGGACATGCCTAATAACGATCCGCCGGTCATTGATGAA
>JAHJEX010000076.1 GCA_018825385.1 Patescibacteria group bacterium
CTTTCTTCAGGCCAACAACAAAAGATTCAGCTAGGAATCACAATTATTAATAAACCAGAACTCCTAATACTTGATGAACCTACAAAGGGACTGGATCCTGTGAATCGCACGCTGTTGATGGACATGTTGGTTGATATGAAAGAAAAAGGTAGTACAATTATATTTATTACTCACCAAATGGAAGAAGTAGAAAAGATTGCGGATAGACTTGTCATGATAAAGGATGGAAAACGACTTCTTTATGGGGAGGTTGATGAAGTAAAAGAACAGTTCGGAGAGGATAGAGTACATGTGAGATATAGAGGACAGTTGCCAAAAAATGATGACTTATATTCGATAGCTGATGAAACCAACAATACAGCTTCACTTATATTGAAAGACAATATTGTGCCAAAACAGGTGCTTTCCTTTTTGGCGTCAGATGAAATAAAAGTAACAAAATTTGAAGTAGCCGCACCATCATTGGATGAGATATTTGTAATGGTATCGAAACAGCAATGAATACAATTCTAAAAGTTGCGAAAAAAGAATATCTGAAAATCGTTCAAAAGCCGTCATTTTGGATAATGATTGTTATTGTTCCTATATTATATCTTGCACTTGCAGGAATATCGGGGTATTCAGGAACTCAAGTTGAAAAAAAGGTAGAGGAGGAAGTAAAGAATATTGATAATGTCTTGATTGTTGATCAGTCAGGAATAGTAAATGAGGCAGCAATCCAACCTCCATATTTTGTTGCAACTGGTGTGGAAGAAGCGGAAGCGCAGGTAAAGACCGGGAATGCAGACGCAGCATTTATCTATCCTGAGAACGTACTCGAAGACAAAGTTATAGAGATTTATGCTTTAGATACCAGTTTAATTTCTCGAGATAGATTTAACAATGTGGCAAAAGAGATGATTCGACAAAGTATATTGCTAGAAATTGAGGATCCAGAAAGAGTGGCATTATTCTCCAGTAATATTGAGCTAAAAAAGACTCTGTACAAAGACGGAGAAGAAGTAGATCAAAGGTTCGAAGTATTTATAATTCCAATAATTTCTATATTGGTCTATTTCTTGTTGGTAATGTTCTCTTCTAGCTTTATGCTTTCAAGTGTTTCCGAGGAGAAGGAGAATAGAATGATCGAAACCATATTATCGATTGTAAAACCGCGTCAACTGATTTGGGGAAAATTAGTAGGGCTTACTGGTGTATCTCTTACAGCTTTGATTGCGCTTCTGGCTTTAATGACCGGCATAGTAATTGCTTCAACAAATATATTCCCAATTACGATTGATTGGTCAGCGGTTGATGTTACTTTCGGCCAGGTCCTATTGTCAGTATTTTATACAATTGGCGGATTTCTATTTCTTTCGAGCATTATGGTCGGAGTTGGTGCAGCAATGCCGAAATATAGAGAAGCTCAGCAGTTTTCTACAATATTCATTATGCTGTCAATTCTCCCAATCTATTTTGCGACGATTTTGATTGCTGAACCTGCGGGATCGATAGCCAAAATAGTGAGTTATACGCCATTTACAGCTCCTTTAATTCTGCTTTTCCGTAGTTCTGTTGATGCTCTCTCGCCTTTAGAATCTATTTTGGGAATAGTTGCTGTTTCTGCTTATGTTTTGATTGGATTCTTCTTTGCATTTAAATTGTTTGAACTTGGGTCTTTAGAAGTGAATAAAAAAATCTCTTTTAAAGCTCTTTTCCAGAAACAAAAGGACAAATAGACTGACATATTATAGATATTTACCTGTTTTCCAGCAGGCTTTTTTTATTCTGGTCATCATCCCTTGACATAAGTTATATTTCTGGTAGTATTCGTAATTGCAACTCGCAGGTGGACAAAAGTTCGCCACATGGATGTGATCTTGTAGTGTTGAAGGAGATTGATGTATGACAAAGCAGGCAAGTGCGACCGTCGATCGTGTGGAGAATGCGAAAATCTGGGTAGAACGCGCTGACGAAGAGGGTAGACTTTTTATGTCTATCCGTGAGGGTGATCTGGTTCCTGATGATGGTGTTTACATCTGTTGTTACCAAGAGGGAACTGAGTTCTTCTTCGCCGGTGATCCGATCGATTTCAGGTCACTGAATGCTGCTATTTCCGAGAATTCCCGTGATGAATTCGAGGTAGTTGTTACCGGAAAGTTGGTGCAAACGGATCCCGATATGCTCGAGTGGCTTACAGAACAGCATTTGGCCGATGTTACGGCTAATGTTGGCAAAACGCTTAGACTGAATTGGACTGATCAAGACCTTCAGCGAATGCGTCGAGACTCTAGTCCGATCCACATCATTCACGCGGAGTCACTGACCCTGAACCTGTGAGCAATTCGCTCTTTTTCTCTTTTTAGGCCTTAATCGGCTGCCCGTGATACCAATGGTATTTACGGGCTTTTTTATCCCTTTATCTCATGGGTCTTGACAAAATGGCACTAATAGTATAAGCTACTATGTTTTCTTAATTGAAGAACTCAAAAAAAACCAAAACAAAAATATGCGCTTATCTTAGCTAAATTTGTTTTGAAAATAAGATGATTGCCAAACAAGTCAGTGATGCCCTAAGAAAAGAGGGTATATTATCAAAAGAAACATCCAGTAAACTCAAGGAGTACGAAAAACTCCAAATGGGTAATGTGTTGGATTTTTGTATTGAGCAGGGAATGGTCCCTTCTTCCAAGCTAATATCATTGCTTCAGGAGTCTCATTCTCTTCAAGTAGTTGATTTGAATCAGGTAAAAATCTATCCAGAAGTTATAAAAAAACTACCTTCATCAATTTGTCTTGAGCACTTGGTAGTTCCATTTCAGGAAGATGACGCATACATTTATGTGGCAATGGCCAGACCGGAGAATACGGAACTTATTGCTTATATGAAGAAAGCACTGAAAAAGAATATTGCCGTATACTTAGCAAATCAAAGGGACATAAAACAGACTCTAGAAGAAGCTTTTAATAATTCTGCAGAAGATAGCAAAAAAACAATAACTGAATTAATACAAAGAGCTTGCCGAGCGAATAACAACCCTGAAACTATGGCACAGGAAGCTCCTATAATTTCCTTGCTTAACCAGATGCTAATCTTTGGAATTAAGAGTGAGGCAAGTGATATGCATATAGAGCCTCGTGAAGATTCTGTTTCTGTACGTTTTAGGATGGATGGCATGCTTCATCAGTTTTTTACACTGCCAAGGGAATTGCTGGCGCCAATCATTGCCCGAACTAAAATTCTTGCCCAACTTCGCATAGACGAGCATATGCGTCCGCAGGATGGCAGGTTTAGTTTCAATGAATCAGGATATAAAGTGGCAATTCGTTTATCAATTATTCCTACCTTACACGGCCAGAAAGCTTCTTTAAGATTTTTAGATACAGATAACGAACAACTTTCACTAAATACCCTGGGCTTAAGAAAAAGCAATCGAGAAGCTTTGGTAAAAACCTTGGGTTTGTCCAGCGGGATGGTTATCGTTACCGGACCAACTGGATCAGGTAAAACTACTACCTTGTACTCGCTGGTGAAAGCTATTGATCGTCAGCAAGTCAATATATCAACAATCGAAGATCCTATTGAGTATCACTTAAATGGTGCGAACCAAATGCAGGTTAACCCGCATGTGAATTTGAATTTTGCAAATGGTTTACGCTCCATATTACGTCAGGATCCTGACATAATAATGATCGGAGAGATTCGGGACAAGGAAACAGCAACTATAGCAATCAATGCTGCTATGACCGGGCACTTGGTATTAACTTCTCTGCATACGAACAGCGCGGCAGCAGCAATTCCACGATTGCTAGATATGGGAGTTGAACCATATTTAGTTGCCTCAACATTGAAAACAATAATCGGACAACGTTTGGTAAGAAGTATCTGTGATTCATGCAAAACAGAATTCACAACCAATTCTCTACCTAAAGAATATGTTGAGAAATATTCCGCTAAATCACAACCGACTGTTGCAAAAGGTAAGGGTTGTCCAGAATGTCTGGATACAGGATATTTTGGACGAACAGGAGTCTTTGAAATTCTGAACGTTGATGAAGATATTCATGATCTTATAATTAGTCGAGCACATACGTCTGCTATTGAAAAATCAGCAAAAGATAAAAATATGAAGACGATGCATGAAGACGGCATTATAAAAGTATTGAATAAGCAAACTACCTTGGAAGAAATAATAAGAGTAACTAAATAGCAATCATTATGAGAAATTTTGAATACACCTTGATAGATCTTGAAAACACCATTCACCGTGGTCTGGTTAGGGGATGGAGAAAAAAGAAAATAACTAAGCAATTATCAAATCAGGGTAATTCTGTTGTGACTCTGGTCAAGATTAATAACAAGAATGCAATATGGCAGGGAATGTTTCGATATATTTCAAGAATTGATCGCATAGTCTTTATGCGCAGTCTTATGACTATGATGAAGGCAGGATTGAATCTTCCTGACGCATTAGCTTCTTCCAGGGAACAGAATTCAAATCCTAATATGAAAAGGATTATTGCTGATTTTGAAAAAGCTGTAAATTCAGGTAAGACACTTTCATCCGCGTTAGAAAAATACAAAAATGTTTTTTCTCCGGTAACAATTGCAATGATTAGAATCGGTGAGCACGGTGGAAAATTAGTTGAAACCCTTGAGTTTCTTGCCACCCAGCAAGAGAGTGATTATAAGCTACTGAGAAAGATTAGAAATGCGCTTGTGTACCCCGTACTTATTTTTGTAACAATGATTGTGATTGTTGTAATAATGATGATTGTTGTAATCCCAAGAATTGCAACAATTTATTCTGATGTTTCAGCTGACCTCCCTGTTTTTACTCGTGGTTTGATTGCAATAAGCAATTTTGTGGTTAGTTACGGATTGTATTTGGCAGCAGGGTTAATAATATTTGTATTTGCATTTCGAATGAGCGTGAAATACTCCGAAAAATTTAAAAAAACGATTCACCGTGTGATTCTTCGCTTGCCGATGATAGGAGTAGTAGCTAAGAAATTGAACTTAGCTATGATTTCCAGATCTTTGCATATGTTGAC
>JAHJEX010000077.1 GCA_018825385.1 Patescibacteria group bacterium
AAAAACTCAAAGGGAAAGCATTGTTTGTAATTTACCCTTCTTGGAAATGGAAAAAGGGTGGTACAGTTTTAATCGAAAGAAACCGGACAGTTATTGAATCAGCAAGGGGGTCGATTGTAGATTTGATGCGGTACGGGAAAGTTGATGCCAGCTATTTTTATGAGCAAGGAAAACTTATCAGCTCATCTGGAAAAAAGAAACTATTATCACCCGCCGAGAAAAAAAAGATATTACAAGCAGAAAGAAAGATAAAGCAAAAAGAAATAATTTTAGAATGGGGCATCACAACACAGAATAAGTTCATATTTTACCGTATAGAAACTCTCAAAGATGCTGCAAAATTATTAATAAAGAAATACTCTTAGAATGTCATATAAAAAATACAATTGGGAGGTTATTGCAGAAGATTACAATTCAATGTTTTTGCGCAACTACATTTGGGTTAATTGCTTTTTTAGGTACAAAGAGTTATTTAATGCGCCAAGGCCGCTTTTAGGTATTATATACAACAAAGGAAACATTAAATACATCACTGATCTTAAAACCTGGGGAAAAACCCATGAGCATTTCAAGAAAAAGGTTCTTAAGTATCCTAAATTCATTGAGAGAATTATTGATATCACTGATGCAAACGGAAAGAAAATGAGTGATTGGACGGAAAAAAGTATTTTTAAGACAAATCTCAAGAAACTGTCTGGTACACAGCTTGCTGAATTATTAAGGAGGTTTGCAGAGTTGCAAGAAAAACAATCAGCTCATGGCGTGGTATTACCAATTTTGGATTTCCAGGGTTTTTCATTTATAGAACAAAGCCTGAAAGATTTTTTAAAGAAACATGTTTCTAAAGGAGATTATCAAGAATATTACACTGTTTTTACAAGCCCAACAAAAAATTCATTTGCACAAGATCAAGATTTAGATCTATTAAGACTAATGGCAAAATATTTTGATAATCATGCTTTAATGTCTGATCTAAAGACTAAAGAATTTAGCTACCTAGAAAAATCCTATCCTAATTTTTGCGCGGATCTAAAAAAACATACAAAAAAATATTGTTGGGTTTATTTTGTGTATGATGGTCCTGAATACATGGAGGATGATTTTATTGTATTCATTCGAGACTATTTAGAAAAGGGAATAATGCCATCAGTGGAAATAGAAAAACATAAAATTGAAAGAAAAGATTTAATAGTCAAACAGAGAAAATATGTCGATTTGTTAAAACCCAATAAATTTGATCTTGAAATATTAAAGCTTGCCGGAAAAATTATATGGGGAAAACCAAGAAGAAAGGACTATGAAAGCAAATCATACTTTCATGCAAAAAAATTAATGAAGGAAATCGGTCGTCGATTGTATCTTTCCCTCGATCAAGCCAAATCAACTCCATTTAATATGATTGATGATGGATTGATTCATAATAAAAAAATAGATACGGAGCTAATAAATAGCATAAAAAGTTTTAATGTATGCGTTCCAAATGATAATGGTTCAGTATCAGTATTGATTGGAAAAGAAGCTAAGCAATTTTCAGAATCTATAGTACAAAAAACTAAGAAGAATAAAATGCAACTTCACCCGAAAGTGATCAAGGGAGATTGTGCGTGTGCGGGTAATTCGGTAGGAACTGTAAAAGTTATTAATAGGTCGGAAGATATGAAAAAAATGAACTATGGAGATATTTTGGTATCTAGTGCGACATCACCAAGTATTATTCCGGCAATGAAAAAGGCGTCTGCTATCATAACTGATGAGGGAGGCCTTACATGTCATGCATCAATTGTTTCGAGAGAAATGAATATCCCTTGTGTAATAGGAACAAAAATAGTAACCAAAGTACTAAAGGATGGTGATAGGGTGGAAGTGAATGCTACTAATGGCATTGTTAAGAAACTAATAGAATAGAGAAGAGGTGCCCTGTGCTACTAAAGGTATTGAAAGAAGATATGAGAAAATACTATGTATACATTTTGACTAACAAGACAGATAAGGTGCTATATATTGGTGTAACAAACAATATTATCCGAAGAATGCATGAACATAAAGCGAAGTTGGTGGAGGG